>NZ_JBHJRX010000031.1:55383-98341 GCF_042268605.1 Streptomyces sp. NPDC056296 | reverse complement strand
GGGGAGCAGCTAAACGTGTCGGGCGGGGTTGTGGGACAACAACCCCCGCTTTCCCAGAACGTGCTGTGGGGGAGGGCCAGGCCCGGCTGGGGGAGCCTCCCGCCCGGCCCGGTATGTCGGTTCAGCCGGCGGGCGGGGCCGGTGAGTCCCTTCTGTCGCGCACGGTCATCAGCAGGGTTCGGGGCCGCACAGTGGCCGCGGCGACGGGCCGCACCGTCTGACCGGGAGCGAGTTCCAGCCGCACCCGCCGGGTGATCGTGGCGATGGCGGTGACGAGTTCGGTGAGGGCGAACCGGTCACCGATGCACTTGTGCTTGCCCGCGCCGAAGGGCAGGAACGCGTGCGTGGGCCGGGGCTGGTCGCTGTCCAGCCAGCGGTCGGGGTCGAACCTCAGCGGATCCGGGAAGAGTCCGGGGTCGCGGTGGAGTGCGTGCTGGCAGTAGGCGAGTTCGGTCCCGGCGGGCACGGTCCACGGGCCGAGCCGGGTCTCGGCGACGGTGCGGCGGGTGACGAGCCACCCGGTGTGGTGCAGCCGCAGGGTCTCGTCGACGACCCTCTTCAGGTACGGCAGCCTGCCCAGGTCGTCGAAGGTGACCGGCCGGTCGCCGAGCACCTCGTCGAGTTCGTCCAGCACCCGCGCCTCCACACCGGGATTCCGGGCGAGTTCGTACAGCACCCAGGACAGCACCGAGGCGGTGGTCTCGGTGCCGGCCACGGCCAGGGTGAGGATCTCGGAGGAGATCTGGTGGCCGGTCAGCGGCCGGCCGGTCTCCTCGTCGGTGGTGCGCAGGAGCAGGGAGAGCATGTCGCCGGTGTCGTGGCCGGAGGCCTGGAGGTCGGTGACGGCCCGGTCGATGGTGGCCCGTACGGCGTCGCGTGCCGCGGTGAAGCGGCGGTTGACGGGCAGCGGCAGGCGCTCGATCCAGTCGGGCAGCATGACCCGGGCGCCGACGCCGTTCATCACCACCGAGAGGTCCGCGCGCAGCCGGCGGAAGGTGGTGTCGTCGAGGCTGCCGGAGAACACGGTCTTGGCCAGCATGTTCAGGCTGAGCCCGACCATGGCCTCGCGCACGTCGAGTCTGCGGCCGGGGGCCCAGCCGTCGACGGCGGCCTCGGTCTCGCCGCGCATGGTGTCGACGTAGCGGGCGATCCGGTCGCGGGCGAAGGCGGGTTGGAGCTGGCGTCGTCTGCGGACGTGGACCTGGCCGGCCGCGGTGACGACGGAGTCGCCCAGCAACTGGCCCATCTTCTCGAAGAACCGTCCCTTGTCGAGGCTCGGTCCGAGGTCGGTCAGCATGGCGCGGATGAGGTCGGGGTCCTGGACGACCAGTGTGCGGGTGCCGGGCTGGAGGGTTATCTCGACGAGCGGACCGTAGGAGGTGCGCAGTGAGGCGATGAAGCCGAGGTTGTCGCGCAGGAGCTGTATCGCGTGACCCAGAAGCGGCAGCGAACCCGCTGCCCTGGGTATGGGGGGAGGCGCTACGAGCGTCACGAGGGTGCGTCCCTTCGATTCGATCTTGGGCGCCTCCATGGCTTCCCTGGTCACCGCCCGGAACAATCCGCGCGAGGGCGTGGTGTTCGCCACGGCCCCGCGGGCGCGGTCAGGGTGTGGGCGGGCGGGTGGTGGGGCACATTCCACCTCCGGCCGCCTTTCAACCCACGGACCCGAGAAGGGCCGCGGGCCCCTGCCGGGTCAGCGGAGCAGCAGCTGCACGAGGGCGACGGTGCCGACCGACACGACCAGTATCCGCAGGACGAGCGGGCTGAAGCGGCGACCCACCTTGGCTCCGAGGTAACCGCCGAGGGCCGAGCCGACCGCGATGAGCGCGACGGCGGTCCAGTCGAAGTCCGCGGCGAAGAGGAAGAAGAGCGCGGCGACGGTGTTGACGATGGCGGCCAGGACGTTCTTGGCGGCGTTCAGGCGTTGCAGGGGCTCGTCGAGGAGCATGCCCATCAGGGACAGGTAGATGATCCCCTGGGCGGCGGTGAAGTAGCCGCCGTAGACGCTGGCGAGCGTCAGACCGGTGAACAGGAGCGGGCCGCCGTCACGGCGTGGGGAGGCGCCGGTGCGGGCGCGGCGGCGCTGCACCAGCCTGCCGATCTGGGGCTGGAGGGCCACCAGCACCAGGGCCAGACCCACCAGGACCGGCACGATCGTCTCGAACGCGTCGGCCGGCAGGGCCAGCAGCAGTGTGGCGCCCGCGAGGCCGCCGATCAGGGCCCCGACGCCCAGTTTCAGGATGCGCCGACGCTGGCCGGCCAGCTCCTTGCGGTAGCCGATCGCCCCGCTGACGGAGCCGGGGATGAGGCCGAGCGCGTTGGAGACCGTGGCGGTGACGGGGGACAGCCCCGTGGCCAGCAGCACGGGAAAGGTGATCAGCGTTCCGGAGCCGACGACGCTGTTGATGGCGCCGGCTCCGACGCCCGCGGCGAACACCGCGGCCATGGCCTCCGGCGTCACGCAGTGCCGTCCCGCGCCGGGCCCGGGGTCGACCGGAAGGTGTCTTGTGCATCTTTCACGGGGCCGACTGTACCCACCGCCGAAGTCGAGGTATGTGCCGGTCCCAACCAGTCCTGCTTGGACAGTTCTTGACGGAAATTCACCTGATCACGCGGTGATACGATCACCGCGTTTGCGGAGCGGGCGGATGGGTGAAAGACGGCATCCCCGACTTCAGGGACAGCCCGGGCGGCAACCCCGGTGCGGGCAGTCCACCGGGCCGCCCGCGTAGACGGGAATGCAGCAATCCGGCCGTCAGTCGCCTGAAGAGAGTCTTATGACGGAATACATAGGGAACCCATTGCTCTGGGTCCTTCTCGTCGCCCTCGTCGCCGCCGTCGCGCTCATCAGCCGCCAGCGCAGGGCGGCGCGAGTTCTGCGGCAGCAGGTTCAGGGGCTCAGGGATCATTACACGGAGCTGGAGAACGATTACGGGAAGTCCGTGCGGGCGGCTCAGGAGCGGGCCGAGGACGAGACGAAGACCGTCCTGAAATCGGCCATGCGGACCCTGCAGGGCCTCGCCGCCGAACAGCAGCTGGTGCTCTCCCGGCTGCAGACCAAGTACGGGGACTCGGCCCTGCTCCAGGACCTGCTGGAGATCGACCACACCAACTCGCAGTTCGGCCGGCGCGCCCAGTCCATCGCGGTGCTGTGCGACGGCTGGCTCGGCGGCCGGCGTGACACCGCCTCGGTGTACGACGTGGTGCGCAGCGCCCAGGGCCGGATCCGGCACTTCCGCCGGGTGGAGATCCTCTCCCAGGTCGACTTCGGCATCACCAGCCGGGCCGTCGAACCCGTCGCCCTGGCCCTCGCCGAGCTGTTCGACAACGCCACCAGCTACTCCAGCCCGGACACCGTCGTCGAGATCAACATCCGGACCGTGCCCAAGGGCATCTGCGTCGTCGTCGACGACGCCGGTGTCGGCATGAGCGACGAGGAACGCGCCCGCGCCGACAAACTGCTCGCGACCGAGCGAGCCTCGGGCGTGGCGGGGCTCGGCAATCCACCCCAGTTCGGCTTCGCGGTCATCGGCCTGCTGTGCGAGCGTTTCGGCTTCGAGGTGTCGGTGGACTCCTCCTCCCCCTACGGAGGTGTACGCGCGGTGGTCCTGTTGCCGCACGAACTGCTCACCGCCATGCCGGAGAAGAAGGCACCCGCCCCAGCCGCCCGTGGCGCGTCCCGGCCCGGCCCCGACGGCGGACCGGAGACCGCGCTCACCACGTCCCAGACCGATGACGGTCTGCCCCGGCGGCGCCGCAAGCGCCCGATGGCCATCGTGCCCGGCAGCTCCTCCGCCCCGCGCCAAGCGGGCCGCTCCGACTCCGAGCAGGCACAGATCATGGGTGCCTTCCAGCGGGGCACGCAGACCGGCCGCGTCACCCGGCCGGAGGACACGGACCGGACGAGCAGAACACCTGGTGCAAGCAGAGAAGGACATGAGGACTCGTGAACGACGATCTGTCATGGATGCTCGACAGCGCCCTGGAGATTCCCGGGGCCCTGCACGCGGTCCTGATCTCCGCCGACGGCCTGCTGATGGCCCGGACACAGGACTTCGACAAGGACGACGCGGACCGGGTCGCCGCCGCGATGAGCGGTGTGCAGTCGCTCAGCCGCACCCTCGCCTTCTTCTGTGAGGACCCGCACCAGGCGTGGCGGCAGACCCTGGTCGAGTTCGACGGCGGCTGGGTGTTCCTGATCTCCGCCGGCGAGGGCGCCTACCTCGGCGTCTCCGCCTCCCCTGAGGTCGACATGGCGGACATCACCTTCCGGATGCAGCAGCTCGTCGCCCAGCTCGGCAAGCGGCTGACGACACCGCCGCGCGAGAACCTCGGCACCCGCTCATGACCGGCCGCGACGGCTGGGAGCCGGAGGCCGCCGAATTAGTACGGCCGTACGTCATCACCAAGGGCCGCGGCCTGCCCGACGAGGAGCACCTCTCCCTCATCACCCTGGTCACCGCCTCCGCCGAGGACGCGCGGCGGCCGACCCGGCTGTCCCCCGAGGAGCAGAGCCTGCTGGAACTCTGCTCGGCCGGCTACCTCTCGGTCGCCGAGATCGCCGGACACACCCATTTCCCGCTGGGCGTGGTGCGGATCCTGCTGGCCTCCCTCATGGAAGGCGGCTACGTCATGACCCGCCCGCCGGTGGCCCCCGCGCGCCTGGCCGACAGGGAGATCCTTCAGGAGGTGCTCAATGGGCTCCGCGCCAAGTTTGGATGAGCGGGACTACGTACGCGGCGGGGCGACCCAGACCGCGGTGAAGATCCTCGTCGTCGGGCACTTCGCGGTGGGCAAGACCACCCTCATCGGCTCCATCTCCGAGATCGAGCCGCTGTCCACCGAGGAGACGATGACGCAGGCCGCCGAGGCGGTCGACGACCTCAAGGGGGTCCAGGGCAAGACCACCACCACGGTCGCCATGGACTTCGGCCGCCTCACCATCAGCGACCGCGTCGTGCTCTACCTGTTCGGCACGCCCGGCCAGCAGCGCTTCGTCCAGATGTGGGAGGACATGGCCCGCGGCGCGCTGGGCGCCCTGGTGCTGGTCGACCCCGAGCGGCTGGCCGACTCGTTCCCCGTGATCGACCTCATCGAGCACTACGGACTCGACTACGCCATCGCCGTCAACCACTTCGACGGCGTACCGCTGCGCGACGAGCGGGCGCTGCGCGAGGCACTGGACCTGCTCGACGACACCCCCGTCGTCACCTGCGACGCCCGCGACGAGAAGTCCTCGGCCGCCGCACTGACCACCCTCGTCCGCTACTTGCTGGACCGCACCCGCTAGGAGCTGGGAGCAGACATGAACGCCCACGACACCGCCCCGGTGCCGCCGCCCGGGTGCCCGGCCCACGGCTCAGGCGCCCGGGTGCCGCTGCACGGGCCGGAGTTCGCCGCCGACCCGCAGGCGTACTACGAGTACCTGCGCCACTACGGGGCCGCCGCGCCCGTCGAACTGGCCCCGGGGGTCGAGGCGACGCTGGTCACGGACTACGCGGCGGCACTCCAGCTGTTGCAGGACTCCGGTTCCTTCCGCAAGGACGCGCGTCGCTGGCGGGACTTCAACGAGGGCAAGGTGGGCCCGGACAGCCCCGTCGCGCCGCTGCTCGCCTACCGGCCCAACTGCATGTTCGCCGACGGCGCCGACCATCTGCGCCTGCGCCAGGCGGTCACCGACAGCATGGCGAAGGTGGACACCCGCCGGCTGAGCCGGAGCACCGAGCAGATCTCCGGCTACCTCATCTCCCAGTTCGGCGGCCGCGGCTCGGCCGACCTGCTCGGCGACTACGCCAAGCAGCTGCCGCTGTTCGTGTTCAACGAACTCTTCGGCTGCCCCGCCGACATCGGCGACCGGGTGCTGTTCGGCATCTCCGGCATGTTCGACGGCGTCAACGCCGACAAGGCCACCGCGGTGCTGTTCCAGGCGGTGGGGGAGCTGGTCGCGCTCAAGCGGAGCAAGCCCGGTGACGACGTCACCTCCTGGCTGATGCGGCACGAGGCACGGCTGACCGACGAGGAGATGGTCCACCAGCTCGCCCTGCTGCTGGGCGCGGGCGCCGAGCCGCTGCGCAACCTCATCGGCAACACCCTGCACCGGCTCCTCACCCACGAGCGGTACGCCCGGGAAGGCGGCCTCATCGACGAGGCCCTCGACGACACGCTGTGGGAGAACCCTCCCATGTCGAACTACGCGCCGCACTACCCGGCCGCCGACACGGAACTCGCCGGACAGCGACTTCAGGCGGGCGACCTGGTCCTGGTCAGCTTCGCCGCGGCCAACACCGGCCCGACCCTGAAGGCCTCGCGCCAGGCCGGGAGCAACCGCGCGCACCTGGCCTGGAGCGCGGGCCCGCACGCCTGCCCGTCCAAGGAACCGGCCCGGCACATCACGGTCACCGCAATCGAGCATCTGTTCAACGAACTGCCCGACGTCGAACTCGCCGTCCCCGAGGACAGCCTGACGTGGCGTCCGGGTCCCTTCAACCGGGCCCTGGCCACCCTCCCGGCCCGCTTCACCCCGGTGCGGTCCGGGCGGCGCGGTGACCCGCAGCCGGGCGCCGGGGCGGACCAGGAGAAGGCGGCGAGCCAAACCCGTCCGGCCGAACGCAACGGCATGTGGAGCCAGTTCCTCAACTGGCTCACACGGTGACATGCGCAACACCCTCCCAACCTGCCCCTCCCGCATGAAGGTTCAACGGCACGGGTAGTGAGCAACGCGGCATTCAAGTTGCTTACGAGTAAAAGGAGGTGTCGTGGACCACATATCCACGAACGCCGCTTTCCCGCCGCCGAATCCCCGGATACCCGCCTCCCCAGGCGGGTATCTCGCTGTGCGGCCCCGGCCGGGGACGGGCCGGTGACCGCCGCACCGACGGACACGGGCCTGCGGGGCACACAGACGCTCGGCGCCTTCACCGGCGGCCAGTTGCGAAGACTCGGCGCGGTCGCCGGCCTGTCCGAGGCCGACGTCGAGACGTACGCCCGTGTCCTGACCGACTCGCTGGGCCCGGTGGCCGAGCGGCCGCTGAACCTGCCGCCACCCAGCCGCACCTTCCTGTCCGACGACCACACCCCCGTGGAGTTCTCGCTCTCCTTCCAGCCCGACGCGGCCCCCGCCCTGCGGGTGCTCCTGGACCCGGGCTGCGGCGCAGACAGCCTGGCCCGGGGCGGCCGCGTCGGACTCGAGGCGCTCCGGGCGATGGCCCGGCGCTGGAACTTCACCACCGGACCGCTCGACGACCTCGCGGACCTCTTCCTCCCGCCCTCACCGCAGGGTGCCCTGGCCCTGTGGTGCGCCCTGGAACTGAGACCGGGCGGTGTGCCCAAGGTCAAGGTCTATCTGAACCCGGCCGCGAACGGGGCGGAACGTTCCGCCGGGACGGTGCGCGAGGCTCTGCACCGGCTGGGCCACCGGCAGGCCTTCGACAACCTGCCCCAGGGGAGCGGGTACCCCTTCCTCGCCCTGGACCTGGGGGACTGGGAGCAGCCCCGGGCGAAGGTCTACGTGCGCCACGACGACCTCACGGCCGGCCAGGCCGGGCGGCTGTCCCGCATGTCCCCCGGACCCGGCCCCGCGGCGATCGAGGGATTCTTCCGGACGGCCGCGGGCCTCGGCCCCGACGTGACCGGGCTCAGCGGGCGGCCCGGTCTGTCCTGCCACTCCTTCACCGACACCGCCACCGCCCGGCCGAGCGGTTTCACCCTGCACATCCCGGTCAGGGACTACGCCGGGAACGACGGGGAGGCCCTGGCACGGGCGGCAAGCGTGCTGCGCCACCACGGCATGGACGCCTCGGCGCTGGTCCGTGCCCTGGCCGCGGTCACCGACCGGCGGCCCGAGGACGGCGTGGGGCTGATCGCCTACCTGGCACTGGCCCACCAGCAGGACCGCCCGCCGCGGGTGACGGCCTACCTCTCCTCGGAGGCGTACGCGGTCAGGCCACCGGTCGTGGAGGCCGTCCGCCACCCGGTGGCGGTGCACTAGCGGACCCTCCGGACACCACAGGGCTCCCGGTGAAACACACCGGGAGCCCTGGTCATGGACTGGACGGCCGGGCGCCGGCGCCCGTCGGTACGGCTACACGGGCAGCGACTCCTGGAACTCCGCCAGATAGGGGCCCACGTCGACCTGGATCGAGGCGCCCCGGGTCCGGCCGTAGCGCTGGACGATGCCGGCGAGGTACGTGCCGATCTCCTCGCGCATCTCCTCCGCCGCGGGCAGCTCGGTCTCGCCGTCGATGATCCGCGCCACCCACCGCGCCTGGGCCTCCACCAACCGGGTGATCGCTCCCACGGGACGGACGAGTCCGACGAAGTACAGGCCCGGCCGGCCGGCCGGGACCACCCGTCTGTACAGCTCGACCGAGCCGTCCGCCGCCACCGGGCAACCGGCGGGCAGGAAGGGGAAGGTCATGTGGAAGCCGGTGCAGTACACGACCGCGTCCGCCGCCACCCGGGTGCCGTCGGTGAAGACGACCCGGTCGCCGTCGAAGGAGGCGATCGCGGGCTTCGGAGTCACGGCGCCGTGCCGGATCCGGCTGAGGATCTCGTCCGAGAGGGTCGTGGCGGAGGAGAAGAGCGGATGGTCGGGCTCGGGCAGGCCGTAGTCCGCCAGCCTGCCGCGCGCGACGAGGAGGGCCTCCTCGGCCCACTTGCGCCGCTCAGCGAAGGACATGTCGTTCCACCACGGTGCTTCGGCGATCTCGTCGAGCGACTTCCCGTACAGCTGCTTGGGCACGATGTGCAGCCCCCGGCGCACCGAGAGCACGGTCTCGGCGGCATGCCGGGAGAGGTCCGCCGCGATGTCCACCGCCGAGGCGCCGAGCCCCACCACGACGACGCGCCGGCCTGCGAAGTCGCCGCCGTCGCGGTAGTCGAGGGAGTGCAGAATCGTTCCGGTGAAGAATTCGGAACCCGCCGGGAGCGGGTTCGGCAGAGCGGGGTCCGTGTGGTGGCCCGACGCGACGACCACCTGCTCGAACCGCCTCGACGCCATCGCGCCGTGCGCGTCCCGGCTGACCACCGTCCACATGCCGTCCGCGTCCTGGTCCACGGACACCACCTCGGTCCGCGGTTCGACGTGGTCGCGCAGGCCGGCCCGGTCGGCGAAGTCGCGCAGATAGGCGGCGACCTGGCTGTGCCGGGGGTAGAGCGGATACGAGTCCGGCATCGGGAAGCCGGCGTAACCGGTCAGCTGCTTGGCGGTGTTGAGGTGCAGCGACAGGTACCCGGGGCCCCGCTCATCCGCCTCCGGCTGACGCCAGATCCCGCCGACGTCGGCAGCCCTCTCCAGGCAGACGAACCCGATGCCACGCTCCTTGAGGGCGTGGGCCACCGCCAACCCCGACAGACCTGCACCGATCACACACACACGCACGGGCTTTCCCCCCAGGACGAACTCAACCTCCCCCGATCATGCAGTGACTGCCCATCCGTACCCCTCCGCACACCAGCACGAGAGGTGAACAGACGTGTCGGTGCTCACGTTTCGTCCCTCTGCCGGCCGACGGTCACGCCTGGCGCAGATCCCTCACCCTGCGGAGCTTGCCCAGTGAGCGCTCCAGGGTCTCCGGGTCGACGATCTCCACCTCCACGGTGACGCCCACGCCGTCCTTGACGCCCTGTCGGATCGCCCCGGCGGCGGCCGCGCGCCGCTCGGGACCGGCGTCGGGGCGCGCCTCGACCCGCACGGTCATGTGGTCCATGCGGCCGCGCTCGGTGAGCTGGATCTGGAAGTGCGGCGCGACGCCCGGCGTACGCAGCACGATCTCCTCGATCTGGGTGGGGAAGACGTTCACCCCGCGCAGGATGATCATGTCGTCGCAGCGCCCGGTGACCTTCTGCATCCGGCGGAACGCGGGCCGGGCGGTGCCCGGCAGCAGCCGCGACAGGTCGCGCGTGCGGTACCGGATGACCGGGAGCGCCTCCTTGGTGAGTGAGGTGAAGACGATCTCCCCCTCCTCGCCCTCGGCCAGCACGGCGTCGGTGAGCGGGTCCACCACCTCGGGGTAGAAGTGGTCCTCCCACACGTGCAGCCCGTCCTTGGTCTCGACGCACTCCTGCGCCACACCAGGGCCGATCACCTCGGACAGCCCGTATATGTCGACGGCGTGGATGTCCATGCGCTCCTCGATCTCGCGGCGCATCTCCTCGGTCCACGGCTCGGCACCGAAGATGCCGACCTCCAGGGAGGTGGTGCGCGGATCGACACCCTGGCGCTCGAACTCGTCGAGCAGGGTGAGCATGTAGGACGGGGTGACCATGATGATCTCGGGCCGGAAGTCCTGGATGATCTGCACCTGCCGTGCCGTCATGCCGCCGGAGGCCGGAATCACCGTGCACCCGGCGCGCTCGGCACCGTAGTGCGCGCCGAGGCCTCCGGTGAACAGCCCGTAGCCGTAGGAGATGTGCACCTTGTGGCCGGGACGGCCGCCCGCGGCCCGGATCGAACGGGCGATGACGTCCGCCCACATGGACAGGTCGCCCTCCGTGTAACCGACGACGGTGGCGCGGCCGGTGGTGCCGCTGGAGGCGTGCACGCGCCGCACGTCGGCCATCGGGACGGCGAACATGCCGAAGGGATAGGTGTCCCGCAGGTCGGCCTTGGTGGTGAAGGGGAACCTGGACAGGTCCGCGAGGCTCCGGCAGTCGTCGGGCTGCACACCAGCGGCGTCGAACTTCTTCCGGTACAGCTCCACGTTCTCGTAGGCGTGCCGCAGCGTCGTGCGCAGCCGGTCGAGCTGCAGCTCCCTCAGCTGCTCACGGGACAGCCGCTCGGCGTCGTCCAGCAGGTCGTGGGGGAGGGGATCGCCCCGTCGGGGTGCCGGGGACGCCCCGGTCGTCGGCTCGCTGCTCATCGCGACTCCTTCGTCGTCGTGCCCGGCGTCTCGCGCGCCGTAGTGTCCCGCACGCTGCGGCTGCGTCCGCGGAACTCCGCGATCACTTCTCCGGCGCGCCGCACGGTCACGTCGTAGACGCCGCTGCGGCCGAACCGGGCGCGTTCCTCGGCGCTCGCCACGAGCACGTCGCCCTCGCGGGCCGGCGCGACGAACACGATGTCGGCACCCGCCGCCACGGTCACCGGGCCGTGACTGTTGCACGCGCAGGCGAAGGCGGTGTCGGCGAGCAGGAACAGGTAGCCGCCGTGGGCGATCCCGTGTCCGTTCACCATCGCCGGGGTCACGGTCATACGGAGTACGGCGGTTCCCTCAGCCTGCTCGACCAGCTCGATGCCCAGCCGCCGGGACGCCTCGTCCGCGGAGAACATCACCTCCGTAGGCGTCGGCTCAGCGGCCCGCGACACCTTTCCCACCACGTGGTCCCACCACCTTGTCTCCCGACCGACCATTCGGTTAGCGCATGGCAGGGCCCAGTAATCCAGCCGTGCGGTTGCCCTGTCAAGAGTGTGGTCGGCGAGGGCTCGGGTCTTGCCCGGCACCGGGAAACGCGGCACACTGATACCGAACGAATGGTCGGTTGGGAAGCTGGTGACGATGACCACGACACACGCCGCCGAGGCGCCGCCCCCGGACGGGCTGCGGGAGCACTTCGACGCGACGATCGCGCACGACCAGCGCATCGAACCGCGCGACTGGATGCCGGACGGCTACCGCAAGACGCTGGTCCGGCAGATCGCCCAGCACGCCCACTCGGAGATCATCGGCATGCAGCCGGAGGGCGAGTGGATCACCCGCGCGCCGTCGCTGCGCCGCAAGGCGATCCTGTTCGCCAAGGTCCAGGACGAGGCCGGCCACGGGCTGTACCTGTACTCGGCCGCCGAGACGCTCGGCGCGGACCGCGACGACCTCACCGAGCGGCTGATCGAGGGGCGCCAGAAGTACTCGTCGATCTTCAACTACCCGACCCCGAGCTTCGCCGACGTCGGCGTGATCGGCTGGTTCGTGGACGGCGCCGCGATCTGCAACCAGGTACCGCTGTGCCGCAGCTCTTACGGGCCGTACGCGCGCGCGATGGTGCGCATCTGCAAGGAGGAGTCCTTCCACCAGCGGCAGGGCTACGAACTGCTGATGACCATGATGCGCGGCACCGACGCCCAGCGGGAGATGGTCCAGGACGCGGTGGACCGCTGGTGGTGGCCGTCCCTGATGATGTTCGGCCCGCCCGACGACGCTTCACCCAACTCGGCCCAGTCGATGGCCTGGAAGATCAAGCGGCACAGCAACGACGAACTGCGCCGCCGCTTCGTCGACATGACCGTCCCGCAGGCCGAGAAGCTCGGCGTCACCCTGCCCGACCCTCGGCTGCGCTGGAACGAGGAGACGGGGCACCACGACTTCGGCACCCCCGACTGGGACGAGCTGATGCGCGTCATCAAGGGCGACGGCCCGTGCAACGAGCAGCGGATCCAGCGGCGGAAGACCGCCCACGAGGAGGGCGCCTGGGTGCGCGAGGCGGCCACCGCCCACGCGGCCAAGCATGCGGCCCGCACGGAGAAGGGAGCGGCGGCATGAGCGCCGACAAGCAGGGCTGGCCGCTGTACGAGGTGTTCGTGCGCGGCAAGCGCGGCCTCAACCACGTCCACGTCGGCTCGCTGCACGCCGCCGACGACACCATGGCCCTCACCCACGCCCGCGACCTCTACACCCGGCGGAACGAGGGCGTGAGCATCTGGGTCGTGCGCTCCGAGCACATCGCCGCCTCCACCCGCGACGAGAAGGACCCCTTCTTCGCACCCAGCGCCGACAAGGTCTACCGTCACCCGACCTTCTACGACATCCCCGACGACGTCCCCCACATCTAGGAGCAGGGCATGAGTGACGACCACGTCTACCTGACCCTGGCCGAGGGACACGAGGACGACACCCGCTGGGCCTACGGCACCGGCTTCGAGGACCCGCTGCACGGCGTCGACACCACCGTGCCCGAGGGCGTCGACGCCGGTGAACTGGCCGCGGACTGCGTGGCGCTCGCCGACGACGCCCTGGTCTCGGCGCAGCGGCTCGCCGAGTGGGTCACGCGTGCGCCGGAGCTGGAGGAGGAGGTGGCGCTGGCCAACATCGGCCTCGACCTCCTCGGCCAGGCCCGTCTGCTCTACTCGCGCGCGGGTCAGGTCGACGGCACCGGCCGCGACGAGGACGCCTACGCCTACTTCCGGGATGCCGGCGACTTCCGCAACGTGACGCTGGCCGAACTGCCCGGCGGCGACTTCGCGTTCGCCATCGTGCGGCTCCTGGTCCTCTCCAGCTGGCGCCTGGCCCACTTCCAGCGGCTGGAGGCCCACCCCGACCCGGTCCTCGCGGCGGTCGCGGCGAAGGGCGTCAAGGAGTTGACGTACCACCGGCAGTACGCCGCCGAGTGGGTCGTACGCCTGGGCGACGGCACGGAAGAGTCGCACCGCCGGACGCGCGCGGCGCTGGAGCAGATCGCCCCGTACCTCGGCGAACTGCACACCGCGTACGACGTCCGGGACGCGGTCGCCGACGACCTGCGCCAGGTCACCGAGGCGGCCGGACTGACCCTGCCGGTGTACCGCCCGCTGCCCGGCTCCGGACGAGCCGGCGAGCACACCGAACATCTGGCGCCGCTCCTCGCGGAGTTGCAGGGCGTCGCCCGCGCACACCCGGACGCAACATGGTGAACAGTGGCCTCGCCCCTCTGGACGCCCACCGCGCCCGGCACGTCGCCGAGCAGGTGCCCGACCCCGAGCTGCCCATGCTGACCCTCGCCGACCTCGGCGTGCTGCGCGGCGTCGAGGTGACCGGGGACGGCACGGTGGTCGCGAGCCTCACGCCCACCTACTCGGGATGCCCGGCCATGGCCGAGATGCGGGCGGACGTCGCCACGCGGCTGCGGGACGCCGGGTACGCGCACGTGGAGATCCGCACGGTGTTGAACCCGCCCTGGACCACCGACTGGATCACCGAGGCCGGCCGCCGCAAGCTCGCCGAGCACGGCATCGCCCCGCCCGGCGCCGCGCCCCGCGGCCCGGTCTCCCTCGTCCTGTCGCCCACCCGGCCCGCGGTGCCCTGCCCCCGGTGCGGCTCGGCGGACACCGAGGAGACCTCCCGCTTCGCCGCCACGTCCTGCAAGGCGCTGTGGCGCTGCCGGGCCTGCCGCGAGCCGTTCGAGTACGTCAAGGAGATCTGATGGCCCCGACCGCCCCCGCCTCGGCGACCGCGTCCGCCTCGGCACCACCGGCGCGCACCCGCCGCCGTCCCGCCTTCCACCGCCTGCGCGTCGCCGCCGTCGAGCGGCTGTGCGCGGACGCGGCGGCCGTGAGCTTCGAGATCCCGGACGAACTGGCCGAGGAGTTCGCCTTCGCGCCGGGGCAGTCGCTCACGCTGCGGCGCGAGATCGACGGCCGGGACGAGCGCCGCTCGTACTCGATCTGCGCACCGGCCGGTACGGTGCCGCGCATCGGGGTCCGGGTGGTGCCGGGCGGCGTGTTCTCGTCGTGGCTGGTGAGCGAGGTGCGTCCGGGTGACACCGTCGAGGTGATGGCCCCCACCGGCTTCTTCACGCCCGACCTCACCATGCACGGCCACCACGTGCTGATCGCCGCCGGCTCGGGCATCACGCCCATGGTGTCCATCGCCGAGTCGGTGCTGGCCGCCGACGACCGCTCGACCGTCACCCTGTTCTACGGCAACCGCCGCACCGACACGGTGATGTTCGCCGACGAACTGGCCGACCTGAAGGACCTCCACCCGACCCGCTTCCACCTGGCCCACGTGCTCTCCCGCGAACCCCGCGAGGCGGAGGTGCTCTCCGGCCGCCTGGACGCGGAGCGGCTCTCGGCGCTCGTCGATGCCCTGGTGGACGTGGAGAGCGCGGACCACTGGTGGCTGTGCGGCCCGCAGGGCATGGTCGCCGACGCCCAGCAGGTGCTGACCGGCCTCGGCGTCCCGGCGGACCGCGTCCACCGGGAGCTGTTCTTCGCCGACGACGAGCCCGTGCGGGAGGTCCGCCACGAGGAGGCCGGCCCCGAGGGACCCGTCAGCGAGGTCACCATCACCCTGGACGGCCGCTCCACGACCTCGTCCCTCTCCCGGGAGCGGAGCATCCTCGACGGCGCCCAGCAGACCCGGCCCGATCTGCCCTTCGCCTGCAAGGGCGGCGTCTGCGGCACCTGCCGCGCCCAGGTCACCGACGGCCGGGCCGACATGCGCCGCAACTACGCGCTCGAAGCGGCCGAGGTCGACGCCGGCTACGTCCTGACCTGCCAGTCGTACCCGGTCACGGAGAAGCTGACCGTGGACTACGACAGCTGAGCCGGCCGCACCCTCCGGTGCGCGGGCGAACACTATGAACGCAATGATCGAAGGGGTGGCCCCGGCCTCGGCGGATTCCTAGCATCCGGGCTCGCAGCGCAACTTCGCGCCGAGCACGTACAGGAGCCGCTTCGTGACCACACCTGACGCGTCTACCCGTGTCCCCTGGGCCTCCCACCGCCGACGCCGTCCGGCGGTGGTGGCCGCCGTCCTCACCGCCGTCTTCCTCGGCACGCTCGGCAACGTACCGGCCGCTCACGCGGGGCCCGCCTCGCCCGCGCAGACCGCCTGCCCGCCCGACCTGGCAGGCAAGGCGCGGTGCTACACCGGCCAGGACGCCAACGGCGCCCACTACACGATGGCCGTGCCCGTGGACTGGAACGGGTCCCTCGTCGTGCACGCCCACGGCGGCCCCGACCTCGGTGACGCCTCGGACCCGTCCCGGAGCACCGACGACCTGGCGCGCTGGGCGGTGATGGTCGACGAAGGGTACGCGTGGGCGGGCTCCGCCTACCGCCGCGGTGGCTACGGAGCCCGGATGGCGGCCGCCGACACGGAGAACGTCCGCCGCCTGTTCACCGAGCGGTTCGGCCGGCCGGAGCGGACCTACCTCCACGGCCAGTCCTGGGGCGGCAACGTCGCCGCCAAGGTCGCGGAGACCTACGGCAGGCGGCCCGGCGCCTACGACGGAGTGCTGCTGACCAACGGCGTTCTCGGCGGCGGTTCGCGCGGCTACGACTACCGCGTGGACCTGCGGACCGTCTACCAGTACTACTGCCACAACCACCCACGCCCGACCGAGCCGCAGTACCCGCTGTGGCAGGGGCTGCGCCCGGACTCCACCATGACGACGGCCGGGCTCCGCGCCCGTCTCCAGGAGTGCACCGGGTACGCCTCCGAACCCGGGGACCGGACCGCGCTCCAGCAGCGCAACCTCGACGACATCCTCGCCGTCACCCGCATCCCGGAGCGCACCCTGGAGTCGCATCTCAAATTCGCGACCTTCACGTTCCGGGACATCGTGACG
The DNA here is from genome assembly GCF_042268605.1 of Streptomyces sp. NPDC056296. Taxonomy (NCBI): domain Bacteria; kingdom Bacillati; phylum Actinomycetota; class Actinomycetes; order Kitasatosporales; family Streptomycetaceae; genus Streptomyces; species Streptomyces sp. NPDC056296. Next base: position 82,081 of record NZ_JBHJRX010000031.1, on the reverse strand, counting down.
AACCGGCTCGGCGGCCGGAACCCGTGGAGCAACCGGGGTGTGCGGTACTCGGGTTCCCACGACGACAAGGCGCTCAACGCGGGCGTCGAGCGCTTCTCGGCCGACCCCTCCGCACGCCGTGACCTCTCCTACGACAGCGACCTCACCGGCAGGGTGTCCCTCCCCGTCCTCACCTTGCACGCGATCGACGACCCGACGGCCTTCGTGGAGCACGAGGCGGCCTACCGTGCCACACTCCGGGGCGCCGGCCGGGGCGGCAATCTCGTCCAGACGTTCACGAAGGAGGCCGAGCACAGTTCGCTGAGCGACTCCGAGTACGCCAACTCCATCTCCGCGCTGGACACCTGGGCGCGCTCCGGCCGCAAGCCGACCCCGAGTTCGGTCGCGGCCTCCTGCGGCGCCTTCGACGCGATGTACGGCGACGGTTGCTTCTACGACCCCGGATTCCGGCCCGCGCCGTACGCCTCGCGGGTGCGGCCCCGGCCGGGCGGACTCGGCTGGCCCGCCATGACCGCCGCGCAGGAGCGGGCGTGGAGCCGGATCGACGGTGTGGGCATCGCTCCCTAGCTCGCGGGAGGTGGGGCGGCCGACCCGCTCAGCCCTTCTCCGCCAGCACCGCCCGGATGACGTGGCGGGCGTTACCGGCCATCGCCGGGTTGGTCTCGCGGTAGTACGGCAGCGCGATCAGCGCCTGGGAGAGCGTCCGTCCGCGGCCGCGCCTCCAGGCCGCGTCGTCCACGCCGAGCGCCTCGCGGAAGACCTCCCTGGCGCCGGCTGGCAGCAGATTCCAGGCCGGGAAGAGATCGCAGGCCGGGTCGCCCACTCCCATGCACCCGAAGTCGATCACCGAGGACAGCCTGCCGCCGTTCACCAGCAGGTTGCCCGGCATCAGATCGGCGTGCAGCCAGACCGGCGGTCCGTCCCAGGCCGGGGCCCGCAGGGCGTCCTCCCACACGGCGGCCAGGGCATCGCAGTCGACACCTTCCTCGGGGAGGCCGCGCAGCTCCTCGAGCGCGGACCGGGTCGTCTCGTCGAGCGTGGCGAGCGGGCCGCCGCGATGGGCCTGCGGCGCGTCCGGCAGGGTGATGCTCCGCATCGCCGCCACGAACCCGGCCAGATCCCGGGCCAGCAGCGCGGGTTCGCTCAGCGCTCCGGCCTCGGGAAGCTCTCCGGGCAGCCACCGGTACACCGACCAAGGCCACGGATACCCCTCGCCGGGCCCGCCGTCCCCGAGCACCTCGGGGACGGCGGTGGGCAGCAGGGGCGACAGGCGGGGCAGCCACTCCCGCTCCGCCAGCACGTCCCCGACCCCGCCCTCGATCAACGGCAGCCGTACGACCAGGTCGTCCCCGAGCCGGTACATCGCGTTGACCGTGCCACCGGACGGGAAGCGCTCGACCGGCAGTCCCGCCCACTGCGGGAACTGCCCGGCGACCAGGCGCCGTACGAGATGGTCGTCGAGGGGGTGAAGGCCCTGCCGCGTCTGCCTTGCTGAGCTCATGGGGCTCATCCGATCCCCCGACGCCGACGGCCGTCAAACGCTTTCCCGTCCGCCGGACGGCGAGGTCGGTCAGACGCCGAACTCCGAGGGCGCCACGCCGAGGGCGGTGCAGGCCTCACGGATCGCGTACTGCTCGGACGGCTCGAAGACCCCGTCGGCTCCGGCGATGACCATGCCGGTCTGGATGACCGCTCGAGCCTCCGCGGGCTTCTTGGCGGCCTTGGCGATCACCTGGAGGGCCTCGCTCTTGCCCATCTCGAAGTTGGCGACGAGCTTGTCCACGTGCTGGTTGAAACGCTGGCGGAGCTGGTCGGCCGGGAAGTTCTGCAGGACCTCGTTGGAGACGATCAGCTCCTCCACGCGCTGCCGCTCCGCCGGCTCCACCTGTCCGTCGGCCGCGGCGACCAGGGCGCACATGGCCATGCTGGCGTCCCGGTAGGCGCCGCTCTTGAGTTCGGTCTTGACCGAAGCGAGCTGGGTCTTGAACATCCCGATCAGCTGGGCCTTGGAGCCGCCGGAGGAGGAGCCGGGTCGGCCGGATCCCTGGTGCCCCTGCGGTCCCTGCGGTCCCTGCGGTCCCTGTCCGGGGCCGCTCGCTCCTCGAGTGCCCTGGGACTGCTGGAAGGTCTTGGCCTGGTCCTTGATCTTGTCCCACATCGCCACTCGTGCCACCTCGGCTTCTGTTGCTGCTGCGTGTCCGTCTTGGTCCTTGGTCGCGATTTCTCGCGGCTATCAGGATGAACGCACCCGGGGGCCGCTCGGTTCCCGAAAGGCAAAGGCCAGGCAAAGTGTCTCACGATGGCGTAGTAGGCTGCGCGACCAGGAGTTGACGGTCGGTCGGCATGGGTGGAGGCGTGACGTGTGGCTCGGCTGAACGCGTCACCGGTCACTCCCGAGCCCCGCGAGCCGCTCCCTACTCCCGCCACGCGGCGCACGGTGTGGTCGCGGGAGGTCGGCTGGTTCGTCGCGATCGGCGTCGTGTCGACCGTCGGGCAGGCGCTGCTGTACTGGGTGCTGCGCCTGTGGTGGCCACCGGCCGCCGCCAACCTGGTCTCCCTGCTGGTGCTGACCGTGCTGAACACCGAGGCGAACCGGCGGCTGACGTTCCGGCACACCGCCGCGGGGGCGGCCCGCGCCCACTTGGGAGCCGGTGGCCTCTTCCTGCTCGGCTACCTGGTCACGTCCGGTGCCGTGCTGTGGTTCAGGCATGCCGAGCCCGGCGCCTCGCCCGCGGCCGAGACCGCAGTACTCGCCGCCACGTCCGTCGCCGTCACCGTCGTGCGCTTCGTCGTGCTGCGGCTGGCCGTCTTCCGCGGTCCCGCTCGCCGACGGCGCTGAACCGGTCGGCGCCCGTCAGGCTCCGAAGCCGCGACGGGAAGCCTCGATGTGGCCCAGGTACCGGTGCGTCCAGTCGCACATGTGGTGCGTCGTCTTCAGCAGCCCCCGCCCCGGCTCCGTGAGGGTGTACTCGACCCGCGGCGGCACTGTGGGGTGCACGCACCGCTCCACCAGCCCGTTGCGCTCCAGCATGCGCAGGTTCTGCGTGAGCATCTTGTGGCTGATGCCCTCGACCTCGTCCCGCAACTCACCGAAACGCAGGGTGCGGTCGCCCAGCGCCTCGATGAGCAGAAGCGCCCACTTGTTGGCGATGTCCGAGAAGATCTCCCGTGCCAGGGAGTCCGCGCGCGTCAGGTCCGCGTCGTCGGGCGAGCCCGTGAACTGCTTGGTAACCATCGGGTTCCCCAGTCACTGAAAAGTGCGTTCTTCCATGTCAGCGGCCACTCTCCTACGGTTCCCGAGTAACCACAAGAGAGTGAACGGCAAGGAGAGACACGTCATGGCCATCACCCTGGTGAACCCCGAGGGACTGCCGGAGATCGACGTCTACCGGCAGGTGTCGATCGCGTCCGGATCGAAGCTGGTCTTCGTCGCCGGACAGGTCGCGTGGGACGCCGACGGCGCCACGGTCGGCGCGGACGACCTCGCCGCCCAGGCCGAGCAGTGCTACCTCAACGTCGCCACCGCGCTGGCCGCGGCCGGTGCCTCCTTCGACGACGTGGCGAAACTGAACGTGCACATCGTCGACTGGACCCCCGACAAGATGCCCCTGCTGCTGGAGGGCATCGCCCGGGCGACCGCGAAGCTGGGGGTCACCGCGGCACCGCCGGCCACCCTGCTGGGCGTCGCGGCGCTGGACGTGCCCGAGCACCTGATCGAGGTCGAGGCCACCGCGGTCGTCGACTGAACCCGACGGAGCTGTTTGAGGCTCTGAGCTCCGGACACGCGATTGCCGGGCGCCGCCGGCCGGCGGCGCCGACCGCGTACGGGCGGTCTGACGGACACCCGCTGAACGCGGGCCGTCGCGTCCGTCGGTCAGCCGTGTACCGCCCGGTCGAGGAGGCTCTGCAGGTACAGGCCGCGCTGTGCGTCGACCGGGGTCGGCGTGCCGGTGCGGACGGCCGTCGCGAAGTCGTGGAGCAGGACGGGCCAGCACTCCTCGTGGTCGATGTCGGCCGTGTCGTAGACCAGCGGCTGCGCGGGGCCGAAGAGCTCGACGCGGGTGAGGGTGCGCGGGACGGCCACCGAGCCGGACAGGGAGGCCTGGCTCACGGCTCCGTTCTCGTGCTCGCAGGTCAGTTCCACCCAGCGGCGCGGGTCGCCGGAGGCGCGGAGGCCGGTGATGGGGGCGATCGCGGCATCCAGCAGGTCGAGCAGGTGGGGGCCGAGGTCGAGCAGGGCACCGTGTTCGAGGCGCCAGCCGGTGGCGAACTCGCCTTGCAGGAAGGCACCGTGGAGGTAGCAGGAGCGGGCCCCGGCCACGTCGACGGCGCGCGCGGCCTCCAGGAAGGCCCGGGTGGCCGGGTGGTAGCGCTTGGTCAGTACGAGCTGGGAGACCACACCGGCTTCCGCGACCGCGTCGGCCACCCGGCGGGCCGAGGCCAGATCGGGCCCGAGCGGCTTCTCCAGCAACAGGGCCTTACCCCGCTTCGCCGCCAGCGGTGCCAGCTCGGCCTGGACGGCGGGCGGCACGGCGAAGGCCACGGCCTCGCAGCGGTCCAGCAACTCGTCGAAGTCCGCGGCGACATGGGCGGCGTAGGGCTCGGCGGTCTCGCGGGCGGCCTCCGTACGACGGGCCCAGACGGCGGCGAGCCGGGTCTCGGGTCCGGCGGCCAGTACCCGGGCGTGCATGGTGCGGGCCCAGGGGCCGGCGCCCACGAGTCCGACCTCGACGGGCCGGCCGGTCCAGGGGGTTGGGGCAGCGGTCACGGTGTTCCTGTCTTCCTGAGGCTTTCGGTGGGCGTGCAGGGAGGGGGCGGCGGTGCGCTCACGGCGCGAGGCGGTCGAGCCGGGCGTCGGCCTCGGCGGGGGAGTAGAGGTGCTCCACGACCATGGCGGCGGCTCCGACGAGTCCCGCGTGGTCGCCGAGGCGCGAGGTGACGACCTGGAGGTTGGCCGTGGCGCGGGGCATCGCGCGCTGGTAGACCAACTCGCGCACCCCGGTCAGGAAGGGCACCCCGGACAGCTCACCCGCGATCATGAGCACACCGGGATTGAGTAGCGTCACGACGGTGACCAGGACCTCGCCCACCCGCCGCCCGGCCTCCCGGGCCAGCCGTACGGCGTCCGGATGGCCCTCGTTGAGCAGGCGCCGCACGTCCCGTCCGGACGCGGTGTCCAGGCCGAGGGCGGCCAGCTCCTTGGCGATCGCACGCCCACTGGCGACGGCCGCGAGGCAGCCGTGGGAGCCGCACATGCACAGCGCGTCGGACCGGTCGTGCAGGCGGATGTGCCCGATGTCGCCGGCGCCGCCGTCGATGCCGCGGTAGAGGCTGTCGCCGATGACGACACCCGCGCCGATGCCGGTGGAGACCTTCAGCAGCAGGAAGGACGAGCAGTCGCGGTGATTGGCCTGGTGCTCGGCCAGCGCCATGAGGTTGGCGTCGTTGTCCACCAGCACCGGGACGGGGTCGGCCTCCGCGTCCAGGCCCATCCGCGCCGCGTACGCCTTCTGGAGCCGCTCCCGGATGGGGTACCGGTCCCAGCCCGGCATGATGGGCGGCTCGATCACCCGCCCCGACTCCCAGTCGACCGGGCCCGGCACGGACAGCCCGATGCCCGCGACGTGAGAGGCCGGGACGCCGGCCGCCGCGATCAGGTCGGGGAACCACTCGGCCAGCCGGTCCAGGACGTGGTCGGGTCCCTCGGCCACGTCCATGGGGCCCGTGTGCTCGGCCAGGATGGTGCCCGCGAGGTCGAGGACGGCGGCGCGGGCGTGCCGGGTCTCCAGGTCGAAGGCGATGACCGAGGCGTGACTCGGGTCGAAGGCGATCCGGTGGGACGGGCGGCCACCGGTCGAGGCTCCCGTGGTGTGGCGCAGCCACCCGGCGCCGTTGAGCAGGTCGAGGCGCTGACCCACGGTGGACCGGGACAGCCCGGTGGCGCTCTGGAGGTCGGCCCGGGTGTTGGCGCGCCCGCTGCGGATCAGCTGCAGCAGCGCGCCCGCGCTGGCCTGACTCGACGTCATCATGTGTCCCCCAGGGCTCAACTCTTGTCGGCGCCGCTGGTCAGACCCTCGGTGAGCAGTCGTTCGGCGGCGAAGAACAGAAGTACCACGGGGATCGTCAGCACCACGGAACCGGCCATCAGGATCGTCTTCGGCACCTCGATGCCGTTGGAGAGCTGGGCCAGTCCCAGGGAGACCGTCCACTGGCCGGGGTCGGCGGCCAGGAACAGCAGCGCGAACAGGAACTCGTTCCACGCGATCATGAACACGTACAGCCCGGTCGCCATCAGGGAGGGCAGGGCCAGCGGCAGGATCACCTTCCGGACGGTCTGCAGCCGCGAGCATCCGTCAAGGGCCGCCGCCTCCTCGATGGAGGCCGGGATGGTGACGAGGTAGTTCTTCAGCATGTAGATCGACACCGGCACGGTCTGGGCGACGTAGACGATGGCGAGGCCGACCAGGCTGGAGGACAGGCCGATCTTCGCGAAGATGACGAAGAGCGGGACGGCCAGCAGGGTCGCCGGGAACATGTACACGGCCAGGAAGAGGGCGCTGACCTGGCGGTGGCCGAAGAACTTCAGCCGGCTGACGGCGTAGGCGCCGGGCACGGCGGCCACCAGGGTCAGCGCCACCGTGCCGAGGGAGACCAGCGCGGAGTTGACCAGGAACTTGAGGAAGCCCTGGCCGCCGTCGGAGGTGGAGCGCAGTACGTCCTGGTAGGTGGAGAGGGTGAAGTCCTTCGCCGAGATCCACAGGGAGCCCGGGTCGAGCAGCAGCGCGTCGATGGGCTTCAGCGACAGCAGCACCATGTAGTAGAAGGGCAGGAGGGTGATCACGGCGAGGAACGCGATGACGATCCACCGCGCGACGCCGAAGAACCGCTCCTCGAACCGGGCCCGGCTCAGCGCCGCCTTCTGGGGCACGTTCTGCGTCACGCTTCCTCCTGGACCTTGTTGCCGAAGAACTTGAAGTAGAGGCCCAGCAGGATCATCAGCACGAGGGCCAGGACGAGCGCCTGGGCGGCCGCGGCCCCCACGTCGTAGCGGGCGGTGAGGAAGTCGTAGACGCGCACGGCGGCCACGTCGGTGCCGGCGCCGCCTCCGGTGAGCAGGTAGACGTCGTCGAACTTGTTGAACGTCATGATGAAGCGCAGCACGCACAGCAGCGCGATGACCGGCATCAGCTGGGGCAGCAGGACGTGCCGGAAGCGCTGGGTGATGGTGGCGCCGTCGACCAGCGCGGCCTCCTCCAGGGTGTCCGGCACCGCCTGCAGCCGGGCCAGGATGAACAGGAAGGCGAAGGGGAAGTAGCGCCAGACCTCGAAGACGATGACGGTCAGCAGCGCCAGCGGGATGTCGAAGTGCAGACCGAGGAGGTTCACCTCGTACTCGCGGGTCGACAGGAACGCGATCGGGTCGTCCCAGCCGAACAGCCGCCTCCCCCAGTCGTTGACCACGCCGTACTGCGGGCTGAGCGCGACCTCCCAGACGAAGGCCACGGCGACGACGGGCGCGACGTACGGGAGCAGCATCGCCGCGCGCAGCAGCCCGCGCCCCTTGAACGGCTTGCGCAGCGCGAGCGCGGCGACCAGGCCGAGGACGACGGAGCCGAGGGTGGAGCCCGCCGTGTAGAGCAGGGTGGTCCACAGGCTGGACCAGAAGCCGGCCGAGTCGAAGACCTGCGCGAAGTTGTCCAGGGACCAGTTGCCGAACAGGCCCATGCCCTGGATGTCGACGAGCTTGGCCTTCTGGAAGGCCAGCAGCACGGTCCACGCGATGGGCAGCACGACCACCACGAGGACGACGAGGAAGGTGGGGGAGACGAACGCGAGGCCCGCGCGGTTGGCGCGCCGACTGGCGGTCATCGGACGGCGGCCCGGTGTGTCGGGCCGGTCCGTGGACCGGGGGCTGGTGTCCCGGCGCTGCGGCGCGCCGGCTGGGGCTGTTGTCATGAGGGACCTTCGTGACGTGCAGGCGGGCGGCTACTGCAGGGACTTCTTCAGGGCGGCGACCTCTTCGTCGGCGTCGCGTGCCGCCTCGGAGGGCGAGCTCTGGCCGCTGGTCATGGCGCCGATGGCCTTCGGTACGGGCAGTTCGCCGTTGGTGGCGCCGACGAGGGCTCCCTCGCCCTGGGTGATGCCCCAGCGGCGCAGGTTGCCGACGCCGTCGGCGAGCTGGTCGAGCAGGCTCTCGGGGAAGACCTCGTCGAGGGGCTTGCGGGTGTCGACGCCGATGTCGCTGTGGCGCCAGGCGTCGAGGTAGCGCTCGGGGTCGGCGGCCGTCCCCTTGCGGACCGGGATCTTGCCCTCGGGCGCCATGCCGAACCAGGACTCGTAGCCGGTGCCCATCATGTACTCGATGAACTCGCGGGACGCCGCGGTCTCGGCCGTCTTGGTGGTCACCCAGGACGTGATCTCGCCGAACTGGGCCGCCTCCTGGGCGTCTGGCCCCTTCATCGCGGTGACGATGCCGCTGTTGTCCGACAGGTACCGCGGGTCCTTCGCGCACTGGGGGCAGCTGGGCAGGGCGTCCCCCCGCAGGCCGGCGAGTTCGTCGAGCAGGAACGACGACCAGATGACCATGGAGGACCGGCCCGCGAAGTACGTCGCGCGGGTGGAGTCCACGGTCTGGGTGCCCGGCGCGCCGTAGGCGCGGGCGAGCTGGTCGTAGGTGCGGAAGGCGACCTCGCACTGCGGGGAGTCGAGGGCGACCTCGTGCCGGTCGTCGACCAGTTGGCAGTCGTTGGCCAGGGCGATGCTCTCGAAGCTCTGGGACGTGAAGGCGTCGCTGGGATCGGTGGCCGCGGAGATGCCGTCGTGGCCCTCGGTGGTCAGCGCCTTGGCGGCGGCCAGTGCCTTCGCGTACGTGTCGGGAGCGGGCAGGCCCTTCTGCCCGAACTGGTCCTTGCGGTACACCAGCAGCTGGAGCCAGGCGTCGGAGGGCACGCCGAGGCTGGTGGCGCCGTCGGAGGTCAGCTCCAGCGCGTTGGGGTTGAACGTGTCCCGGCCGAGTTCGCCGACGATCCGCTTCGGGATGTCGGTGTTCAGCAGGCCGTTGGTGTACATCTGCCAGACCTGGCCCATGGGGGCGGCGCCGATCACGTCGGGCAGCGTGCCCGACGCCGCCGCCGACATGATGAGCTGCGGCATTTGCTTCTCGTCGACCCCGACGAGTTTCACCTTGACGCCGCTCTTCTTCTCGAACCCGTCGATGACCTTCTGCGTCGCGGCGACGCGGTCGGGGAGGTTCTCCTGGGACCACACCGTGATCTCACGGTCCGGTTTGCCGGGCCCGGTGCTGCCCGCGCAGCCCGAGAGCAGCCCGATTCCCATGGCTGCCGTGACGCCGACCGCGGTCGTCCTCGACCGCAGGGTCCTGATGCGCATTGAGTGTCCTCGTTCCGGCTTACGTCTGCTCGTCACGCATCACAGCATTACTTTTGCTGGTTGACAAGACATAAGTTGCGGATATTGTCGACGCAGCCACTCAGTGGCCGCAGCACCGACCGCCTCAGCAACCCTTTCGGAGCCCTCCGTGTCATCCGTGTCGCCCGTGTCGCCCGTGGAGCGCGTCGTCCAGTTCACCGGCCCCCGCCAAGTGGAGGTCGCCGAGCACGTCAGGGCCGAACTGCCGCCCGGTCATCTGCGGGTCCGCACCCGCTACTCGGGCATCTCGGCCGGCACCGAACTGACCGCCTACCGCGGCACCAACCCGTATCTGACCCGGACCTGGGACCCGGAGGCGCGGCTCTTCCGCGACGGCGCACCCGGCATCGAGTACCCGGTGGCCGGCTGGGGCTACTCCGAGGTCGGCGAGGTCGTCGAGGTCTCCCCGGAACTCGCCGGCACCCCGGGCCTGCCGGTCCCCGGCGACCTGGTCTGGGGCATCTGGGGCCACCGCAGCGAGGGCATCGTCCCCGCCGAGCGCATGATCGGCCACACCCTGCCGACCGGGCTCGAACCGCTGGCCGGGGCCTTCGCCCGGGTCGGCGCCATCGCCTACAACGCCGTCCTGGCCGGCGACATCCACCTCGGCGAGGACGTCGCCGTGTTCGGCCAGGGCGTCATCGGCCTGCTCACCACCCGCCTCGCCCGGCTCAGCGGCGCCCGCGTCACCGCCGTCGACGCCCTCGACGGCCGCCTGGAGACCGCGAAGCGGTACGGCGCGCAGTACGCCCTCAACGCCCGCACCGACGCCGTCGCCGAACGCGTCCGCGAGGCCACCGGCGGCCTCGGCGCCGACCTCGCCATCGAGATCAGCGGCGCCTACCCGGCCCTGCACGAGGCGCTGCGCTCGGTCGCCGCCGGCGGCCGGGTGGTGGCCTCCGGCTTCTACCAGGGCGACGGCATCGGCCTGCGCCTCGGCGACGAGTTCCACCACAACCGGGTCCAGCTGATCTGCTCCCAGATCGGCGGCGTCCCGCCCCAGCTGTCGAACCGCTGGACCGTCGAACGCCTCCAGCAGACCTTCCTGCGCCTGGTCGCCGAGGGCCAGGTGGACGTCGACACCCTGGTGAGCCACGTCGTCCCCGTGGCCGACGCCGCCGACGCCTACGTACTGCTGGACGAGCGGCCCGCCGAGGCGCTGCAGGTCGTCCTGGAATTCTGAGACCCGGCTCCTCTGCGACCGGATTTTCCCGAAAGGCCCCCCATGCTCAAGACCGCCGTCCAGGAACAGCTGCTGCCCGGGGACACCCTCCAGGCCAAGTGGGACTTCGCCCGGCAGGCCGGCTACGACGCGATCGAACTGCGCGGCAAGGGCGACCTCCACTTCGCCGCCCGCCGCGACGAACTCCAGCAGGCCCGCGAGGACGGCGTCGTCATGCCGACCGTCTGCGTCGACATGCTGCACTTCCTCGGCGCCTTCGACGAGGACCTGCGCCGCGACGCCATCACCCAGATGAAGTCACAGCTCACCGTCATCGCCGAGATCGGCGGCACCGGCGCCCAGACCCCCGCCTCGTACGGCATGTTCTCCCGCCGCCTGCCCCCCTTCGAGCCGCCGCGCACCGAGGAGGAGGACCGCGAGGTGCTCCTCGCCGGACTCACCGAACTCGGCGAGCACGCCCGCCGCGAGGGCGTCACGCTCTTCCTGGAGCCGCTCAACCGCTACGAGGACCACATGGTCAACCGGCTCGAACAGGCCGCCGACCTGATCCGCGCCGTCGGCCTGGACTCGGTCCGGATCGGCATCGACAGCTACCACATGAACATCGAGGAGACCGACCCCGCCGCCGCGATCCTCGCCCACGCCGACGTCATCGGCCACGCCCAGGTCTCCGACTCCAACCGCTTCCAGCCCGGCGCCGGACACCTCGACTGGCCCGCCTGGCTCGGCGCCCTGCACACCATCGGCTACGACGGCCACCTCGCCCTCGAATGCCGGCTGACCGGCGACCCCGTCGAGGCCGTGCGCTCCGTCCCCGCGTTCCTCGCGAGGTCCGGCGCGTGAAGTCCTCCCTGGAGCTCCTGGACCGGCCCGCGCCCACCGCGCCCGCGGACCTGACCCTGCGGCGCGGTGCGGCGCGGGTCCTCATCGACAACTGGACCGGCACCTCCACCGTCCCCTCCCGCACCCTCTACCCCCACCAGTGGAGCTGGGACTCCGCCTTCGTCGCCATCGGACTGCGCCATCTCTCGGTGCGCCGCGCGCAGCGGGAACTGGAGTCCCTGCTGGCCGCGCAGTGGGCCGACGGGCGCGTGCCGCACATCGTCTTCAACCCCGCCCTGCCCCACGACGCCTACTTCCCGAGCCCCGACTTCTGGCAGTCCTCCCGGGCCGGCCGCGCCGCGGGCGCACCGCCCACCGCCGAGACCTCCGGCATCGTCCAGCCGCCGGTGCACGCCCTGGCGGCCTGGCTCGTGCACCGGGCCGACCCGGCGGAGTCACGGCGCCGCGGCTTCCTCGCGCGCGTCCACCCCCGGCTCACCGCCTGGCACGACTACCTCCGCACCCGCCGCGACCTCGGCGGCGGGGGCCTCGCGGCCGTCGTCCACCCCTGGGAACCCGGCATGGACAACAGCCCCTGCTGGGACCGGGCCCTCCAGCGCGTCGAACCCAGCCCGCCCGATTCCTTCCGGCGCGCCGACCTCGACCACGGCCACCCCGCCGACCGGCCCACCGACCTCGACTACGGCCGGTACGTCCGGCTGGCCACCGAGTACCGGGAAGCCGGCTACGACGACCGCGTCGTGCGGCACCGGTTCGCCGTGGAGGACCCGTGCTTCAACGCGCTGCTGGCCGTGAGCGAACTCGCCCTGGCCGCCATGGCGCGCGAACTGGGCCTGCCGGGGCAGCGGCACACCGAGCGGGCCGCCGAGCTGACCCGGGCGCTGGTGGACCGGCTCTGGGACGAGGAGGCCGGCCTGTTCCGCGCGCGCGACCTGCGCACCGACACGCCGGTCGACGAGGGGAGCGTCAGCGGACTGATCCCGCTCCTCGTGCCGCACCTGCCGCGGGACGTCGTACGGCGCCTGCACGCCACGCTCACCGGTCCGTGCTTCGCCGCCCCGGCCACGAGCCTGGTCCCGAGCTACGACCTGACCGGCCACGCCTTCGACCCCACCCGGTACTGGCGCGGACCGGCCTGGTTCAACACGGCCTGGCTGATCGAGCGAGGGCTGCGCACCCACGGCCTCCAGCAGGACGCCGAACGCCTGCGCGCCGACTTCCTCGCCCGGGCCGGACGCTCCGGATTCGCCGAGTACGTCGACCCGTCCACCGGGGAGGCCCGCGGCACCCGGCACTTCTCCTGGACCGCCGCCCTCACCCTCGACCTGCTGAGCGCCGACCCGAAGGAGCCCACGCCGTGACCGCGGCCGACCCCCGCGTCCAGCTGGTGCGCGACGCCACCTTCGTCCGGCTCGGCACCGACGGGGAGATCAGCGGCACCCGCGGGTCGACGCCCGACGGGCTGTTCTTCCAGGACGCCCGACACCTCAGCCGGTGGCGACTCACCGTCGACGGCGGCGCGCCCGCCGCCCTGGTGCCCGCCACGGCGGACAGCGACGACACGGCCGCCTGCGTACTGACCCCCGAAGGCACCCGGGACGACCCGCCCGCGTACACCGTCTTCCGGCGGCAGAGCGTCACCGCGGGCACGTTCACCGAACACCTGAGTCTGATCAGCAACCGCCCCGGCCCCGTGACCGCCCGCCTCGTCCTCGCCGTCGACGCCGACTTCGCCGACCTCTTCGAACTCCGCGCCGACGACCGTCACTACGCCAAGCCCGGCGCGGAGCACGGGACCCGCGAGACCGCGGACGGGCTGCTCCTCACCTACCGGCGAGCCGACTGGCACGCCCGGACCGAGATCGTCTGCCGTCCCGCCCCGGACTCGGTCGACGCCCCGGAGGCCGAACCGGGTTCCACCACGCGGACGTTCACCTGGCATCTGCCGCTCGACGCGCACGGCCGGGCCGACCTGCGCCTGACCGTCCGCGCCCACCCGCACGGACGCACCGTGCCCGCCGTTGCCGTTGCCGCTGCCGCTGCCGCTGTGGCCGGCGCTGCCGAACAGCGTCCGAACCGGCAGGAACCGACGACGGACGCGTCGGGCGCGACGGACTCGACGGACGCGACGGACGACCTGACGCTCACCGTCGAGCGCGGTCTCGCCGACATCGACCTGCTGACCATCCCGGTCCCCGGCGTCGACGGCGAGGACGTGCGCGTCCCGGCCGCCGGCATCCCGTGGTTCCTCACCCTGTTCGGCCGCGACTCACTGCTGACGTCGTACTTCCTCCTGCCGTACCGGCCCGCGACGGCGGCCGCCGTCCTGAGCGCGCTCGCCGCCACCCAGGGGCAGCGCCACGACGCCTTCAGCGGCGAGCAGCCCGGACGCATCGTCCACGAGACCCGGCACGGCGAACTCGCCCACTTCCGGCAGGTCCCGTACGGCCGGTACTACGGCGCCGTGGACGCCACGCCGCTCTTCCTCGTCCTGCTCCACGCCCACCACGAGGCGACCGGCGACCGCTCCCTGGCCCAACGTCTGGAGCGGCACGCCCGGAAGGCGGTCGACTGGATGCTCACCGACGGCGGCCTGGAGAAGCACGGCTACCTCGTGTACACCCCCGACCCGGGCGGGCTGGTCAACCAGAACTGGAAGGACTCCGCGGGCGCCATCTGCTTTCGCGACGGCACCCAGGCCCAGGGGCCCATCGCGGTGTCGGAAGCGCAGGGTTACGCCTATGACGCGCTCCTGCGCACGGCCGGGCTCGCCGAGGACATCTGGCGGGACGAGCCCTACGCGCGTCGGCTCCGCGAGACCGCCGCCCGGCTGCGGGACCGCTTCACGGCGGACTTCTGGATGCCGGAGGCGGACTTCCCGGCCCTCGCCCTGGACGGCGCCGGCCGCCAGGTCGACGCGCTGGCCTCGGACGCCGGGCACCTGTTGTGGTCGGGCATCCTCGACCCGGAGCGCTCCCGCCGGGTGGGACGACGGCTGCTGGAGCCGGACTTCTTCTCCGGCTGGGCGATCCGGACCCTCGCCGCGGGACAGCGGCCGTACCACCCGCTGTCGTACCACCGGGGCAGCGCCTGGCCGCACGACAACGCGGTCATCGCCCTGGGCCTGGCCCGCCAGAGGCTCACGGCCGAGGTGCGCACCGTCGCCGAGGGCCTCGTCGCGGCGGCGGCCCACCACGGCCACCGGCTGCCCGAGGTCCTCGCCGGCTACGACCGCTCGGCGACCGCCGGACCGGTCCCGTATCCCCACTCCTGCTCACCCCAGGCCTGGGCGGCCGCCACCCCGTTGGCCCTGCGGACGGCACTGGAGCAGGAATGGCGGTAGCAGCCCGGCCGACCGGCACGGTGTCGTCGGCGTGGGCGATCCCCGCGAGCGGGGACGTACTACTGCGGGGTCGTGCGGGCCCGGTCGTGTTCCGACGTGCCGACGTGATGGCGGCAGCCCGCGTCGTGCCGTGTGCCCAGAGAGGTCCACCACCGCTCGCAGCAGTCGTCGCGGAGAGGGGCGCGGGCGGCAGCGGGGCGGGTGCACTCCGGGCCGTGCACGGCCCCGTCGGAGTGCTGCCAGAACACGCAGCAGGGTTTCAGCGCTGCGGCGAGCGGCTGCTGCCGGCTGGGGCGGGTCAGCCGCTCGGCGCGCTGCGCCCGCGCGACCCGCAGCCGGTGCTCCGTCCGGGCGCGGGCGGCACACCAGGCGAACACGGCGGCGGCGTACAGGCCGGGCAGGGCGAGCCAGGGGTGGTGGGTGGCCGCGTATCCGGCCGCCGCGAGAAGGAGGGCGGCGGCGGCACGGCACGCGCGGGCGGTGCGCAGGCTCGGCGTCACAGGGAACTCCCGTTGGTCGGCGAAGGAGAGGGCCTCGGGACATCCGTATGCCCGCTGTTCGCCGCCGAAAGCCGCGCTAAGGCTGTCCGTTCTCCTGCTCCCGTTCCCGCGCGTGGTGGCCCAGGGCCGCGCTGCGGCTCGTCGCCAGGTGATGCAGGACGAGCGCCTGTACGCGCTCGACGTCGCGCTCCGCGATGGCCTGGTAGAGAGCCTCGTGTTCCATCGCCACGGCCAGCAGGTCGTCGTGCTGGCCCATGAGCCACCGCAGCCGGCTGCGCAGGACGCGCTCGAGTTCGTTGAGAAGCTCGTTGGCGGCCAGGGAGATGACCGTCTGGTGGAAGTCGGCCGCTGCCCGGCGGGCCCGCACCGCGTCGTCCGCGCGGGCCGCCTCCAGCTCGGCGTCCACCGTCGCGCGGAGGTTCTCCAGCCCGGAACGCGTGTGCCGCTGGGCCGCGAGCCGGAACGCCAGGGTCTCCAGGCCCGAGCGGACCTCGTCGAGATCGGCGATGTCGCTCGTGGTGAACTCCCGCACCACCGCCCAGGACCGCGGTCGAGGCGTCACCAGGCCCTCGGACACCAGCGTCTTGAGGGCCTCCCGGACGGGCAGCCGGCTCACGCCGAGCGCCTCGGCCAGCTCCCGTTCCACCAGGCGGCTGCCCGGCCGCCGCGCACCGTCGACGATCTCGTCGCGCAACTGCCGCGTGACCCGCTCGGACTCGGGCGTGAAGCCCTCTGACGCAGCCATCGCCGTCCTTCGTCTGTCTTCCCGTTCCGAGGCGCGCCGACCGCGCCGGTGCGGGGCGTCGGTCGGGCGGCCCGTCAGAATACCCCGCGGCCGGTGAGGCCGGTGTGGCCGGTGTGCGGCCGCCCACCGGGGCGCGGGGCAGGGGGAGAGGGACGGGGCTCGCGGTTTCAGCCCGCCCTCGGGGGCCAGTTGACGATCTGCTTGGGGCGCGGTCGCGCGTAGGTGCGCACCTTGGACGTGGACAGGCCGAGCCGGACCAGTGACTCGGCGATCGTCACCGCGGCGGCGACCCCGTCGACCACGGGGACACCGGTACGTTCCACCACGCGTTCGGCGAGGCCGGCCATGCCTCCGCAGCCGAGGCAGATCACCTCCGCCCGGTCCTCCTCGACCGCGCGGGCGGCCTGCTCGGTGATGGCGTCCACGGCGGCCTGTTCGTCCCGTTCCAGTTCCAGTACGGGGAGTCCGCTGGCGCGCACGGAGGCGCACCTGGCGCTCAGTCCTGCCACCTCCAGCCGCTCCTCGATCAGGGGGACCGTGCGGTCGAGGGTGGTGACGACGGAGTAGCGGCGGCCCAGGAACTGGGCGGTGCTCGCCGCGGCCTCGGTGATGTCGACGACGGGGACGTCGAGCAGTTCCTGAAGACCCTCCCGGCCGTGTTCGCCGTACCCGGCCTGGATCACCGCGTCGAACGGCTCCGGGTGGGCGCGGACGGTCTCCATGACGGCGATCGCGGCGAGGTAACTCTCGTAGTTCCCCTCCACGGACTCCGCGCCGAATGCGGGCGTCAGGGGAACGATCTCGGTGCCGGGGGAGGCCGCGCCGGCCGCCTGCTTGCCGATCGCGTCGGTGATGGACTGCGTGGTGTTGACGTTGACCACGAGGATGCGCATGGGCGGGCCTTCTGCTCGGGTGGGGTGTGGCGCGGCGACGGCGAGCTATTCCGCGGCGACGGCGATGGTCTCGCCGTCCACGTCGCGGATCGGCGAGGCACGGTCGGCGATGAGCGCGTACAGCGCGGCGGCGATGATCGCGCCGACGAACCAGGAGAACCCGGCCGCGGCGTGGAACCAGGGCACCAGGGCGACGACGACGGCGATGGCGGCGCTCGGCACGAAGGCGGCGACGGCCCGCGGGTTGTAGCCGCGGCGGTAGTGGTACTCGGCGCCCGCTTCCTCGGTGTAGAGGGCCGGGACGTTCACACGGGACTTCCGCAGCAGCCAGTAGTCGGCCATGATCACGCCGAAGAGGGGGCCGAGCAGGGCGCCCAGCCCGCCGAGGAAGTAGTTGACGACGACCGGGCTGTTGTAGAGGTTCCAGGGTGTGATCACCAGGCCCAGGATCGCGCTCACGAGGCCGGCCCGGCGGAAGTCGAGCCGGTGCGGGAAGAGGTCGACCAGGGCGTAGATCGGTGCCACGAAGTTGGCCAGCAGGTTCACCGCCACGGTCAGGGCGATGAGGGCGAGCGAGGCGACGGCCAGCAGGAACATGTTGGGGACGGTCCTGACGATGTCCGTCGGGCTGGTGATGACATGCCCGTCGAGAGAGAACTGGGCTCCGCTGAGGACCGCCACGATGACGGCGAAGAAGAGCATGTTCACGGGAATGCCGATCACGTTCCCGCGGACGATGGAGCCGCGGCTCCTCGCGGACCGGGTGAAGTCGCAGAAGTTCAGGACGAACGTCCCGTAGATCACGACCCACAGGGCGGCGGCCTCCAGCACCTGGAGCCACATCGCGCCGCCGGTGAGCGGCGCGCCGTTGGAGAGGCTGACCGAGCCGTCCGCCCGGACGAACATCCACACCGCGAGGGCACACATGGTGAGCAGCGTGGTGGGCGCCGCGAAGGCCATGTACCGGCGGATCATCTGCATCCCGTAGCTCACGATGACCACTTGCAGGGCCCACAGGACCAGGAAGGTGATCCAGCCGAGCGTCGACTGGCCGAGCAGGGAGTTCGTGTCCAGGCGGGCGAGGCCGGGGAACATCGCCACCAGCAGGGTGCTCAGCACCGCGGAGGCGAGATAAGTCTGGATACCAAACCAGGCGATGGCGACGGCGCCTCGAACGGCGGCCGGGAGCTTCGCTCCTTTGATGCCGAACGCGATGCGGCTCATCACGGGGAACGGGACGCCCGTCTTGTGTCCCATGAACCCGGACAGCGTCAGCAGCAGGAAGAGCAGGGCCGACGCGAGCGCGAAGGCGGCGAGGATGCCCCACACGTTCAGTCCGAGGGCGAACAGTCCGATGGCGAACGCGTAATTGCCAAGGCTGTGCACGTCGTTGGCCCACAGCGTGAAGACGTTGTAGGCGCCCCAGCGGCGCCCTTCCCGCTTCGTCGGGGCCAGGTCGTACGTGTAGAGATCCGAGCTGGGGGCGGTGTCGCCGGCCTCCGCGGGCGAGCGGCGGTCTTCCAGGGCAGTCATACGGGACTCCTGGTATCAGGTGCGGGGAGTTGGAGAGTTCCACAAAGCGGAAGCGGCGTTCCGATGAACAGAACGTAGTTTTCGCCAAACGACACCGTCAAGAGGTGTGCGGCAAATGGAATACCATTTTTGGGCTGTTGACAGAGGGTCGAGTCGTCCCTAGCCTGACGCCCCGCCATTACATCGATGTAAAGAGCTGCGGAAAGGACCCCCCGTGCCTCCCAGCCCCAACCCCTCACAACACCGCCGCGCCCGACTGGGCCTCCTCGTCACGGCCCTCCTCGGGCTCGTCGTGGGCCTGTTGCCCGCGCTCACCGCACCGGCGACCGCGGCGTCGCCCTCGCCTTCACCCGCACCGCGCGCCGCCACCGCGGCGGCCGGCACGTTCCGCAACCCGCTCAACAGCGGGCCGGACCCGTACATGACGCACTGGAAAGGGAACTACTACCTCACCACCACCCAGGGCGACAGCATCAAGATGTGGCGCTCCCCGTCCCTGGGCACCCTGGCGACCGCCGACCCGGTCACCGTGTGGACGGACTCCGACCCGTCCCGCAACCGCAACATCTGGGCCCCGGAGTTCTACCGCTTCGGCGACCGCTGGTACCTGTACTACACGGCCGACGACGGCGTGGACGACCACCACCGGCTGTACGTCCTGGAGTCGGAGCGCGACGACCCGGCCGGCCCGTACCACTTCAAGGCGAAGCTCGCCCCGCCCAACCACGGAGACGACTTCGCCATCGACGCGGGCATCCTCCAGCTGGGCGGCCGGCTCTACCTCGCGTACAGCGGCATCAACCAGTACCAGCACAACGGCATCAACATCGCCCCGATGTCCGACCCGTACACCGTCTCGGGCGACGCCGTCGCCATCGACGCGGCCGGTGGATGCCCCGAGGTGCGGGAAGGCCCGGAGTTCCTCTACCGGGGCGGCCGGGTCTGGATGACGTACTCCACCTGCGACACGGGCAAGCCGGACTACCAGGTCTGGATGATGTCGATGCCGCTCGACGCCGACCCGCTCGTGCCGGGCAACTGGCGACAGCACCAGGGCCCGGTGTTCTCGCGGGCCGACGACCGGGGCGTGTTCGGGCCCGGCCACCACGCCTTCTTCAAGTCCCCGGACGGCACGGAGGACTGGATCGTCTACCACGCCAAGACCACGTCCGTGAACACCTACAGCAACCGCACGACCCGGGCCCAGAAGTTCACCTGGCGGGCCGACGGCAGCCCCGACTTCGGCCGCCCGCTCGCGATGGGGGCCACCCAGGACCTGCCCTCCGGCGACCCCGGGTCCGGCAACTACTGGATCAACGACGACGGCCGCTCCAGCGGCCCCGGCGGTGTCACCTACGGCGGTGCCTGGAACTCCGGCACGGGCTGCGCCACGCAGTGCTTCTGGAGCGACGACCACTGGAGCGACCGCGCCGGCGCCACGGCCACCTTCTCCTTCACCGGCACCCGCATCGCCCTGCTCTCCGTGAAGGACACGGGCAACGGCTACGCGGCCGTCAGCGTCGACGGCGGCCCCGAGCAGCGGGTGGACTTCCACAACCCGATCCGCGTCGGCGAGGCGGTGCAGTACGTCAGTCCGCGGCTCGCGTACGGCGAGCACACCCTGCGCGTCAGGGTGACGGGAGAGCACAACTCCCAGTCCGGGGCGTCCTTCGTGAGCGTCGACCGCGCCGAGGTCTACGTGAACTGACGCCCCCGGCCGACCGCCCCCTCAGCGCCGCTCGTGGCCCTCCGTGCTCTCCCTCAGGACGAGCCGGTGGGCCACGATGCGGTCCTGGGGCGACAGCACACCGGGGTCGGCGCCGTCACGCACGCCGCCCGGTGCCGTCGCCTCCTCGATGCGGCGCTGGAGCAGTTGCACGGCGACCTTGGCCACCGCCGCCTTGTCGGGGGCCACCGTGCTCAGCGTCGGTACGCTGTAACGCCCGCCCTCCACGTCGTCGAAGCCGATGACGGCGACGTCCTCGGGCACCTTGACGCCGTGCTCGTGCAGGGCACGCAACGCGCCCAGCGCCAGCTGGTCGTTGAGACAGAGCAGTGCGTCGGGCCGCGCGCCGTCCCGCAGCGCCCGCGCCACGGCCTCGGCGCCGTCCGGCATCCGGAAGGAGTCGACCGGCAGCAGGGCGGCCGGATCGTAGGCGATGCCCGCTTCCGACAGGGCGGCACGGTAGCCGCGGGTGCGGGCCTCGGCCGTCCCCAGGCCCGAGTCGTCGCGCCCGCCGACGGCGAGGACGCGGCGCCGCCCCAGACCGATCAGGTGGTTCGTCGCCTCGCGCGCGGCACTCTCGTTGTCGATGGCCACGTGGTCGGCGCCCTCCTCCAGCAGCTCCCCGAGCAGCACGGTGGGCGGGGCGCCCGCACGATCGCGCAGGTCGTCCGCGGTCAGGGCGAGCGGGCTCAGGATGATCCCGTCCACGAAGGCGGAGCCGAAACCGGCCAGCGCCGCCAGCTCATGGTCGCGATCCGCCCCGGACTGATGGATCAGCACGGTCAGGGAGCACTGCTCGGCCTCGCGGATCACATGCCGGGCCAGCTCGGCGAAGTACGGGATGTCCAGTTCGGGAACGACGAGGGCGATGATGCCGGTGCGGCCCCTGCGCAGGTGACGCCCGGCCAGGTTCACCCGGTAGCCGAGCTGTTCGATGGCCTCGCGCACCACCTGCCTGGTCCGGTCGGAGACGTGGGCGTAGTCGTTGATGACATTGGACACCGTCTTCTCCGACACGCCGGCACGACGTGCGACGTCCTTGATCCTGGGCCGTGCCACCGAGACCTCCCTGCCTCTCACGCGAGAGCCGAGTCTATGTCCGGCACCGCACGGGCCCGAGCGCAGGTCGGAGTGGCGCCCCGGCGTGACTCCCCTCGCACCGTCGCCACTGCCCATCTCCGGGTCTCAGCTCTTTACAGCCAATGTACATCGATGTAAAAACTAGCCACCGCATCAGCGTCCGGCCGTCGAAAGGTCCGCGATGAGTTCCCGTTTGCCTGCCCAGGGGGTGCCGGCCGCGTCCGACCCGGTACGCCGCCTCAGCCGCCGTCGGCTCCTGCGTCACACCATGGCCGGAGCGGGAGCCCTGCTCGCCGCGGGCCCGCTGTCCGGCTGCGCCTCACCGGCCTCCGCCTCGGGCGCGTCCGCGCTGAGCGTCTGGGACCTGTTCCAGGGCGGCGACGGCATGCTGATGGACGAGATGATCGAGGCCGTGTCCAAGGGGGCCGCGGGCGCGGAGGGCTTCGAGGTCGACCGCACGATCCTGGACTGGGGCCCGTCCTACTACACCAAACTCGCCATGTCGGCCGCCGGCGGCCGGGCCTCCGACGTGGCCGCCATGCATCTGTCCCGGCTGGCGGGCTACGCGCCCGGCGGCCTGGTGGACGCCTTCGACCTGGACCTGCTGGCCGAGTTCGGCGTCACGCGGAAGGACTTCACGCCGGCCGTCTGGTCGCGGACGCAGCACGAGGGAACGGTCTACGCGATCCCGCTCGACGTCCACCCGTTCATCGTCTTCTACGACAAGGAGGCCGCGGACACCGCCGGTCTCCTGGACTCCTCGGGGGAGCTGGCTCCGATGGGCTCGCCCGAGGCGCTGCTGGACGCGGGCAAGGCCCTCGCCGAGGCGACCGGGGAGTCGGGCATCCTCTTCGGCCACGTCACCGACACGGCACAGAACTGGCGCCTGTTCGCCGGCCTCTACGCGCAGACCGGTGCCGAGTTCACCCTGCCGGACGGGGGACCTCCACAGATCGACACCGACGCCGCCGTACGCGTCGTGACGTTGATGAAGCAGCTCTTCGACGGCCGGACCAACCCCAACAACCTGGACTACAACGGCGCGCTGGCCGCCTTCACGGGCGGCCGCGGCGGCATGGCCATGCTCGGGGAGTGGGAGCTGCCGACGCTGAAGCAGTCCGGCATCCCCCTGGGAGCCGCCCCCTTCCCCCAGGTCTTCGACAAGCCGGCCGTCTACACCGACAGCCACAGCTTCGTCCTCCCGCACCAGGAGGACCCCGACCCGGCGCGGCGACGCGAGGCCCACCGGTATGTCGCGGAGATCCTCAAACAGAGCCTCACCTGGGCGAGCGCCGGCCACATCCCCGCCTATCAGCCCGTGCTCGCGGAACCGGAGTACGCGGCCCTCGACCCGCAGTCCTCCTACGCGGACGCCGCGAAGGTGGCGGTGCTCGACCCGCCCAACTGGTTCGTCGGCGCCGGTTCGAACTTCCAGAACCGGATGTGTCAGCCGCTCCAGTCGGCGCTGCTGGGCAACACGTCCGCCGAGAAGGCGGTACGTCAGATGGTCCGCGAGGCGGACGCGCTGCTGCGGCAGCCCAACCCGGTGGCCTGACCAGCAGAAGGAGTGACCGACGTGACCACCACCGCACCTCCCGGCGCCGAGGCGCAGACCGACCCGCCCGCCGTGCGCACCGGCGGCCGTGGCCGAGCCGTCCTGCGCCGCATACGCACCACCCCCAGTACCGGGTTCGTCTTCGTCCTGCCGTTCCTGCTCGTCTTCGGCCTCTTCATGGTGTGGCCCATCGTGCAAGGGCTGTGGATGAGCTTCACCGACACCTCGCTCGCCCTGCGCGACACGAGCTTCGTCGGCTTCGACAACTACGCCGAGGCGTTCGGCGACCCGGACGTCTGGAGCAGCCTCGGCAACACGGTCTTCTTCACCGTCATCTCCAGCGTGCCGCTGGTGCTGGTCGCGCTGGCGATGGCGCTGCTGGTGCACAGCGGGCTCGCCGGGCAGTGGGCGTGGCGACTGGCGTTCTTCGCCCCCTACCTGCTGCCCGTGACCGTGGTGACCCTCATCTGGACCTGGCTCTACCAGCCCGAACTGGGCCTCGGCAACCAGCTCCTCACCACGCTCGGCTTCGACTCCGTCGGCTGGCTGTCCGACGAGTCCGTCGCCATGTGGTCCGTCGCCGCCCTCACCGTCTGGTGGACGGTCGGCTTCAACTTCCTGCTCTACCTCGCCGCGCTCCAGTCCCTGCCCTCGACCTTCGACGAGGCGGCGGCACTCGACGGCGCCGGGGCGTGGCGGCGCCTGTGGTCGATCACCCTGCCGCAACTGCGCAGGACCACCGGGCTGGTGGCCATGCTCCAGGTCCTCGCGTCGCTCAAGGTGTTCGACCAGATCTACATCCTCACCAAGGGCGGCCCCAACGGCTCGACCCGCCCCGTCCTCGAGTACGTCTACGACGTGGGCTTCACCGGCTACCGGCTCGGCTACGCCTCCGCCATCTCCTACCTCTTCTTCGCGCTCGTCATCGTCGTCTCGCTCGTGCAGCTCCGCCTCTTCCGCCAGGAGGACTGACCGTGTCCGCAACCGCCACCACCGTCCGCACACGGCGCCGTCCACCTCGTGAAGCGGCCGGCTCCCCTCTGCTCCTCGGCCACGGCCGGCTGCCCCGCGTCCTGGCCGGGACGGCGCTGGCCGTCCTGGCGGTCGTCTGGCTGGTGCCGTTCCTGTGGGCGATCGTCACCTCGGCGCAGAGCGAGAAGGACGTCGCCGCGCCCGGCCTCTCGCCGTTCAAGGGCGCCTTCACCCTGGACGCCTACCAGCAGATCCTGGAACGCGGGAACGTCACCGTCTGGGCCTTCAACAGCTTTCTGATCGCCGCACTGGTCACACTGATCACGGTCGTGGTCTCCACGCTCGCGGCGTACGGCTTCTCGCGCGGCACGTTCCGCGGCCGCCGGGCGCTGCTCGCCGTCACCGTCGCCGCCATCATGATCCCGCCGCAGCTGCTCGTCGTGCCGCTGTTCGAGCAGATGCTCCTCTTCAACCTCGTCGACACCTACGCGGCGGTCATCCTGCCCCAGGTCGTCGCGCCGATGATGGTGTTCATCCTCAAGCGGTTCTTCGACGGCATCCCCAAGGAGCTGGAGGAGGCGGCCCGGATCGACGGTGCCTCCGAGTTCCGGGTCTTCCGGTCGATCGTGCTGCCGCTCTCGCGGCCGATCGTGGCCGCGGTGGCGATCTTCGTCTTCATCGGCGCGTGGAACAACTTCATGTGGCCGTTCATCGTCACCAACGACCCGGACCTGATGACCCTCCCGGTGGGCCTGGCCACCGTGAAGGACGCCTACGGCATCCAGTACGCGCAGTCCATGGCCTCCGCCCTGCTGGCTGCGCTGCCGCTGATCGTGGTCTTCCTCCTCTTCCAGCGCCGCATCGTCAACTCCGTCGCCACCACCGGCCTCGGCGGTTCCTGAACCACACCCCCACAGCTGTACACACGGGCCCGGCATCACCGCGCCGGCCCACCGATCGACTGGAGCATGTGTGCCCACTCACTCCGCACCGCGCCCGGAGTACCCGCGACCGCAGTTCGTGCGCCGCGACTGGCTCAACCTGAACGGCGCCTGGCGGTTCGAGACCGACCGAGGCGACAGCGGACTCGAACGCGGCCTCCTCGACCGCGAGCTGCGCGACGAGATCCTCGTCCCCTTCCCGCCCGAGTCCGAGCTGTCCGGCATCGGGGACACCGACTTCCTGGAGGCCGTCTGGTACCGGCGCGTCCTCACCCTGCCGGCGGCCTGGGCCGGACGCCGCGTACTGCTGCACTTCGGCGCCGTCGACTACGACACCACCGTGTGGGCGGACGGCAAGGAGGTCGCCCGGCACCGCGGCGGCTTCACCCCCTTCACCGCCGACCTCGGCGACATCGCCGGGGCGGGGGAGGAGGTCGTCGTCACCGTCCGGGCCCGCGACCCCAGGTCCGGTCCGCAGGCGCGCGGCAAGCAGGCCGTGCGGTACGCCAACCACGACTGCAACTACACCCGGGTGACCGGCATCTGGCAGACCGTCTGGCTGGAGCCCGTCCCCGAACTCCACCTGCGCCGCCCCCGGATCACCCCGGACCTGGCCGGCTCGGCCTTCCACCTCGAACTGCCCCTGTCCGGCAACCGGCCCGGCCACCGGGTACGCGCCGTCCTCGGCGACGCCGACGGCGAGGTGAGCCGCGCCGAGGCCCGCGCCGACCTGGACCTCGCCCCGCGCCTCCACCTGCCGGTGCCGGACGACCGGCGACGGGAGTGGAGCCCCGACGACCCGCACCTGTACGACCTGCGCCTCGAACTCCTCGACGCCACCGGACAGGTCGTCGACAGCGCGGAGAGCTACGCCGGGCTGCGCGCCGTGGGCCTGCGCGGCAAGGCCGTCACCCTCAACGGACGCCCGCTCTTCCAGCGCCTCGTCCTCGACCAGGGCTGGTACCCGGACGGGCTGATGACCGCCCCGACCGACGAGGCACTGGTCCGGGACATCGAGCTGGCCATGGAGGCCGGCTTCAACGGAGCCCGGCTGCACCAGAAGGTCTTCGAGGAGCGCTTCCTGTACCACGCCGACCGCCTCGGCTACCTGGTCTGGGGCGAGTTCGGCGACTGGGGCTGCGAGACGGGCGGCTCCTCGGGCGACAACCAGCAGCCCGACGCCTCCTACGTCGGCCAGTGGCTGGAGGCCCTCGAACGCGACTACTCGCACCCCTCGATCATCGGCTGGTGCCCGCTCAACGAGACCTACCAGAAGCTGCACGACCGCATCACCCAGCTCGACGCCGTCACCCGGGCGATGTTCCTGGCCACCAAGGCCATGGACACCACCCGGCCGGTCATCGACGCCTCCGGCTACGCCCACCGGGTCGCCGAGACCGACATCTACGACTCCCACAACTACGAGCAGGACCCGGCGGCCTTCCGCCGGCTGATGTCGGGCCTCGCGAAGGACGCCCCCTTCGTCAACGCCTACGACAACGGCGCCCCCTACTCGCAGCCCTACCGCGGCCAGCCGTACTTCGTCAGCGAGTTCGGCGGCATCTGGTGGGACCCGGAGGCGGCCGCCGACCGCTCCGGCGAGGACCGCACCGAGTCCTGGGGCTACGGGGAACGGGTCCGTAACGAGGACGAGTTCCACGAACGGTTCAGCGGCCTGACCGAGGTGCTGCTGGGCGACCCTGACATGTTCGGCTACTGCTATACCCAGTTGACCGACGTCTTCCAGGAGCAGAACGGCATCTACCGGTTCGACCGCGGGCTGAAACTCGACGTCGGACGCATCCGTGCCGCGCAGCTGCGCCCGGCCGCGATCGAGGAGCAGGACCCGGCATAGCGGGACCCGGGGGCAGAAGAGAACGGACCCCACACCCCCGACCCCCCTGCCCGGGTGGGCGAGGGGGAAGTGTTCCCTATTGCCAACGCTTTCCGCCACC
>NZ_JBHJRX010000031.1:0-55373 GCF_042268605.1 Streptomyces sp. NPDC056296 | reverse complement strand
CGCGAGAGAGGAAAAGGACCCGGCAGAGCGGGACCTGGGGCTGGAGGCGACGGACCCCCCCCCCCGCCCCCGGTGCGCGCGGGGTCAGAAGGGACGGTCGCCCTCGATGGCGACGCGTTCGGCGACGCGGCGGTCGGAGCCGTAGTCGCCCACGGCGTAGTGCTGCGTGGCGCGGTTGTCCCAGAAGGCGACGTCCCCGGGCTGCCAGCGGAAGCGCACCTGGTACTCGGGAACGTGCGCCTGCTGGAAGAGGAAGCGCAGCAGCCGGTCGCTCTCGTCCCGGTCCATGCCGGTGATGTGAGTGGTGAAGGAGGTGTTGACGAACAGCATGCGCCGCCCGGTCTCGGGGTGGACGCGCACGACGGGGTGCTCCACGGGCGGGAAGAGGTCCTGGTGGGGGATCAGCCGCTCGGGACCGTAGAACCTCGCGAAGCCGGGGATGAAGTCGTGCACGGCGCGGGCACCGTCGATGCGGTCCTTCACCTCCTGCGGGAGGTTGTCGTAGGCGGCCGCCATGTCCGCCCACATGGTGTCCCCGCCGAACGGCGGGACCTCGCGCAGCTGGAGGACGGCGCCGAGCGCCGGCCGCTCGCGGAACGTGACGTCGGTGTGCCAGACGTTCTCGTACGTCGGGGTCGCCCCGTCGGCCTTGTCGAAGCGGACGACGTCCTCGCTGGAACCGGCGGCGAGCAGGGGGTTGGTCTCCAACTCGCCCCAGTGACCCGCGAAATGACGCTGCCGGTCGGAGGTGAGGTGCTGGGCGCGGAAGAACAGCACCTTCCACTCCAGCAGGGCGCGGTTCAGCTCCTCGCGCAGTGCGGCATCGAGCGGGCGCGAGAGGTCGACGCCTCTGATCTCGGCGCCGATCGTGCGCGCCTGCGGAACGACCTCGAAGAGTTCGTAGGGCCGTTCCTCCCACCCTGCGGGCAGTCGGCGCAGCACGCGCCGGCCCTCGTACATCCCGTCCTGTGGAATGCGTGCTTCTCGCAGGCCGGTGCTCGGTACGGCAGCCGTGACGGTCATGGGAGTCCTCCCCTTGTGCGGCGGTACGGGCAGTGCCGGGCCACGGCGGTACGACGTCATCGCCGGACGGCCCGGGAAATGAAGGTGTTCCGGACTGTTCGCCGGAAGAAATACCGATCGGCTCGCGACGCGGTACGCGTCGGGCCCTCGGTTCGAAGACGGCCGTTATCGGCCGGAGCGCTCACATCCGGTTCGTTCGGGCACGCGGGGACACTCCGCCGTGGTGCCGAACCGGTATGTGGTCATGGCACCGATTGTGTGATCTCCCGGCGCCCGTGTCAACGGGGTCCGACGGGCTGCGGGGCGAAGGGGAGCATGGCATCGCCCTCGGGCTGGACGACGCCGTAGCTGCTCTCGGGCACCTTGTTCCAGACGCCGGGCAGGTCGCCCAGGGGTTCCGAGACGATGAGGCGGGTCTCGTCGGACGCCTCCCGGAGGAACGGCAGGTCGGGTTGGAGGGCACGCAGGCTCTCCACACGTGAGCTGTAGTAGAGCGACCGTGACTCCGCCTGGCTGGAGTAGCGGAAGGCCCACAGCCGCAGCCCGTCGGTGACGGCGACCGTCATCTGCAGCGGGTACTCCACGTCGTGCTCGTGTCCGACCTGCTCCACCAGCCCCGCCATCCGTGCCACGGCCGTCGGAGGGTCGTCCTCCAGGCCGAACGTGAGGGCCAGGAAGAACATCATCTCCGAGTCCGTCGAACCCTCGATGTGCGTGTAGAGCCGCGGATCGACGGCCAGGGCGAGGTCGCGCCGGACGCGGTGGAAATCGGCGATCGCGCCGTTGTGCATCCACATCCAGCGGCCGTGGCGAAACGGGTGGCAGTTGGTCTGCTGCACCGCGCTGCCCGTCGAGGCCCGGATGTGCGCGAAGAACAGCGGCGAGCGGACATGGCTCGCGATCTCCCGCAGATTGCGGTTGCTCCACGCCGGACCGATCTCCCGCACGATCGCGGGTGTCGTCATCTCGGGACCGAACCATCCGACGCCGAATCCGTCCCCGTTCGTCGTCTCGACGCCCATCCGGGCGTGCAGGCTCTGGTCGATCAGTGAGTGCTGCGGCTGGTAGAGGATGGTCTCCAGCAGCACGGGCGTTCCCGAGTAGGCAAGCCATCGGCACATCGTCTGCCGCCTCCCTGGTCCTGGGCGCGTGCCGCGCGGGGCGCCGGCCCTCAGTCGACCGGCCAGGTGTGGACCGGGGCGTTGAGATGCATGTAGTCCATGTACTGCTGTGTCATCCGGCGCAGGGCCTCGTGGCGGCCCGGATGGGCGGAGGCGTCGATGTGGTGGAACATCTCCTTCTGCCAGACCGCGCCGTTGCGCCCGGTGACGCACCGCTGCTCGATGATGCCGAGCAGCGGCTCCCGCCAGGCCGCGTCCATGCCGGAGAGCTCCAGTCCCCGGTGCGCCAGCGGCAGCAGCCGCCGCAGGACGAGTTCGGGCACGGTCACCTCGCCCACGCCGGGCCAGTACAGCTGTGCCTCGATGCCGTGCCGGGCCGCGGTGTGCAGGTTGTCCTCGGCGACCGAGAAGGACATCCGCGACCACACCGGCCGCTCCTCCTCCACCAGGGCGCGGGTGAGCCCGTAGTAGAAGGCGCCGTTGGCGAGGGTGTCGGCGACGGTCGGGCCGGCGGGCAGTACGCGGTTCTCCACCCGGACATGCGGTTTGTCGTGGGCGACGGCGTAGACGGGCCGGTTCCACCGGTAGATGGTGCCGTTGTGGAGGGTGAGCTCGCCCAGTTCGGGGATGTCGCCGCGGTCCAGTGTCTCCGCGGGGTTCTGCTCGTCGCACAGGGGCAGCAGCGCCGGGAAATAGCGCAGGTTCTCCTCGAAGAGGTCGAAGACGCTGTTGATCCACCGCTCCCCGAACCACACGCGGGGCCGCACGCCCTGCGCCTTGATCTCCTGCGGCCGGGTGTCGGTGGCCTGCTCGAAGAGCGGGATACGGCTCTCGTGCCAGAGTTCCTTGCCGAGCAGGAAGGGCGAGTTGGCGGCGAGGGCGACCTGGACCCCGGCGATCGCCTGGGCCGCGTTCCAGTAGTCGGCGAACTCGTCGGGGGAGACCTGGAGGTGGAACTGCGTGCTGGTGCAGGCGGCCTCCGGTGTGATCGTGTCCGCGTAGGTCCGCAGGCGGTCGACGCCGTCCACCTCGATGTGCAGGTCCTCGCCCCGGGCGGCGAACACCTGGTCGTTGAGCAGCCGGTAGCGCGGGTTCTCCGACAGGGCGGCCTCGCCCACGTCCGAGTGGCGCAGCGTGGGCAGGGTGCCGACCATGATCAGATGTGCGCCGACCGACTCGGCGCGGTCCTCCGCGTGGTTCAGGGCGGCGCGGATCTCGGTCTCCCAGGCGTCGGGGCCGCCCGCCGTCAGGGCGCGGGGCGGGATGTTGATCTCCAGGTTGAACCGGCCCAGCTCGGTGGACCAGGCGGGGTCCGCGATCGCTTCGAGCGCGTCGCTGTTGCACATCGCCGGCTCGGCCTCGTCGTCGACCAGGTTCAGCTCGATCTCCAGCCCCACCTGGGGCCGCTCCGTCTCGAACCGTGACTCGCGCAGCATCTGCGCGAAGGCCTCGAGGCACTCCTGCATCTTGCTCCGGTACCGGCGGCGGTCCTCGCGGGTGAAGACCAGCGCCGGGACGTCCCGTCCCATCGGCCCTCCCGGGTTGCCTCGCTCGGACGCCTCTCCACCCCAGCGTCGCACCACCTGGCGCCCCTCACCAGACGGGACGGGGCGGGGCTCACCGCACCGTGTGCGATGAGCCCCGTCGATTCAGGTTCCCGTGCGGCCGATCAGCCCTCAGATCTTGCCGGACTCCCGCACCGTGATCTTGGCGGAGGTGCGGCCGGCCGGGGAGGAGCCGTAGCCCTCGACCTTGTCGACCACGTCCGTGCCCTCGACGACCTTGCCGAAGACGACGTGCTTGCCGTCCAGCCAGGGGGTGGGGACGGTGGTGACGAAGAACTGCGAGCCGTTGGTGTTCGGACCCGCGTTCGCCATGGACAGCAGGTAGGGCTCGGTGTGCTTCAGCTGGAAGTTCTCGTCCGCGAACTTCTCGCCGTAGATGCTCTTGCCGCCGGTGCCGTCGCCCCGGGTGAAGTCGCCGCCCTGCAGCATGAACTGCGGGATCACGCGGTGGAACGGGGAACCCGCGTAGCCGAAGCCGTGCTCGCCGGTGGCCAGCTCGAGGAAGTTCTTGGCGGTCTTGGGGGTGACGTCCTCGAAGAGCTCGAAGACGATGCGGCCCGCATCCTGGCCGTCGATGTCGATGTCGAAGTAAACCTTGGAATTGCTCATCGCACCATTGTGACGTGTGAGCCCCCGTGATGTCGCACCGGCCGTCCTTTCAGCGCGTGGCGAGCAGTCCGAGCGTGTCGATCACGCGGTTCGAGAAGCCCCACTCGTTGTCGTACCAGGCGACCACCTTGACGTGGCGGCCGTCGACGCGGGTCAGGGCCGAGTCGAAGATCGACGAGGCAGGGTTGCCCGTGATGTCCGAGGAGACCAGCGGGTCGTCCGAGTATTCGAGCACGCCGGCGAGGGGCCCCTCGGCGGCGGCGCGGTAGGCCGCCAGCACGTCCTCCCGCGTCACGTCACGGGCGACGGTCGTGTTGAGCTCGACGATCGAACCCACCGGTACCGGCACGCGGATCGAGTCGCCCGACAGCTTGCCGTCGAGGTTCGGCAGCACCAGGCCGATCGCCTTGGCGGCGCCCGTCGTGGTCGGCACGATGTTGACCCCTGCGGCGCGGGCCCGGCGGGGATCGCGGTGCGGACCGTCCTGGAGGTTCTGCTCCTGCGTGTAGGCGTGCACCGTCGTCATGAAGCCGTGTTCGATTCCGGCGAGCTCGTCGAGGACCGCGGCCAGCGGCGCGAGCGCGTTGGTGGTGCAGGACGCGTTCGAGACGATCGTGTGCGCGGCCGGGTCGTACGCGTCGGTGTTCACGCCGTACGCGAGGGTGACGTCGGCGCCGTTCGACGGCGCGCTGACCAGGACCTTCCTCGCGCCCGCGGTGAGGTGGGCGCGGGCGGCGTCGGCCGAGGTGAAGCGGCCGGTGGCCTCCAGTACGAGTTCGACGCCGAGCTCGGCCCAGGGCAGCCGCGCCGGCTCGCGCTCGGCGAGCACCTTGATGCGGTGGCCGTCGACGACGAGGGTGTCCCCGTCGACGGTCACCGGGCGGCCGAGCCGGCCCGCCGTCGAGTCGTAGGCCAGCAGCCGTGCGAGGGTGGCGGGCTCCGTGAGGTCGTTCACGGCGACGACCTCGAGCTTGCTGTCGCGTTCGAGGAGAGCGCGCAGCACGTTGCGTCCGATGCGCCCGAAACCGTTGATGCCGATGCGAGTCATGTGTGGTGCCCCTTCGGTTCGCCATGCGGTGCACCACCAGGCTCCCCCGTGGCGTCCGCCGGCGGTAGCGGCGTGATCGCCATGGTTCGCAAGGATCGCGCCAAGCGCCGGAGGCGGGGGGTGCGGTCGATGCCGCGGTTGCGGTCGGTCGCGGTCGCGGGGCTATTCGCCCTGGGCGAAGGTGCGACGGTACTCGCTCGGTGTGGTGCCGAGGATGCGCTGGAAGTGCAGCCGCAGATTCGCACCGGTGCCGAGACCGACGTCGGCGGCGATCTGCTCGACGCTGCGCTCCGAGCGTTCGAGCAGCTCACGGGACATGTCGATACGGGCGCGCATGACCCACTGCATCGGCGTGTACCCCGTGTCGTCGACGAAGCGTCGCGAGAACGTGCGCGCCGACACCGCCGCGTGCCGGGCGAGGGCCTCCAGAGTCAGTGGTTCGCCGAGCCGGCGCAGCGCCCACTCGCGGGTGGCGGCGAACCGCTCGCCCAGCGGCTCCGGCACGCTGCGCGGCACGTACTGGGCCTGACCGCCGCTGCGGTAGGGAGCGGCGACGAGGCGCCGGGCCGCGTGGTTCGACGCGGCCACCCCGAGGTCGCCGCGCAGGATGTGCAGGCACAGGTCGATGCCCGAGGCGGCGCCGGCGGACGTCAGCACGCTGCCCTCGTCCACGAACAGCACGTTCTCGTCGACCCGCACGAGAGGGTGCTTCGCCGCGAGCGCCCGCGTGTAGTGCCAGTGCGTCGTGGCGCGCCTGCCGTCGAGCAGGCCCGTGGCGGCGAGCGCGAAGGCGCCTGTGGAGATGGCGGCGAGCCGCGCCCCCCGTTCATGGGCCGCCGTCAGCGCGTCGACGACGGCCCGCGGCGGATCGTCGAGGTCGGGGGACCGGTAACCGGGGAGGAAGACCACGTCGGCCCACGCCAGCGCGTCGAGGCCGTGGGCGACGTGGTACGACAGGCCGTCACCGCCGGTCACGAGGCCGGGCGCCGCGCCGCACACCCGCACCTCGTACGGCATGCTCGCGCGCGTGGTGAACACCTGCGCCGGAATGCCGACGTCGAGGGGCTTCGCACCCTCGAGCACGAGGACGGCGACGCGACGCAGGCGGGAGGACGGCACGGGGCCAGCGTACGTGGGGGAGTGGGGGTCAGCTCAGGCCCAGCACGCCCATGGTGTGCTCGGCCATGCGCCGCTCCCCGAGGGCGTTGGGGTGCACGGGCACCAGGCTGTGTCCGAAGAGCAGCGGTTCGATCCACCGGGTTCCGGGGGCCTCGCAGGCGTCGTGCCCCTCGGACACCTTGGAGAAGTCCACATACGTGGCACCGGTCTCCTCCGCGGCCCGCTCGACGACGGCGTTGAGGCGCGCCTGGATGCCCCGCAGGTAGGGCACGTCACCTGCCGCGATGGGCAGCTTCGCGAAGCAGGACGGGTCGGCGGTGGCCGGTGTGATCCACGGGTAACCCAGGGCCGCGACCCGGGCGTTGGGAGCCTCGGCGTGGACGCGGCGCAGCGCGGCCTTGAGCGCGGGGTAGGTGTTGGTCTCGATCTGGTCCACGAAGGACGTGCCGTGTCTGTCCTTGCAGGGGCTGCCCTTCCCGCCGCTGAGGACGCCGGCGGAGCCGCAGGCCGTGATGGCGTTGATGAACGTGTTGTTGTCGTTGCCGCCGATGGTCAGCGTGACCAGGTCCGTGCCGGTGCTGAGCGCGTCCACCTGGGGAGCGACGCCCGGGTACTGCGCCTGCGTGAAGTGGGACGTCTGGGCTGCACCGCAGGTGACGTCCTTGAGGTTGGCGCCCGTGGCGGAGGCGATGACGTGCGGGTAGTTCGCCGTGGAGCGCAGACAGAGCAGGTTGGTGAGATCGACGGGCAGGACGCCCGAGCCGGCGCTGTAGCTGTCGCCGAGGGCGACGTAGTCCAGGGAGGGGGTGGCGTGCGCGGTGGCGTCGGTGAGACCGAGAGCCAGCGTGCCCGCGAGGGCGACTGACGCGGTCATGACACGACGCAGGGCGTGCTTCGGCATGTGGTCTCTCTTCTCGGGGCGTGGGCACGGGAGTTGTGCGAGCGTGCGACCGCTGGTTACCGGTCGGTTCTACTTTTAAGTAATGTGCATGCACCCTGACTTTGAGTCAACGTTGTTGACGGAACTTCTTGCGCCCGCGTCCGCGGAGGCCGGCCCCCAGGTGGCCCGGTCCGCCGACTGCCGTGAGCGCTGTCGGTGCCCGTAGCTATGCTCACCGAGCCCTTTCCGTCCCCGCGCGCTCCGGGAGCCCATGCCGTGCCACCGACCGAGACCGACCTGGTCGACGCCGTCCACCGCGCGGCCCGCGCCGCCTTCCTGGACCTGTTCCGCGAACACCCCGACCACCGGTTCTACTACTGCACCCTCGTCACCCCCGGCGAGGCCTACGGGCCGGTGCTGTCCGCGTGGTCCGTCCAGGCCCTGGCCGAAGAGGCGGCACGCCAGGGGTGCGCGCCGCCGGACATCAAGTGGTCCTACGCAGACTCCCCGTTCTGCGGCTACGGCGAACGCCATATGGAGCCGGTGCGGCCCCTCTTCGAGGCGCGGGGAGAACTCTTCGACCTGCCCGACGGAGAGTGGGAGGCCGAGTTCGACCTGAGACTGCGGGCGATGGAGACGGCCATGGCCCGCCTCGACGCGGAAGGACTCTTCGGTACGGGCACGGACCGCCATTCCGTCGTCGTCACCGTCGAGGTGCCGTCCGAGACGGGCAACGACGAGAGGGCGCTGCGGCTGAACCCGCCGGAGGCCCTGACCGGCTGGCTGGCCGAGGCCGCCGTACTGGAGGACGGCTGACCGGCGGCGATGGGAACCCGGGCTGTTCTAGAGTGACTTCCGCCAGTGCAGACGACCGCGGACCTGTGAGGTACTCACCAGCCATGACGACCGAAACGTTTGAGTTCCAGGTAGAGGCGCGTCAGCTCCTGCAGCTGATGATTCACTCCGTCTACTCGAACAAGGATGTCTTCCTGCGCGAGCTTGTCTCCAACGCCTCCGACGCGCTGGACAAGCTGCGCCTCGCCGCCCTGCGGGACGACACACCCGGCGTCGACGTGACCGACCTCCACATCGAGCTCGACGTCGACCAGGAGGCCCGTACCCTCACCGTGCGGGACAACGGCATCGGGATGTCGTACGAAGAGGTCACACACCTCATCGGCACCATCGCCAACTCGGGCACGGCCAAGTTCCTCGAGGAGTTGCGCGAGGCCAAGGACGCCGCCGGGGCCGACGGGCTCATCGGCCAGTTCGGCGTCGGCTTCTACTCGGGCTTCATGGTGGCGGACGAGGTCACCCTGGTGACCCGGCGCGCCGGTGAGACCGAGGGCACCCGCTGGACGTCGCGCGGCGAGGGCACGTACACCCTGGAGACGGTCGCCGAGGCGCCGCAGGGCACCTCCGTCACCCTCCACCTCAAGCCGGCGGACGCCGAGAACCAGCTCCACGACTACACCTCCGAATGGAAGATCAAGGAGATCGTCAAGCGGTACTCGGACTTCATCACGTGGCCGATCCGCCTGCTGCCGGAGCCGGCCGAGGACGGCGCCGAGGCGCGCGAGGCCGAGACGCTCAACTCGATGAAGGCACTGTGGGCCCGCCCGCGCGACGAGGTGTCCGACGACGAGTACCACGAGCTGTACAAGCACATCGGCCACGACTGGCGCGAACCGCTGGAGACGATCCGGCTGCAGGCCGAGGGCACCTTCGAGTACCAGGCGCTGCTCTTCGTGCCCTCGCACGCTCCGCACGACCTGTTCACCCAGGGCTACCAGCGCGGCGTACAACTCTATGTGAAGCGCGTCTTCATCATGGACGACTGCGAGGAACTGCTGCAGCCCTACCTCCGCTTCGTCAAGGGCGTCGTCGACGCGCAGGACCTCTCGCTCAACGTCTCCCGCGAGATCCTCCAGCAGGACCGCCACATCCGCATGATCCAGCGCCGCCTGACGAAGAAGGTCCTGTCCACGGTCAAGGACCTGATGGCCTCCGCGCCGGACCGCTACGCCACGTTCTGGCGGGAGTTCGGCGCCGTCCTGAAGGAGGGGCTGGTGACCGACTCCGACAACCGGGACGCGATCCTCGCCGCCTCCTCGTTCGCGAGCACGCACGACGCCGACGAGCCGACCACGCTGAAGAGTTACGTGGAGCGGATGAAGGACGGCCAGGACGACATCTACTTCATGACGGGCGAGTCCCGGCAGGCCATCGAGAACTCCCCGCACATGGAGGCGTTCCGGGCCAAGGGTGTCGAGGTGCTGCTGCTGACCGACGCCGTGGACGAGGTCTGGGTCGACGCGGTGGGGGAGTACGACGGCAAGCCGCTGCGCTCGGTGGCCAAGGGCGAGATCGACCTCGGTGGCACGGAGGACGAGAAGAGCGACGCCGAGAAGGACGCGCAGAGCGAGGAGTACGCCGGGCTGCTCGGCTGGATGACGGAGCACCTGGGCGAGGACGTCAAGGAGGTCCGCCTCTCCTCCCGCCTCACGGTCTCCCCGGCCTGTGTCGTCTCCGACGCGAACGAGCTCACGCCCGCGCTGGAGAACATGTACCGGGCCATGGGCCAGGAGGTCCCCCACGCCAAGCGGATCCTCGAACTCAACCCGGAGCACCAGCTGGTGAAGTCCCTGAAGCGGGCGCACACGGAACAGCAGGACCGGACGGAACTGACCGAGACCGCCGAACTGCTGCACGCCCTGGCGGTACTCGGCGAGGGAGGCCGGCCGAAGGAGCCGGCCCGCTTCGTGAAGCTCGTGGCGGACCGCCTGGAGCGCACGCTGTAGCCACGCGGATCGGTGTGAGGCCCCGAGGCAGTCCGCTGCTTCGGGGCCTCTCCGCTCGCCTGCTGTCCACGTCGCCATCCGCATGGCGAGACGGCCTGGCATCCGGAGCGCCCCACTCCGTATATTCGCACGCATGTATGCATCGGCTCCGCTGCTGTGCCTCGCGCTCTTCGCGAACTCGGCGTGGTGCGTCGACGACGGCCTCTGTCGCCACTGAGCCCCGTACCGGCCGCGTGAACCGCGCCGCCGGTACGCCAGCGCCCTCGCCCGCCGTCCCCGTGCACCACACCGGAGATCTTCCGTGACCACCGCACCCCCAGCCGGGCCGGCCCCGGCCGCGCCGCCGCGCGCGCCCGCCGCCCTGTTCGCCCCCTCACCCACCTCCTCCGCACGCCCCGAGGCGTCGCCCCTGCCCCCGGTGCGACGGACGCCACTCGCGGTGTCCGGGCTGCTCGCCGCGGCCCTGACCGTGTACGTGTGGTCCGCGCACGGCGCCAAGCCGGGCGTACTGCTCCTGCTCGGTCTCGGTCTGGGCGTCGCCCTCTTCCACTCCCGGTTCGGCTTCACCTCCGCGTGGCGGCAGCTGGTCGCCGTCGGCAACGGTGCCGGGCTGCGGGCGCACACCCTGCTGCTCGGCACCACGGCCACCCTGTTCGCCCTGCTCATCGGCACGGGCACCGGTCTTTTCGGCTCCCAGCCGGCCCCGTCGGCCGGGACCATCGGGGTCGGTCTGTTCGCCGGTTCGGCGCTCTTCGCGATCGGCATGCAACTCGGCGGCGCCTGCGCCTCGGGCACCCTCTTCGCCGTCGGCTCGGGACAGACCTCGATCGTGCTGACCCTCGGCGGCTTCATCGCGGGCGCCACGCTCGCCGCCTGGCAGTTCGACCTGTGGAAGGACCTCCCGGCCTGGGATCCCGTCGTCCTGTCCGACCACGTCGGCTGGTTCGGCTCCTGGGCCGTGACCATCGCCGCGCTGCTGCTCGTGGTGCTGGTCACTCGGCGCGTCCAGGCCCGCCGCAACCCGCCGCCCCTCGGGGCGGTGCCCTCGGCGCGCGGCGCGGCGGTCCGCGCCGTCCGCGGCTCCTGGCCGCTCGCTGCCGGTGCCCTCGCTCTGGCCGTGCTCGGAGCGGGCGTGCTGTGGGTCTCCGGCGGTGCCTGGGGCGTCACGAGCGCCTTCAGTCTGTGGGGCTCGGAACTGGTGGGTGCGCTCGGCGAGCACCCGGAGAACTGGACGTGGTGGCAGCGGCCCGGCAACGCCGAGATGCTGGCGGGCCCGGTGCTCGCCGACAAGACCAGCCTCACCGACATCGGCATCATGATCGGCGCCGCGGTCGCCGCCTCGGTCGGCGGAACCTGGGCCCTGCACCGGGGCATCCCCTGGCGCACGGCGCTCGCGGCGGTGCTCGGCGGTGTGCTGATGGGCGTCGGCGCCCGCCTGGCCGGCGGCTGCAACATCGGCGCCTATCTGGCGGGCATCGCCTCGGGCAGCCTCAGCGGCTGGCTGTGGGGCGCCTTCGCGCTGGCCGGCACGTGGGTGGGACTCAAGCTGCGTCCCCTGTTCGGCCTGGGCAACCCCAAGCCGGGTGACGGCGTCTGCTGACACGGGGGATGCCCGTGCGGCACAGGGGTCAGGCCTGTGCCGCACGGGCGGCTAAGGGGCGCGCCGGTCCGTGGTGGTGACGCGGGCGATGGCCTCCGCGGTGAGGGCCCGCCCGTGGGGCTCACGGGCCAGCGCGCGGTGCAGCGTCAGGCCCTCGATGAGGGCGTCGAGCTGGCGGGCCGTCTCCGGGTCGAAGTGCTTCTCCAGGTGGACGCGACTGCGGCGCATCCACTCGTGGGTGAGTTCCCGGTAGGCCGGCTGCCGTGCGGCGAGGGTGTACAGCTCCTGGGTGAGCACCAGGTCCCGCTGGCTCCCCTCGGACAGTTCGTGTACGAGGTCGGCGACCGCCGCCCGGGCCTGGTCGCGGTCGGCCGCCGCGCCGAGATGGGCGTCGAACACGGCGACGATGTGGTCGGTGAAGCGGCCGAACGCCTCCCGCAGCAGCTCCTCGATGCCGCTGAAGTGGTACGTCATCGAACCCAGGGGGACCCCGGCGCGCGTGGCGATCTTCCGGTGGGAGACGCGCGCGATGCCCTCCTCGGCGATCAGGTCGAGCGTGGCGGCGATGATGCGTTCACGCCGCTGCGGGTCCGTGTGTCCGGTTGCCATGGGAAGAGGCTTACACCTTCCGCACCGGCCGGGCAGGGTTGCCGACGGCCACGACGTTCGCGGGCACGTCCTTCGTGACGACCGCTCCGGCGCCGATGACGGCGTTGTCGCCGATGGTCACGCCGGGCAGGACGACGGCGCCCCCGCCCAGCCAGACGTTGTCGCCGATGGTGATGGGGCGGGCGGCCTCCAACTTGTCCCGCCGGGGCTCGGCCTCCAGGGGATGCGTGGGGGTGAGCAACTGGACGCCCGGCCCGATCTGGCAGTCCTCGCCGATGGTGATCGCCGCGACGTCCAGCGCGGTCAGGTTGTAGTTGACGAAGGTGCGCGCGCCGATCGAGATGTTGCTGCCGTAGTCGACGTACAGCGGTGGCCGCACGTGGGCCTCGGCGCCCACGGAGCCGAGCAGTTCCGCGAGGATCGGCTGCGCGGCTTCGGCGTCCTCCACGTACGCGGCCTGGTAGCGGGCGGCAAGCCGCACGGCCTGCTGCTGCCTGCGGGCGATCTCGGGGTCGTCGGCGATGTAGAGGTCGCCCGCCTCCATGCGTTCGAGGTTCGTGCGGGGGTCCTGCGCGAAGTGGTCCGTCGGCATGCGCACGATCCTACCCCTGAAGCGTACGAACGTACATTCACCGTCGCCGGGGCCGCAGCACTCCGGCGAGCAGGAGCACGAGGAGCCCGGCGAACGGCACCACCAGCAACCCCACCCGCAGGCTCGCCGCATCGGCGACCAGCCCCACGATCGGCGGGGAGAGCAGGAATCCCAGCCGCATGAGCCAGGAGACGATGGTCAGCCCGGAACCGGGCTTCAGGCCGGGCAGCTCGTCGGCCTCGTGCATGGCGGCCGGAACCAGGGTCGCCACCCCGAACCCGGCCGCGGCGAACCCGAGGATCGTCCCGGGCACCGTCGGCACCGCCAGCGCCAGGCCCATGCCGGCCGCGGCGACGAGAGCGCCGGAGCGGGCCACCGCGCGCTGACCGAACCGGTCCACGAGCCGGTCACCGATCAGCCGGCCGACGAACTGCGCCCCGACCAGGGCGACATAGCCGGAGGCGGCCAGCGCCACCGAGGCGTGCAGCGAGTCGGAGAGGTAAAGGGTGGCCCAGGAGCTGCCGGCGTCCTCGACGAGCGTGCCGGCCGTGGCGATGAGGACGAGCGCGGTGCGGCCTGGCCGGACTGCCCGCCGCGGTCGCCGCGGTACGCGAGGAACTGGTCGCCTTCCGAGACGAGCGCGGCCGGGAACTGCTGGACCTGCCCGACGCGCCGCGCCCCGATCCCGACAGCCCCGCCCCGGTGCGGTTCCTGCCGGCGTTCGACAACGCGATCCTCGGCTACCACGACCGGAGCCGGATCATCGACGACGCCCACCGGGGCCTGTCGGTCGCCGGCGCCCGCGTCGTCCTGGTCGACGGCCGGGTCGCCGCGACCTGGAGCGTCGAGGCCGGCACGGTGACCGCGACCCCGCTGCGCGGCCTCTCCCGGGCCGACCGCACCGCCGTCGCCGAGGAGGGACGGGCGCTGGCGTCCTTCCTCTCCGACGGAGACAGCGACCGGGTCCGGGTCGCCGCGTCGACCGGCTGAGTGGCGCACCGGACGGCGGTCCGGTCACGACGGCGGACGTA
Source organism: Streptomyces sp. NPDC056296 (assembly GCF_042268605.1). NCBI lineage: Bacteria > Bacillati > Actinomycetota > Actinomycetes > Kitasatosporales > Streptomycetaceae > Streptomyces > Streptomyces sp. NPDC056296. Next base: position 41,375 of record NZ_JBHJRX010000031.1, on the reverse strand, counting down.
CCGCCACGGCGCCATGGTCAGCGAGGGGCGTCCCGGGCTCCGTGCAGGATGCCCAGGAGCCCGATCTCCGCGACGTTCTTGGTCAGTTCGACGTTGACCCAGCCGGCCACGTCCGCCAGGGACATGCCCTCGCCCCAGGGCAGGGTGACGGTCCTGTCGGTGGAGTCCGGTTCGGCGTCGGTGAGGTCGCCCAGCCGCGCCCGCCACTGCCGGTGCGGTCCGCGCAGCCGATCCACGGCGCCCTCCGCGGTGCCCGGCCAGAAGACCTCCGCCCGCTCCGACGGCGCCGGGTCCTGGAAGCAGTGGCGGAGCGTGGCCGTCCACCAGTAGCCGATGTGCCAGGTGACCCATCCGATGGTGAGCGCCGGCACCGGGTCGGGCTCGGGCACCTGGAAGTCGGCGACCCACCGTCCCCTCTTCGAGTACCACGCCGACGGCTTGGACGACGCCTTGTGCCTGTGGGCGCCCGACCCGCACCACTGGACGGTACGGCCGGACGAACGGGCCTCCCGTGACGTCGGCGACCACGCGGCCGACGTTGTCGGCACCGCCGGAGCCCTCCCTGGTGGTGCGCGCGGTGTCGGCTGCCCGCGGCAACGAAGTGCGGCGTACACCCATCGCCGCGATCTACACCCGGGGGAGAGGAGCACGGGGTCGCACTACACCCATTGCAGTACGTCAGTCCAGCCCCAGGGTCGGATCAAAGGCGGGAGGCCCCGGGTGAGCATGGAAAGGTACCCCGGTCAGCGCCTCTGCCCTCCCCCCATGTGCCGGGTCCTCGTCCTGCCCGACATCCGACGGATTGGTCCCAGGTGGCTACGTTCCTCTACCGACTCGGCCGACGCGCGTTCCGGCGCCGCGGCCTCGTCGCCCTGCTCTGGGTGGCCATACTCGTGGGCGCCGGCGTCGCCGCGTCCACGGCGCCCGCCCCGCCCGAAGATTCCTTCTCGATGCCCGGCACCGAGTCCCAGAAGGCATTCGACCTCCTCGACGAGCGCTTCCCGGCCGCCAGCGCCGAGGGCGCCACCGCACGCGTCGTGATCCGCGCCCCCGACGGGGGGAAGATCTCGGACCCGGCCGGCAAGGCCAAGGTCGAGGAACTGGTGACGGCCCTCGGCGACGGCCCGCAGGTCTCCTCGGTCACCGACCCGTTCAAGGCGGACGCCGTCAGCGAGGACGGTACGACCGCGTACGCCTCGGTGACGTACAAGGTCAACGCCATGGAGCTGACCGACCAGGCCCGCGACTCGCTCACCGCCGCCACCGACGACGCGCGCGGCGACGGCTTCACCGTAGAGACCGGCGGCGACGCGGTCATGGCCGAGCAGGAGATGGGCGGCACCGCCGAGCTGATCGGCATCGGTGTCGCCGCGATCGTCCTCCTGCTGACGTTCGGCTCGCTCGTCGCGGCCGGCATGCCGCTGCTCTCGGCGATCATCGGTGTCGGCATCGGCATCTCCGCCATCGGGGCGCTCGGCAGCACGCTCGAACTCTCCGCCACGACCTCGACTCTCGCCATGATGATCGGCCTCGCGGTCGCCATCGACTACGCCCTGTTCATCGTCTCCCGCTACCGCGCGGAGATCGCCGAGGGCCGCACCCCCGAGGACGCCGCGGGCCGCGCGGTAGGCACCGCGGGCTCCGCGGTCGTCTTCGCGGGCCTCACCGTCATCGTGGCCCTGGCGGGCCTCGCGGTGGTCAACATCCCGATCCTCACCAAGATGGGCCTGGCCGCGGCGGCCACGGTCGGCATCGCCGTGCTGATCGCGCTCACCCTCACCCCGGCACTGCTCGGCTTCGCCGGCAAGAAGGCCCTCAGCCGCAAGGACCGCAAGGCGCCCGCCGGACAGCGGGCCGCGTCCGCCAAGCCGAAGCTCGGCACCCGCTGGGCGCAGTTCGTGCTGCGGCGTCCGGTGACCGTGCTGCTGACCGCGGTGCTCGGCCTCGGCGCCGTCGCCGTGCCGGCCGCGAGCATGGAGCTGGGCCTGCCCGACGAGGGCAGCTCCGCGCCCGAGACCACGCAGCGCAAGGCCTACGACATGCTGTCCGAGTCCTTCGGCGCCGGGTTCAACGGCCCGCTGATGGTCACCATCGACACCCGGGACGCGGACGACGCGAAGGCCGCCGCCGACACCGTCGGCAAGGAGATCACCGGCCTCGGCGAGGCCGCGGCCGTCACCCCGGCCAACTTCAACGAGGCGGGCGACACCGCCCTCCTCACGGTCGTGCCCAAGACCGGGCCGAGCGAGGCGGCCACCGAGTCGCTGGTGAAGGACATCCGCGCGCTGTCCGGCGACATCGAGGCCGAGACCGGCGCGACCATGCTGGTCACCGGCGCGACCGCGATGACCATCGACTTCTCCCAGACCCTGGACGACGCGCTCATCCCGTACCTGGCCCTGGTCGTCGGCCTCGCCTTCCTGCTCCTGATGCTGGTCTTCCGCTCGATCCTCGTCCCGCTGAAGGCGGCCCTCGGCTTCCTGCTCTCCGTGGCCGCGGCGCTCGGCGCGGTGGTCGCGGTCTTCCAGTGGGGCTGGCTCGCCGACCTCTTCGGTGTGGCCCAGCCGGGCCCGATCATGTCGATGATGCCCATCTTCATGATCGGCGTGGTCTTCGGTCTGGCCATGGACTACGAGGTCTTCCTCGTGACGCGCATGCGCGAGGCCTACGTCCACGGATCGTCCGCCGCCGAGTCCGTCACCACCGGCTTCACCCACGGCGGCCGGGTCGTCGCGGCGGCCGCGATCATCATGATCAGTGTCTTCTCCGGCTTCATCATGGAGGACGACAACATGATCAAGATGATGGGCTTCGGCCTCGCGATCGCCGTCCTCTTCGACGCCTTCGTGGTCCGCATGGCCATCGTGCCCGCCGTGCTGGCTCTGCTCGGCACCAAGGCGTGGTGGCTGCCCAAGTGGCTGGACCGCCTGCTGCCGAACGTCGACGTCGAGGGCGAGAAGCTGCACAAGGAACTCGGCGACACCGCCGCACCCGAGGAGCCCGCGCGCGAGCCGGAGACGGCCGGCGTCTGACACCCACGCGTACGGCCCCGGTGACCTGGTCCGCCAGGTCGCCGGGGCCTTCGCGGTCCGGGGCGGGCCCCGTTGTACCGCGGATGCGCAGCCCTGTACCCCACGACGGCGTCGTCGGCGCGCTGACCGCCTGCGGTGAGGTCGGCCAAGTTCTCCATGCCCGCGGCAGGACCGGCGTCTTCGCCCAGGTCGGCAGGGGGCACCGCGGACAGAAGCTGACCGCAACGCCTCCTACCGTCGTCCCATGACTCAGACGCAGAAGATCCTTGTCACCGGCGCCACCGGAACCGTCGGCCGTCAGGTCGTCGCCGAACTGCTCGCTCGCGGCCACGCGGTCCGCGCTTCCACCCGGGACGCGGCGAGTGCCGCTCTGCCGGACGGCGTCGAGGTGGTCCAGGGGGACCTGACCGAGCCCGACACCCTCGCCCCGGCCCTGGAGGATGTGACCGGCCTCCACCTCATCACCTTCGGCGGCCCCTACTTCGCCCCGCTGGAGACCGGCCCGAGGATCCTGGAACTGGCCCGCGCGGCCGGCGTCCGACGAGTCACCGTGCTGCACGGCGGCGGGCCGTCGCTGCTGGAGGACGCGGTGCGTGCCGACGACGGGGTGCACTGGACCGTCCTGATGCCGGTCGAGTTCATGGCCAACGCCCTGGAGTGGGCGGACCGGATCACGGCGTCGGGCGAAGTGCACGAGCCGTTCGTCTCCCGGCTGAGCGCCATGGTCCACGAGGGCGACATCGGCGCTGTCGCGGCGGTCGCGCTCATCGAGGAGGGCCACGGGGGCCAGGAGTACGTGATCACGGGCCCGGAGCTGCTGACCGTCGGCGACAAGGTGGCGGCGATCGCCGCCGCTCGCGGCCGGGAGATCGCCCTGGTCGAGCTCACCGAGGAGCAGGCCGTCGCGCGGTGGCGGGCGGCGGGACACCCGGAGGAGGTCATCGGCTTCCTGCTCGAGGCGTACGGCAACACCCCCGAGGTGGGACGCACGGTCGTCCACACCGTCGAGAAGGTCACCGGCCGCCCGGCCCGCACCTTCGCCCAGTGGGCCGCCGACCACGCGGACGCCTTCCCCGCGGCAACGGCCTAGCCGCGCCTGCCGGGCGGGCCGGCGGGGACGGAGTCCTCAGAGGTCCCGAGCCGCGTCGGTGAGCGCTTCGTCGAGGATGGCGACGCCCCGGGCGATCTCGTCGTCGCTCGCGGTCAGCGGGGGCGCGATGCGGAAGATGCCCCCCATTCCGGGCAGCTGGACGATGTTCATGTGCAGCCCGAGCTCGAAGCAGCGCCGGGTCACGGCGGCGCCGAGACGGTCGGCGCCGCCGTCGCCCAGAACCTGGTCCCCGACCAGCTCCACACCCAGGAGCAGCCCGCGGCCGCGCACGTCCCCGACGACGTCGTGGCGGGCGGCGAGCCCGTCGAGATGACCGCGCAGGGCCGTGCCGAGCCGGCGCGCGCGCTCGTCGAGACGGTCGCGGACCAGGACGTCGAGGACGGTGTTGCCCACGGCGGCCGGCAGCGGGTCGTTGACGTGGGTGGTGAAGAAGAGGAACCCCCGGTCGTGGGCCTGCTGCTCGATCTCCGCACTGGTCAGTACGGCGGCCAGCGGCAGCCCCGCGCCGAGCGTCTTGGACAGCGTGAGGATGTCGGGTACCACCCCCTCGTGCTGGAAGGCGTACCAGTCGCCCGTGCGGCACAGCCCGGTCTGGGCCTCGTCGAGGATCAGCAGCATGCCGCGCTCCCGGCACTTCTGCGCCAGGGCCGCGAGATAGCCGGGCGGAAGCTCGACGACCCCGCCCGAGCTGAGGATCGGCTCGACCAGGCACGCGGCCAGGCTGCCGACCGACTGGGCGTCGATCAGCTCGAAGCCCATGTCCAGCTGGCGACGCCAGTCGAGCGCGCCGTCGGAGCCGACGACGGAGGGGCGGAAGCGGTCCGGCACCGGAAGCGCGAAGTTGCCCGGCGCGGCGGGGCCGTAGCCCTTGCGTCCGGCGCTGTAGGTGGCGTTCGCGGCGGCCTGGGTCATGCCGTGCCAGGACCGGGCGAAGGAGACTATCTCGTGGCGGCCGGTGACGAGCTTCGCCATCCGCACCGCGGCCTCGTTCGCCTCCGCCCCGGTGGTCAGGAGCAGCGCCTTGTCCAGAGCGTCGGGCAGGGTGCCGGCCAGCCGGCGCGCGAGCTCGACGACCGGACGGCTCAGCATGCCGCTGTGGAGGTGGTCGAGGTGCGCGACCTGCTCGCGCACCGTCGAGACGATCGCCGGGTGGGAGTGCCCGAGGATCGCGCTCATCTGACCGGACGTGAAGTCGAGCAGCTCACGGCCGCTCTCGGTGAACACCGACGTGCCCGCGGCGCGGGCGATGATCTCTGGCGAGAAGGGGGCGTGGCCGGAGTAGCGGACGAGGTGGCGCTCAGGGTTGGCGAAGGCTGTCTCGGAAGGCATGCGACCGACGTTAGGGACGCGCGACTGCGCGTGTCCATCGCACAGATCCGACGACGCTGTTCGGCAGAACCGTACACCGGTCGATACAGTGGCGGGATGCTCAACTCGGGACGGCTGCAGCTGCTCAGCCTGCTGGACACTCTCGGTACCGTCCGCGCGGTCGCCGAGACGCTGCATCTGAGCGCGTCGACGGTCTCCCAGCAACTGGCGGTGCTGGAGACGGAGACCCGGTGCCGGCTGATCGAGCGGACCGGACGGCGGGTGCGGCTGACCCCGGCCGGTCTCGTGCTGGCCCGTCGGGGCCGGGAGATCCTGGACCGGATGGCCGAGGCCGAGGCCGAACTGCGTGCCCTGAACGACGAGCCCATCGGCACCGTCCGGCTCGGGGTGTTCCAGAGCGCGATCTACACCCTCGCGGTCCCGGCGGCGACGCGCCTGGCCACCACCCACCCGCACCTGCACGTCGAACTGATCGAGATGGAGCCGCACGAGAGCGGACCCGCCCTGCGCTCGGGGGAGGCGGACGTCATCGTCACCACCACCGACTACGCCGGCCTCTCATGGGGCGCGGACCTCGAGGTCATGTCGCTGGGGACCGACTCGGTCGTGTTGGTGCTGCCGCGTGGCCATCCGCTCGCCTCCCGCACGGCGGTGAACCTCGCGGCCTGCAAGGAGGAGACCTGGGCCTGTGATCGACCGCAGTCGTACATGGCGGACCTGGCCGTGCGGCTGTGCCGCGAGTCGGGGTTCGAACCCCGGGTGGCATGCCGGTTCAGCAACTACCTGATGCTGCTGCGACACGTGGAGACGACCGGGTCGATCGCCCTGCTGCCCGCCCTGGCCGTCACGCCGGACCACGCCGTCGTCACCCGGGAGCTCAGCCCACCGGTGCACCGCAACGTCGCCGTCGTCGTGCGGCGCGGCACCACGCGGCGCGCCGCGGTGAACGCGGTCATCGCCGCGCTGCGCGAGCACCCGGAGATTTTGGCACTGGCCGAGCCTCGGGACGCCGCCCGACGACCGTGAAGGCCATGTCTCTCAGTCGGCGGCAGCCCCGGGAATCCGGCCGTGGATGTCCTTGAGCATGATCCGGACCGACGTGCGGAAGATCTCGGCCTGATGGTCGCCCAGGAAGGAGGTATGCCCGAACACCTCGAGGACGACGAGGCCGTGCAGGTGCCCCCACGCGCTCATGAAGAGGGCGACCGCGGGTGGCGGCAGGTCTCCCTGCGCGTTCGCGGGCAGGCGTTCCAGATGCTCCCGGAGCGGGGACGAGAGCGCGGGTATGTCGGCCGCGCAGAGTTGCGCCGTGCCGAACCCGCGGAACAGCTCACGCTGGAAGATCGCGCCCATCCGGCGGACCGCCTGGGTGGTCGGGCCCTCGGCGGGCGCCGCGTAGTACCGCAGTGGTGTGCCGTAGAGGAGCTGGAAGCGCTCGGGGTGTGCGATGCCCCAGCGGCGATAGGCCTCCGCCACCATCACCAGCCGCGGTGTGGACGGGTCGTCCACTGCGCTGTCGACGGCCGCCTGCAACGCGTCGGCCAAGTCCTCGTACGACTTGGTGATGAGGGCCGTGACGAGGGCGTCGCGGTTCGGGAAGTAGTGGTAGAGCGCCTGCACGGTCATGCCGAGACTGCGGGCGACCGCTCGCAGGGACAGGGCCGAGGGCCCGTGCTCCCCGATGTGGTGCTCGGCGGCGTCCACGATCTCCCGGGCCGCGGCGGCCCGACGCCGCTCGCGCAGAGAGGCCGGAGCCGGCGGATGTTCGTCTGAGGGCATGCGGTGAGCGTACGGCCTGAGACCTGACACGACATCAAAAAGCCGAACAGTGTCAGGGAAATCTCACACTGCCAAATCCTCCGCCGTCTCACTAACGTCGTCTCGCGGCGACGAAGTGTGGCCCCGGAACGTCAACTCCGGCTGCTTCCCGTCGACTTCACCGCAAGGACACATAAGGAGATCGTGCGTGTTTGAACGCATAGCCGAACTGGCGATCCGCCGGTCCCGGCTGGTACTCGTGGTCGCCGTCGTGGCCGTGGCCCTCATGGGTGCCGTCGGGGCCGGCGCGTTCGGCAAGTTGAAGGGGGGCGGCTACGACGACCCGGCCTCCCAGTCCACCCGCGCCGGTGAGGCCATCGAGGAGAAGTTCGGCGGGGAGACGAATCTGGTCCTGCTGGTCCGTGCCCCCGAAGGCCGCATCGACGCGCCGGACGCCGAGCGGAGCGGCCGCGCCCTGGTGGCCGACCTCAGGAAGGAGGCCGACCTCGAGAACGTGATCTCGTACTGGGACGCGGACAAGGCCGCCCTGCGCTCCGAGGACGGCCGCGACGCCCTGGTGCTCGCCCATGTGAGGGGTGACGAGACAGAGCAGAGGGAGAACGCCAAGGGCATCATCGACGCGTACTCGGGAGTGTACGAGGGGGGACTCGACGTCCGGGCCGGAGGTGGCGCGGCCGTCGGCAACGACCTGGAGACGCAGACGCCCAAGGACCTCCTGCTGGCCGAGGCCATCGCCGTACCGCTGACCCTGCTCCTGCTCCTGGTCGTCTTCGGCAGCGTGGTCGCGGCCCTGCTGCCGCTGGTCATCGGAACCGTCGCCATCGTGGGAACGTTCGCCGAACTCGCCCTCCTCGGGAGCGCCACCGACGTCTCCGTCTCCGCGACCAACCTGACCACGGCCCTGGGACTCGGACTGGGCATCGACTACGCCCTGTTGATGACCAGCCGGTTCCGGGAACAGCTCGCGACCGGATCGACCGTGGACGACGCCGTCCGTCACACGGTACGCACCGCCGGCCGTACGGTCGCGTTCTCCGCCGCGACCGTGGCCGTCGCGCTCGCGGCGCTCCTGGTGTTCCCGCAGTACTTCCTCCGCTCGTTCGGCTACGCCGGCGTCGGTGTCGTCGTCATCGCCGCCGTCAGCACCCTGTTCGTGATGCCGGCCCTGTTCGTCGTCCTCGGCCACCGGGTCAACAGCGGACGGCTGCCGTGGGCGAAGCGGTCACGCACCGGTGCCCGGGCGCCCCTGTGGGGAAGGCTGGCCCGGACCGTCATGCGGCGGCCCGCACTCACCGCGCTGCCCGTACTCGCGGTACTGCTGGTGGCGGCGAGCCCGCTGCTGGGCATCACCCTCGGCACGCCGGACGAACGCGTACTGCCCGAGGGCGCCGAGAGCCGCCAGGTGGCCTCGGTGCTGCGGGAGAAGTTCGACGGCAACGACGCCGCCGCCCTCCATGTGGTCATCGACAAGTCCGTGGGCCAGGAGCCGCTCGGCTCCTACGCCGCCGAACTCTCCGGTATCGAAGGCGTCGTCCGCGTCGAGGCCGGCACGGGGACCTACACCGGCGGGCGCGCCACGGCGGCCGGCCCCGGCAACGCCGCCCTCAGCAGCCCCGACGCGCAGCGGATCACCGTGGTGAGCGGCCTGACACCGAAGTCGGACGAGGCCCAGAGCCTGGTGCAGGAGGTGAGAGCGGTCGCGGGGCCCGCGGGCACGGAACCCCTGGTGGGCGGAACCGACGCCCAACTGGTCGATTCCAAGGACTCCATCAGCGGCCGGCTCCCCCTCGCCCTGGGCCTGGTCGCCCTCACCACCTTCCTCCTGCTCTTCCTCTTCACCGGCAGCGTCGTGCAGCCGCTGCGTGCGCTGGTCCTCAACGTGATCAGTCTCGGAGCGACGCTCGGCGTCATGACCTGGATCTTCCAGGACGGCAACCTCTCCTCCCTGCTCGGTGTCACACCGCAGCCGATGGAGGCGTCGATGACCGTGCTGATGTTCTGCATCGCCTTCGGTCTCTCGATGGACTACGAGGTGTTCGTCACCAGCCGGATCAAGGAGCTCCACGATCTCGGAGAGGACAACGAGTCCGCCGTGGTCGACGGCCTCGGCCACACCGGACGCATCGTCACCGCGGCGGCCTGCCTGCTCGCCGTGAGCTTCTTCGCCTTCGGGACCGCCGAGATCAGCTTCATGCAGATGTTCGGCCTGGGCAGCGGGCTCGCCATCCTCATCGACGCGGTCGCCGTCCGCGGCGTACTCGTACCCGCCGCCATGCGGCTGCTCGGCCGCTCGGCCTGGTACGCGCCCGGCTTCCTGCGGAAGTTCCACGGACGGTTCGGACTCAGCGAGGGCGATCCGGCGCCCGCGCCGGCCGCGGTGTCGAAGCCCTTGGCGAAGGCACCCGAAGTGAAGGACCCGACCGGGGTCTGACCACCCCTCGGTCCCACCCACCCGTGCCCGTCTCCACCCCCCCGGAGGCGGGCACGGGCCGACCCGTCGGCGGCCGTACGAGGGAGCCGCGCGACCGGTCAGAGGCCGACGGAGGCCGGTCCCTCGGCGCCGGCCTCGCCCGCCGACCTGAACTCCACGGCGACGACACCGTCGACGCGCCGGCAGAGCTCTTCCAGCACGGAGACGGACACGTCGCCCGGGAGCCGGCCGCTGAGGACGACATGGCCGTGTGTCACATCGACCTGCATCGACGAGGGAGCCAGACCGAGGGATCCGACCAGGGCCTCCTCGATGATCTCGGTGCGGATCGCCCGGTCCTTGCGGAGGAAGACCCGCAGCAGGTCGCTTCTGCTGACGACTCCGATCAGCCGACCTCCCTCGTCGACGACCAGGAGCCGTTTGATGCCGTGCCGGGCCATCACCCGGGCGGCGTCCACGACGCTCCAGTTCTCCCGCGCGCAGACCGCGGGAGAGGTCATGAGCCCGGCGGCGTCCGTGGCGGACGCCTTGTCCCCGTCCGGCCGGGACCACTCCCCTTCTTCCGGGGAGCGGCCGGGGTCTCCACCCCACATCTTCTGCAGGAGGTCCGCCTCGGACACCACTCCCACGGGACGGTTCTCCTCGTCCACCACGGGCACCGCTGTGATGTCGTACTCCTGCAGCAGGTGGGCGATCTCCTTGAACGGTGTGCCGCGCTGGACGCGGACCACGGCGTCGCTCATCAGATCGCACACCTTCTGGTGCTTCATCGAGGTTCTTCTCCTCCGCTGCCGGCCTGTGCCGACCGGCGTCAGTCCTACTTGCCTGTGTAAACGATCTATCGGTCGTGGGAGTGCCCCATGTGTCATGTACGGGTACTGAGGAGGAGCAGGGCGATGTCGTCGCCGGGGCTGGGCGCGTGCCGGATGAGGGTGTCGGCCATCGCGTCGAGATCGGTGGGATCGGCCTGTTCGAGAAGCCCGGCGAGGGCCGCGGTGGCGTCGTCGAGGTCGACTCCGGGGGCTTCGACCAGTCCGTCGGTGTAGAGGGCGAGCACGCTGCCGGGCGGCAGGTCGCATTCCAGCACCGAGTAGCGGGCGTCCGGCTCGATGCCGAGAAGGAGGCCGGGCGGCACCTGGAGGAGTTCGATGCGTCCGTCGGCATGGCGCACCAGCGGCGGCGGGTGGCCGGCGGAGGCCAGACAGACGCGGTGCGTGGCGAGGTCGAGGTGGACGTAGACACAGCTGGTGAACAGGCCGGGGTCCAGGTCGGTGAGCAGACGGTTGGTGCGGGCCAGGACGTCGTCGGGGGTCGCCCCCACGGTGGCGTGGGCGTGCACGGCGGTGCGGACCTGCCCCATCAGCGCGGCGGCGTCCACGTTGTGGCCCTGTACGTCGCCGATGGTGGCGCTGGCGGTGTGCTCGTCGAGGCGGATGAGGTCGTAGAAGTCACCGCCGATACCCAGGCCCCGGGCCGCCGGAAGGTAGCGGGCGGCGACCCGCAGGCCGGGTACGTGGGGGAGGGTGTGCGGGAGCAGGGCGGACTGCAGGCGGTGGGCGAGGTGGTGTTTGGCGTCGTAGAGACGGGCGCGGTCCAGGGCCTGCCCGACCAGGCCGGCCAGTGAGGTGAGAGCGGCCCGCTCGCCGGGCGGGAAGACGTGCGGCCGTTTGTAGGCGAGGAGGAGGGAGCCGATCGGCCGGCCCGAGGCGATCAACGGCAGGACCGCCCAGGCGGCCATCCCGTCCTCGTGCACGGTGGTGGGGTAGGCGCGCCGCAGTTCGGCGAAGGACGCGAAGAAGTCCGGGACACCGCGGGCCAGGACGTTGGCGCCGGGGATGTCCGAGCTGAGCGGAACGGCGTCGAAGCGGTCCATGAGTTCGGCGCGGTAACCGCGGTGGCCGAGGATCTTGAGGCGGCCGCCCTCGGCGGTCATCAGCACCATCGCCTGCGCACCCAGAGCGGGCAGCAACTGGTCGGCGGTCTGCTCGACCACGTCCTGCACACCGACGGCCTCGGTCAGGGTGGAGGCCAGGTGCATCAGGTGGTACAGAACGGTGGCGCGGCTGGGGCCGGCGGTCGGCACGGACGGCGACGGGGGAATGTCCTCGGCCGGGCCGCCGGGGGCGATGCGGACGCTGATACCGGTGGCGTCCGGGTACAGCTCGAAGGCCAGCCATGTCTCCGGGGGACGCAGGACGCTGAACTTCTGCGGTCGGCGGCTGACCAGCGCGGCCCGGTAACGGTCCTCGACATGGGGTACGTCCATCCACGGCAGCGCCTCCCACGGCAGCGCACCCACCAGGTCGGTTCGATCGGCACCGACCAGGTCGGCCCCGGCCGGCGTGATGAAGGTGATGCGTCCGTGCATGTCCAGCGCACAGGACCCGCCCGGCAGGCGGTCGACGAAGGCCGACACCGCGGTCGCCTCGGCGGGGGAGGGGGTGCGCCCGACCGGCGGTGGCAGGGCCCGTGGCCGGTCCGCGGGCACCAGCGGGTCGCCGCGGTCCGCCGCCTGCTGCAGGAGCCCGCCCAGGTGGCGACAGCCCTCATGGACGGCGTCGCGCTCCTCGGGGCTCAGCTGCGCCGGATGGGTCCCGGACCACAGCAGCACCAGTCCGCCCCGGACGGTGGTGCCCGAAGCGAGCGGGGTGGCCGCCAGCGCGAAGTCGTACGGCAGGACCAGCGCCGGCCGGGGATACCGGCGCGCCATCTCCTCCCGACCGCCGATCCAGACCAGGCGCCGCTCGCGGACGGCGTCCGCCACCGGCATCGGATCGGTCAGCGCAACGCGCCGCCACGGAGCGGCGATCTCCTGGGGGACGCCCGCCACCAGGATCTGCCACAGCGCGTTGTCGCCCGGCGGCAGCACGTACAACAGCCCTCCGAACGCACCGCTCTCCCGCACCACGGCGGCCATCGCGGTGTCCATCAGAAGTCCGGCTCCGGCAGGGCTGCTCGACGCCGACCACACCGAGCATCACGCATATGAGGACACTACGCCCGTCCTGCCGTGACGGCATGTGATGCCTCGGGCCGCGCGGCCGGCGCCGGTGGCGCGCGTGCGGACCCGCCGTGTCCCTCCTAGTCTGGTGCTGCTCGGGGACTTCTCGTGGAGAGGCCTGTCCATGCCCCGGTCGATCTGGAGCGGTGCCATCTCGTTCGGCCTGGTCACCGTGCCGATCCATGTGGTCGGCGCGACCGAGGACCACAGCATCCGGTTCCACCGGTACCACCTGGCGGACCATGGGAGGATCCGGACCCGGAAGGTCTGCGAGCTCGAGGACCGGGAGGTCCGCTCCGACGAGATCGGCAAGGGGTACGAGCTGACCAGGACGCAGATCGTTCCCGTCACCGACGAGGACCTGCGGGAGCTGCCGCTGCCGACCGCGAAGGCCATCGAGATCGTGGCGTTCGTACCGCTGGGCTCCGTGGATCCGATCAGGATCGGCGACGGCTACTACCTGCAGCCGGACGGACAGGTCGCGGCGAAGCCGTACGAGCTGCTGCGTCAGGCCCTGGCACGGTCGTCGAAGGTGGCGGTGGCGAGGTACGCGTGGTCGGGCCGGGAGCGGCTGGGCCTGCTGCGGGTGCGGGACGAGGCGATCGTGCTGCACGCCATGCGCTGGCCCGACGAGGTCCGCGACCCCTCCTCTCTCACCCCGCCCCCCGTCGAGGTGGCCGAGGAGGAGATCGAAGGAGCACTCGCGCTGATGGACACGATGACCCGCGACGACCTGGCGGGCGACGAGTTCCGGGACACCTACACGGACGCCGTCGCGGACCTGATCGAGGCGAAGCGCGAGCACAGGGCGCCGCCGGCGGCGCCCGAGCAGGAGGAGCGGCCGGGGCAGGTGCTGGACCTGATGGCCGCCCTGCAGGAGTCCGTGTCCCAGGCGAAGGAGTCCCGGGGCGAGGACGGGCACGCCGAGGTGCACGAGCTGCCCGGGCCGAAGAAGAAGGCCACGGCGGGGAAGGCGCCCGCCGGGAAAACGGGGGCGAAGAAGACCGCGTCGAAGGCGACGAGCGCGAAGAAGGCGACCGCGAAGAAGGCGACCGCGAAGAAGGCGACCGCGAAGAAGGCGACCGCGAAGAAGGCGACGGCCCGCAAGCCGAGGAGTGCCTAGCTTTCGCAGTGAGAAGGGGTGTTCGAACGGCCGACGCCGAGGACGCCGTGGACGTCCTAGGCGGCGCCGGGGTGTTCCTCCCTCATGTGGAGGGCCGTTCGGCGTGAGCCCGTCAATGACCGGACGAACGCCCATGCCTGCGCTTCACGTACAGGCGACTGTCACCGGGACCGGTCCACTCCAGCCGTACGACACCGGGCACGGCGGCGTCGGCGACCCGTGACGGGTCCGCCCAGTGACCGAAGTTGGGGTTGCGGAAGAACGTGGCCCACAGTCGGCCGCGGTGATCCACGAAGAAGTTGTTGTGGCCGGCGCCGACACCGGCGGTCCACCGCTCGGAGTACGGACCCTCGAATCGGTCCGATACGGCCACGACCGCGTCGTACTGGTACTGCACACGGCCCGCGCCGGGCGGGTCGTAGGCATGACGCGTGCTGCCGTCCGGGTTGACCGACGTCCGGTCCCACGCGGCGTGGACGAGGTAGTACTTGCCGCGGTACTTGAACACGTACGCGCCTTCGAGATACGGCTCGGGGGAGTAGGGCGTCTGGCGGAACTCGGGAAGGTTCGTCGTCGGGACGATGTCCTCCATGTCGTCCCGGAACCTGGCGTACAGGTCGTTGTGCAGCACGAGCCACGCGTCGTCGCCCTCGGAGTACAGGCTGCCGTCGATGTGGTGGTAGGCGCCGGGCTCGATGAACCGCGGGCCCCCGATGAACGAGTCACCGAAGGGTTTGTCCAGATTGCCCTCGACGAGCCGGTAAGGACCCTCGACACCGCCCTCGCTCACCAGCATGAACGAACCGACCTTGCGGGAGTGGTCGCCCATGCACGCGACGATGTACCAGGTGTCCCGGAAGTAGTGCAGTTCCGGCGCCCAGGCCTGGCCGCGCTTGCCGAACCGGTCGTCGTACCAGTACTCCTGCCAGGGAGCGACGACCGTGCGCCCGGGCCGGTTCTCCCCGACGAACTCGGGTGACCACACCTTGCCCTTCTCGGCCCCCGGCCGGATGCCGGTCGTGTCGACCAGTCTCCACGGCCCCTTGAGCGACCGGGACACCCACACGAAGATGCCGTCGTTCCACGGACCGGCGGCCTCCAGTCCCGGGACCCGGGTGGTGCCCGTGGCGACATAGACCGGACGGCCGTCGACGACGAAGCAGTTGACGTAGGTGTCCCGCATCCAGACCGTGCCGCGCTCCTCGTCACGCGGGCGCGGCTCCAGCGCGAGGACGAACGAGTTGTCCTCGCGGGGCCACAGGTCCGCCCGGGTGTCCGCGAGTCCGTAGGGCGCGGGATCGGGCCAGTTCGGCGGATACCGCCGCCCCGACGCGCCCTGAGCCGTCGCGGGGGCGGCCTGTGCGGCGGCCGCGGGGAGGGCGAACGCCGCCCCCAGGCCGGCGGCGCCGGCCAGCAGTGACCTTCGGTGCGGTCCGTTCTCGGCATTGGTCATCGGTCGCGTTCTCCTTCGTCGGACTCATGGCGCACAGCATGCGAACGTCCGCACATTTACGTCAACACCGCGGACGAATAAACCGGGTTGACCGACTGGGCCGTGGCCCACCCACCAGGCATTGTGAACGCTTCGTTTCGACTTTCTGTCGGAGTGTTGACGGAATAATCCGGCCTCCCTACGTTGACCGGCATGCAGATGCCCAGCGGAGTGCACGCACTGGTCAGGCGAACCCATGAGGAACGCGTGATGCGTGCGCTGCAGGAGAACGGCGCCATGAGCCGGGGCGAGATCGCCCGAGTCGTGGGCCTGTCCCGTACCACCCTGTCCGAGATCACCGGCAACCTCCTGCAACGAGGCGCCATCGTCGTCGTGGACACCGATGCCTCCCGGCGCGAGGGCAGCGGGCGGCCGGCCGAGCGGCTGGCGCTCGACCCCGCCTCGGCACAGTTCATGGGCGTCGACTTCGGCCATCGCCGCGTCCACGTCGTCGTCGCCGACGCCTCGCACGAGATCATGGTCTCCGGTTCAGTCCGGTACGAGGACACCGCGACCTGGCGGACACGGACCGAGCTGGCCCTGGGCCTGGTCGACCGGCTGAGCGGCGACGCCGGGGTGCACTACGGCGCCCTCCAGGGCATCGGCATCGGCGTGCCGGGGCCCTACCCGGCGCCGGAGGGGGCGGCCTGGCCCCGCGCCGCGTCCGGCGCCACGGTGCTGCGTCCGGCCCCGGAAGGTGTCGACGTGGCGTTCGCCGAACGCTTCGACGCGCCGGTGATCGTCGACAACAACACCCGCCTGGCCGCCCTCGCCGAGGCGATCAGCGGCACCGACAGCGTGGCCGACCTGGTGTACGTGCGTCTGTCGGACGGCGTCGGCGGTGGGCTCGTCGTCGGCGGGCAGTTGGTGACCGGCTCCTCCGGGCTGGCCGGCGAGCTGGGGCACGTGACCGTCGAACCGGCGGGCCGGCCCTGCCGGTGCGGCAAGCGCGGCTGCCTGGAGACCGTGGCCTCGGTGCCCGGCATCCTCGCCGCCTGCTGGGAGTTCGGCCTGCGTCTGGAGAACCTCCAGGACCTGGCGGCCGCCGTCTCCCGCGCCCACCCCGTCGTGGACCGGGTGCTGCGGGAGGCCGCGGGGGCACTGGGCCGCGTGGTCGGAGCGGCGACGATGATGCTGAACCCGGCGAAGGTGGTCATCGGCGGCGAGATCACCCGGCTGGCTCCCGTCATCGTGGAACAGGTCGCCGCCACCCTCGCCGCCGAGATCTTCCCGACCGCGTCGGCCGGCCCCGCGGTCGCCGCGGCGCGGCTCTCGGACGACGACGGCGCCCTGGGCGCGCTGGCCGCGGTCTTCCACAGTTCTCCCCTCCTGGCGAGGTACCCCGAGACCGCCGACGTGAAGGGCCGTTCCGATGCACCCGACTCCGCGACCGAAGGAGCCGCCCATGTCCGTTCTTGACAAGCGGGGTGCCGACCCACGGCGCCCCCTGCCCGCGAAGTCGCCCGAGGGCTCGCCCGATGCCACCGCGGGCGGCACGAAGACCGCGCCGGAACGCGCCCGATCGGGCCGGCGCGGGCTGCCACTCATCCTGAACGCCGTGTCCGTCGCGTTGGGCATCGCGATCTGGTGGGCCCTGGCGTCCGCCGGCTTCAAGCTGCCGACCCCGCCGGAGGTGGTGTCGCGGGCGGGGACGCTGATCGGCGACGGAACACTCGGCGCCGACGCCCTGGCCAGCCTGACGCGGGTACTCATCGGCTTCGCCCTCGGCACGGCCGTGGCCGTACCGGTCGGCTTCCTCATGGGCTGGTACGGCATCCTGCGCGGCCTGATCGAACCCTGGATCCAGTTCTTCCGCACCATCCCGCCGCTGGCGATCATCCCGCTGGCCGTGGTGGTCATGGGCATCGACGAGACACCGAAGATCTTCGTCATCTTCCTCGCCGCGTTCCTGGCCTGCGTGATCTCGACCTTCCAGGGCGTGGTGAACGTCGACCGCACACTGATCGACGCCGCCAGGGTCCTGGGCGCCGGGGACGCGACGATCTTCGCGCGCGTGGTGGTGCCCGCCTCCACCCCGTTCATCCTCGTGGGCATGCGGGTCGGCCTCGGCTCGGCCTGGGCCACCCTGGTCGCCGCCGAGCTGATCGCCGCCCAGCAGGGCCTCGGTTACCGCATGCAGAACGCCCAGCTCTACTACGACCTCCCGACCATCTTCGTCGGGCTCATCTCGATCGGAATCCTCGGTCTCCTCATGGACCGCGTACTCCTCCTCGCCGAACGGGGGCTCACCGGATGGCAGGAACGCCGATGACCAGCAAGCCGGCCAAGATATCCGTCCAGGGCGTCACCAAGACCTTCGCCCTGGGCCGGGAGACCTTCACCGCCCTCGACGACGTCTCGATCGACATCGCGGACCACGAGTTCGTCACCGTCGTCGGCCCCTCGGGCTGCGGCAAGAGCACCCTGATGAACATCCTCGCCGGGCTGGAGACACCCACGGCGGGCCGTGCCCTGGTGGACGGCGCCCCCGTCCTGGGACCCGGACCCGAGCGCGGCGTCATCTTCCAGCAGTACGCCCTCTTCCCCTGGCTGACCGTGCGACAGAACGTCGAGTTCGGACTGAGGACGACGGGCGTGCCGAAGCGCGAACGCCGCCGCCGGGCGGAGCACTTCATCCGACTGGTGGGCCTCGAACGCTTCGCGGACGCGCTTCCCAAGACCCTGTCCGGTGGCATGCGCCAGCGCTGCGCCATCGCCCGCGCCGTCGACCCCTCGATCCTGCTGATGGACGAGCCGTTCGGGGCCCTCGACGCGCTCACCCGGGTCACACTCCAGGAACAACTGCTGGAGACCTGGAGCCAGGACAAGCGCACGGTGCTGTTCATCACCCACGACGTCGACGAGGCCGTGTTCCTGGCCAACCGGGTGATCGTCATGGCGGCCCGCCCGGGGCGGGTCTACGACGTCATCGAGGTCGACCCCGCCATCGAGCGCGACGAGGAATTCCGGCTCAGCGCCGAGTTCGCCGCACTGCGCAACCGCGTGTGGCACTCCGTCTACCACCAGGAAGGCCGCACCGCCGTGCTTTCCGGATCCCGCTCCTCGACGTCATGACCCGGAAGGAACGCACAGCCATGCCATCCACCTTCACCCGCAGACACCTTTCCGCCACCCTCGCCGGCGTGGCCGCGATGGCGCTGCTGGCCGCGTGCGGCAGCGGATCGTCCTCCGGCGGGTCGGGCGACAAGGTCCGCTTCGGCTACATCAACGACTTCAACGGCGCCAGCCTGATCGCCATCGCCGAGGCCAAGGGCCTGTGGAAGAAGCACGGGCTGACGGCGGAGAGCAAGGTCTTCACCAACGGACCGCTCCAGATCCAGGCCCTGGGGACGGACAACCTCGACTTCGGCTACATCGGCCCCGGCGCCATGTGGCTCCCCGCCTCCGGACAGGCCAAGGTCGTCGCGATCAACACGCTCGGCAACTCCGACCGGGTCCTCGCCCAGCCGGGCATCGACTCCATGCAACAGCTCAAGGGCAAGACCGTCGCCGTCCCCGAAGGCACCTCCGGTGACATGATCCTCTCCCTCGCCCTGGAGAAGGCGGGGATGAGCAAGAGCGACCTGAAGGTCGTCCCCATGGACCCGTCGACCATCGTCTCCGCCTTCTCCTCCCAGCAGGTCGACGGCGCCGGCTTCTGGTACCCCGCCGCGGCCACGATCAAGAAGCAGGTCCCCGACCTGGTCGAACTCGCCAAGAACACCGACTTCGAGAGCGACGTCTCCTTCCCCACCGCCTTCGTGGCGGGCAACGAACTCGTGGCCGACCGGCCGGAGAAGGTCAAGAAGGTCCTCGCCGTACTCCGCGACGCCATGACGTTCCGCTCCGCACACGCCGAGGAGGCCATCGCACTCACCGCCGACAAGCTGAGGATCCCCGTCGACCAGGTCAAGGCCGACGCCGCCAACAACAAGGTGCTCAGCGTCGAGGAACTGGACGCGCTGACCCGGGACGGCACCGTCGCCAAGTGGCTGACGGGCATGAACGACTACTTCGTCGGGACGGGGAAGCTGAAGAAGCCCGTCGACCCGAAGACGTACTACACCGGCGACCTCTTCACAGGAGCGGGCAAGTGAGCCAGTCCAGCACGCCCAGGAGGAACATCCTCTTCCTCATGACCGACCAGCACCGGACGGACACGCTCGGCGCCTACGGCAACCCGCTGGCGCACACCCCCGCACTCGACGAACTCGCCGCCACGGGGACCCGCTTCGACCGCTGGTACACGCCCACAGCGATCTGCACCCCGGCCCGGGCCAGCCTGCTGACCGGTCAGGCGCCCTTCCGGCACAAGCTCCTCGCCAACCACGAACGCAACGTCGGCTACCTGGAGGACCTGGCCGAGGACCAGTTCGCCTTCTCCCGTGCGCTGCGGGAGCACGGCTACAACTGCGGGCTCATCGGCAAGTGGCACGCGGGCAACCGGCGGACGGCGGCCGACTACGGCTTCGACGGCCCCGAACTGCCCGGCTGGCACAACCCCGTGGACCATCCGGACTACCTCGCCTACCTCGACGAGCGCGGTCTGCCGCCATACGAGATCAGCGACCGGGTCCGCGGCACCCTGCCCAACGGCGGCCCCGGAAACCTGCTCGCCGCCCGGCTGCACCAGCCGGTGGAGGCCACGTTCGAGCACTACCTGGCCACCCGGGCCATCGAGAAGCTCGAGCGGTACGCGGCGGACTCCCGCGAGCGCGAGCAGCCCTTCTTCCTCGCCCTGCACTTCTTCGGTCCGCATCTGCCGTACATCCTGCCCGACGAGTACTTCGACCTGGTCGACCCGGCGGACGTGGAGCTGCCGCGGTCCGTGGCCGAGACCTTCGAGGGCAAACCTCCGGTACAGCGCAACTACAGCGCGCACTGGACCTTCGACACCATGCCGATCGAGACGACCCGCAAGCTCATCGCGGTCTACTGGGGCTACGTGGCGCTCATCGACACGCAGATCGGCCGGGTCATGGCGGCCATGGAGCGGCTCGGACTGGTCGACGACACCGCGGTGTTCTTCACCTGCGACCACGGGGAGTTCACCGGCTCGCACCGGCTGCACGACAAGGGCCCGGCGATGTACGAGGACATCTACCGCACACCCGGCCTGCTCCGTGTCCCGGGCGCGCCCCCCGGCGTCGTACGCGGCGAGTTCGTCAGCCTGCTCGACTGCACCGCGACCATCCTCGAACTCGCGGGCGTCGACCCGAAGCCCGCGGTCGACTCGCGCAGTCTGCTGCCCCTCGTGCACGGTGAAGCGGTGGACTGGGACCAGGACATCGTCTGCGAGTTCCACGGCCACCACTTCCCGTACCCGCAGCGCATGCTGCGCGAGGACCGGTACAAACTCGTCGTCAACCCCGACTCCGTCAACGAGCTGTACGACCTGCGGACCGACCCGGACGAACTGCTGAACGTCTACACCCATCCCGAACAGGCGGAGGTCCGCACCCGGATGACGCGCCGTCTGTACGACGTGCTGCGGGAACGCGGCGACAACTTCTACCACTGGATGACGTCGATGTACGACGTCGGCGAGGTGGGCCACGACCCGACCCTGAGCGGGCTCGACGAGTCCACCTACCAGGACCGTGCACCACAGGTCTGACGTGACGAGGATCCATGACCCACGACCACCGCCCGTGCTGCACCCCGACCGCGACACCCGCCGGCGTCGCGGTGCCCCCGCCGGCCGCGGGACGTACCGTCGGCGCGCGCTCCATCCGAGGCCAGGTGCGCCTGCCGGGCGGTGAGTTCACGATGGGAGACGCCTTCGGCGAGGGGTACCCGGCCGACGGCGAGACGCCCGTCCACCCGGCACGCCTGGCCCCCTTCCACATCGACGAGACCGCCGTCACCAACGCCCGGTTCGCTTCCTTCGTCAAGGCCACCGGTCACGTGACCGACGCCGAACGCTTCGGTTCCTCGGCGGTGTTCCACCTGGTGGTCGCCGCCCCGTCGGCCGACGTCCTCGGCGGCGCCGCCGGAGCCCCGTGGTGGATCAACGTCAGGGGTGCCCACTGGCGCCGCCCCGAGGGCGCCCGCTCCGACATCACCGACCGGCAGCACCATCCCGTCGTCCATGTCTCCTGGAACGACGCCACCGCCTACGCACGGTGGGCCGGCAAGCGCCTGCCCACCGAGGCCGAGTGGGAGTACGCCGCACGCGGCGGCCTGTCCGGCCGCCGCTACGCCTGGGGCGACGACCTCACCCCCGGCGGCCGGTGGCGCTGCAACATCTGGCAGGGACGCTTTCCACACGTCAACACGGCCGAGGACGGCCACCTGACCACCGCGCCGGTCAAGTCCTACCGCCCCAACGGCTTCGGCCTGTGGAACACCGCAGGGAACGTGTGGGAATGGTGCTCCGACTGGTTCTCCCCCACCTACTACTCCCAGGCGCCCCGGACGGACCCGCGCGGGCCGGAGACCGGGACCGCGCGCGTCCTGCGCGGCGGCTCCTACCTGTGCCACGACTCCTACTGCAACCGCTATCGGGTCGCCGCCCGCTCCTCCAACACCCCGGACTCGTCCTCCGGAAACCTCGGCTTCCGCTGTGCCAACGACACCCTCTAGGTGCGCAGCAGCCGTTGAGTGATCTCCCGGTACTGCCGCAGCGCGACCCGGAGTTCCTCGGCCTGCGTCTCGGGGTCGCGGTCCTGCCAGCTCTCATGAAGGGCACGGCGTCGTTCCGCGAGGGCGTCCGCGAGGTGGGCGGCGGCGTCGTCGAAGGCGCCCTCCGCTTCTTCCAGCGCCTGACGCGGAGTGTCGGCGAAGGTGTTGATGGCCTGGCGCAGGCGCCGAAGGACCGCGTCCCGTTCGTCCGACGGCAGGAGCGCGTCCGGTGCCGCGGGCCGGTGCTCGTGGTGGCGCGGGGGCTGGTCCGACGGCTGTTGTGCGCGCGTCTGGTCGTACATCATCGAGTGCCGCTTTCCTGGGTTGCTTGGATCACCGGTTCCCCGGAGCGGCCTGGCGCTGCGCCGTACTGGTAGTCAACGCCCGATGGCGGTGCGTGTCAACGCGGTGACTTCCGGACGCCCTGGTCAGCGCTGGGTGAGGGTTTGGGGGTAGTCGGTGATGATGCCGTCGACGCCGAGGGCGGTCATTGTGCGTATGGCGCCGGGTTCGTCGACGGTCCAGACGTTGATGTCCATGCCGAGTTGGTGGATGCGGTCGACGAGGTTCTGGTCGGTGACGGTGTGCTGGGGGTTGACCTGGTCGGCCCAGGTGCTGAGTGCGAGGAGTTCGGTGTCGGTGGGGCGGTCGGCGTCGAGGAGGCCGATGGGGATGTCGGGCATGTGGGTGTGGAACTGGCGGGCGTCGTCGGTCTGGAAGGACTGGACGGCGAGTTGGTCGCGGGCGAGTGCGCGGCGGACGTAGCGGGGTTTGTTGTGGAGGTTTTGGGCGAGGTCGGTGGCGAGGTCGGTGTAGTGGCCGCAGGGGCTGATTTCGGCGAGGAGTCCGGTGCGGGTGTTGTTGATGCGGGAGATGACGTGGTCGACGGTGATGAGGGGTTCGCCGGTGTAGTCGTGGTGGAACCAGGAGCCGGCGTCGAGTCGGCGTAGTTCGGTCCAGGTGAAGTCGGAGACGCGGTAGCGGGGGCGGTCGGGGTAGACGTCTTCGATGTTGGTGGTGCGTTCCATGGTGCAGTCGTGGAAGTTGACGAGTTTGCCGTCCTTGGTGCGTTGGACGTCGATTTCCACGTGGTCGGCGCGTTGGTCGACGGCGAGGTCGATGGCGGCTTGGGTGTTCTCGGGTGCCATGCCGGACGAGCCGCGGTGCGCGATGGCGTCCGGCCGGCCGTCGGTGTCCTCGTCGGCGTAGGCGGCCGTCGTCGTTGCCAGGACCAGACCGCTCAGCACCGCCACGACCACACCGACGCGCCTGTTGCTCGCATGCTTCACTACAGCCTCCCGCGATCGAATGACTTCCTGGAGGCTGTCGGACGGTGGTTACGGGAAGCCTGCCGCGGTCTGGCGGCGCCGGGATCAGCCGGTGGACCGGAAAGGTGAACCGGCTGATCCGAGGCCGAAGCGGCGATTACGTGCATTCGCGCCCGTCCCACCGCGCGAACGGGACGACGCGAAAGGGGCGTTGATCAGCGGCGGAGCTGATCAACCGCGACGACACCCGTCACCTGCCGAGGATGCCTTCGGGCAGCAGCGACTGCGGCGACGTGGCCGGGTGGCCGATCTCCAGCGTTCCGAGGAGACCGTCCAGGAGAGGCCCGCCGGGAACCCCGGCGGACGGGCCGGGCGCGGGGGCCGCCTGAGCGGCAGGAGCGGACGCCAGGAGAGCGGTGGCCATGACGGAGGCACAGGCAAGCTTCTTGATCATGTCCGCCTTAACGAACGACGGCCCGCGGAGCAACGCTCGCCGTCAGCCGACTGGCCCAGTCGGACTCACGCGAGACTCATCCAGGACGAAGTCGGGGCGCAGACGGCCGGCTCACCCGCCACCACCTCTACGAGAACAGCCTGTCCCTCGACGAGGCCTGCACGCCCTGTAAGGCGGGCGCGGCCGGTTCCCTCAGCCTCCTCCAGCGGTCGACCCGCCGTGGTCCCCCGCGTCGGGATCGTCGTCGTCGACACCGGCCGAGTACTCGGCGGCGAAGGTGGACGCCCCCAACGCCGCGAGGACCCTGGCCGTGATGCGCTCGACGTCGCCGCGCTCGGCCGCGGGGAGCGGGGCACCGGCGGCTTCCCGGGCCCGGGCGGCCGTGCCCAGGAGGCGGGCGGCCTGTACGGGTCGACCCGCGAGGGCGTACGCCCCGGCGAGGCCCTCGCGGGCGAGGGCGAGGGCGAGGGGGTCGCCGCCATCGCGGGCGACGGCGAGACCTTGGCGGTGCAGTGCGAGGGCCCCCGGGGCGTCGCCGCGTTGTTCGGCGAGGAAGCCGAGTTCGGCATGGAGGAGTGCGGGGCCGGGGTCGAAGTCGACCTCCCGATGCCAGGAGAGGGTCTTGCGGAGGTACTTCTCGGCCAGGTCGAAGTCGCCCGCGCGCCGGGCCCCGAGGGCGAGGCCAATCTCGGCGTGGACCTCTCCCGCCGCGTAGCCGTGCTCGGCCGCCCGGTCCACCGCCTTCCGATGGAGCTCGGTGGCCAGCGGGAAGTCACCGGTCAGCAGGGCGACCCTGCCGAGCCCGGTGAGCCGGTCGGCGGCGTCCGTCCACAGACCCAGCTCCTCGGCCGCGCGGAGGCCGTCCCGGTGCAGCCGGGCGGCGAGCGGGTAGTCGCCGGTGATGGTGGCCAGTGCCGCCAAGGGGTAGGTGGTCTGCAACTGCCCCCATCGATCGCCGAGTTCGCCGAAGATTGCGTGGCCGTCGTCGGCGCTGACGCGCAGTGCGGCGAGGTCGCCCCGCAGCAGAGCGTGGGTGGCCCGGGTGCTCTGTGCGGCCGCGACTCCCCAGCGATCTCCGGTGGCGCGGAATTCCGTCAGGGCACGGTCCACCAGCGCCTCGCTGCGGGCCAGGCCCTCGCCCGCGCTGAGCAACGCGTGGCCGAGGAACCACACGGCACGTGCGCCACCGGCTCGGTCGAGGGCGGTCTCCTCGGGAGGACGGGCAGCCGGGCCGTGACTCCCGTCCCCGGCCAACACGGTGAACGCCGCGTGCCAGAAGGCGACTTGGGAGCGGAGGGCCGTCCGGGTGTCGCCGGTGACCCGCAACGTTTCGTCCAGCGATCGCCGGGCCTCGCTCAACCGGCCGCGCAGGAACCAGTACCACGTCGAGGCGAGCGCCATGCGCACCGCCCCGGTGGCATCCTCGCGCCGCACGGCGCGTGCCAGCGCGACCCGGAGGTTGGCGCTTTCGGCGTCGAGGCGGGTCAACCAGTGCTGCTGCTCGGGTCCGTGGAGTCCGACCGCCGCCTGTTCGAGGAGGTCGGTGCAGAAGGCGTGGTGGCGTAGCAGGAGGGCGTCGGACTCGCCCGCCTCCACCAGGCGTTCCAGCGCGTACGCCGATATCGACTCCGGCAACCGGTACCGGGGGCCGTCGGCGACCGTGACCAGCGAGCGGTCCACCAGCCGGACCAGCGGGTCGAGGATGTCCCGGTCACCGCCGCACACCGCCTCGGCCGCTTCGAGGCCGCAGCCGTCGGCGAAGACCGCCAGGCGGCGCAGCACCACCCGCTCGTCGTCGCCGAGCAGTTCCCAGCTCCAGTCGATCACCGCGCGGAGGGTCTGCTGGCGCGGTGGCACACCGCGGTGGCCGCCGGTCAGCAGGCGGAACCTGTCGTCCAGACGCGCGGCCAACGCGTGCACTCCCAGCGCGCGGACCCGAGTGGCGGCCAGTTCCAGGGCGAGGGGCAGGCGATCGAGCCGACGGCAGATCGTCGCGACGGCTTCGGCGTTCTGCTCGGTGACGACGAAACCGGGCGCCGCGGCCGCGGCCCGCGTGGCGAACAGCTCCTCGGCGTCGGCCTGGGGCAGCGGCGGCACGGCCCACACCGTCTCTCCGACCAGGCCGAGGGGTTCCCTGCTGGTGGCCAGGACGCTCAGCCCGGGTGCGGCGGCCAGGACCCGGCGTACCACGTCGGCAGCCGAGTCGACGACGTGCTCGCAGTTGTCCAGAAGCAGCAGGAGCCGCCTCGAACGCAATGCGTCCTCCAGCCCCACCGTCCCCTCCTCACGGATGCCCAGGGCGGCACTGAGCTGCTCCGGTACCGCCGTGGATCCAGCGAGACCGACCACTCGTACGCCGTCGGGGAAGGAATCGGCCGCCCTCCCGGCGGCCTCCTCCGCGAGGCGGGTCTTGCCGACCCCGCCGGGGCCGGTCAGCGTCACCAGCCGGTGGGTGGTGAGCAGTTTGCCGATCGCGGACACCGCTTCCTTCCTGCCGATCAGACCGGTGAGCGGGGCCGCCAGGTCGCTGCTTCGCCGCCGACGGGGGACGGGGGTCGCGTCGAGGGCCGGGTCGTGGCCGAGGATCGACCGGTGCAGGGCGGTCAGTCGCGGTCCGGGGTCCACGCCCAGCTCGTCGGCCAGCCGTCTGCGCAGTTCGTCGTACACGGCCAGTGCCTCGGACTGGCGCCCGGCCAGGTACAGAGCCCGGAGCTGGGCGGCGCGCAGCCGTTCCCGCAGTGGGTGGTGGACCGCCAGCTCGCCCAACTCGCCGACGAGTGCGTGGTGTTCGCCCAGTTCGAGGCGGGTCTCCGCGAGCGCTTCCAGGGCGGTGACGCGCTGCTCCTCCAGGCGTGCGGCGGCGGTGCGCAGAAACTCCGGGTCGCCCAGGCCGGCGAAGGCGTCTCCCTGCCACAGCGTCAGCGCCTCGGTCAGCAGGTCCGCCCTCGCCCGAGGATCCTCCGTGCCGGTCGCGGTGGTGGTCAGGCCGGTGAACCGCTGGGCGTCCACGTCCTGCGGGCCGGTGCGCAGCAGGTACCCCTGGGGCCTGGACTCGACGAGTGTCTCGGCCCCGGGTTCGGCCCGTGCCAGGGCGCGCCGAAGCCGCGAGACCTTGGTCTGCAGGGAACCGGCGGGGTTGCCGGGCAGCCGGTCGCCCCACAGGGCGTCCACCAGGCGATCGACCGAGACCGTCTGCCCCGCGTGCACGAGCAGGGCGGCCAGCAGGGTACGCACCTTCGCCTCGGGGACGTCGACGGCCTCTCCGGAAGTCGTTCGTGCGGTGAGCGGGCCGAGCACCGAGAAGTACATGGGTGCACGGTATCCGCCCGGCCGACAGCGGCCGTCCGGGGACCGACAGCGGCTCGACAGAGGTCCGACAGCGCCGGTCGGCACAGTGAGGGCACACCGAACGAACCGTCCGGTGACGCCAGTCGAACGAAACAAAAGGAGTCGGTCCATGGGCGAGAACGGGATACACGAGCGATCCACGGTGTCGGTGATCGGCCTGGGGCAGATGGGGACCAGACTCGCCCAGGCGTTCCTCGCCGCCGGCCACGGCACCACCGTATGGAACCGCACCACCGCGAAGGCCGACGCACTCGTCGCCCAGGGAGCCGTCCGTGCGGCGACCCTGGAAGCCGCGATCGCCGCTAGTCCCCTGGTCGTGGTCTGCCTGCCGGACTACGCGACCGTACGGGACCTGCTCGGACCCGTGGCGGAGCGGCTGCGCGGCCGGGTCGTGGTGAACCTGACCTCCGGCACCCCGCAGGAGGCGACCCGGACGGCCGAGTGGGCGGCCGGACACGGCGCCGACTACCTCGACGGCGCCGCCATGAGCGGCACCCGCCTGGTCGGGCGGTCCGAGGCACTGTTCGTCTTCAGCGGCTCCCGAGAGGCGTTCGGCATCCACCGGACGGTGCTGGAGAGCCTCGGAAACTCCGTACACCTCGGCACCGATCCGGCACTGGCCCCGGTGTACGACACGGCGCTGTTCGGCCTGGCCTGGGGAGCGCTGGCGGGCTTCTACCACGCCGTCGCACTGGTGGGGGCGGCAGGCGTCGATCCGGCCGCGTTCGCGGCGGTGGCGACGGGGCACATGCCGTTCGTCACCTCCCTGATGACCGACCACGCCCGTCAGATCCAGGACGGCCGCTTCCCGGACGACGACGGCACCGTGGAGGTGCACGCGGCGGCGATGGAGCACCTCGTCGGGACCAGCAGGGCGCACGGCATCGGCACCGACGTGCCGGAACTGTTCGGGAACCTGCTGGGCCGGGCGATGGCCACCGGCCACGGCGCCAACGGCATGGCCGGCGTCATCGACACGATCCGGAAGGGCGAGCGCCATGTCTGAGCGGACCAAGCCCCACGTCACGGTCCTGAGCCTCGGCCGGATGGGCGCCGCGATCGCCGCCGCGTTCCTCGACTCCGGCCACCCGACCACCGTATGGAACCGCACCGCCGCCAAAGCCGGCGCCCTCGTCGCCCGGGGCGCAGTCCGCGCGGCGACCGTCACCGAGGCGGTCACCGCCGGCCCACTGGTGATCGCCCCGCTCCTCGACCACGACGCGGTCCGGCAGACCCTCGCCTCCGCCACCCCCGTGTTGCACGGCCGCACCCTGGTCAACCTGGCCAACAGCACCCCGGACCAGGCCCGTGAGCTGGCCGCATGGGCGTCCGGGCACGGTGCCGACTACCTCGACGGCGCCATGCTGGCCCTCCCCGACACCGTCGCCACCCCGGACGGCTTCTTCCTCTACAGCGGATCCCGGCGTGCCTTCACGACCCATCGGCGTGCACTGGAAGTGATGGCCCCGGCCCACTACTTCGGAACCGACCCCGGCGCCGCGGAGGTCCACGACCTGGCCCTGCTGGGCACCGGATACGCCGCCCTCACCGGGTTCCTGCACTCCGCGGCCCTGCTCGCCCCGGCGGGCACCACCCCCGAGACGTTCGCTCCGCTGGCGGCCCGGTGGCTGCACGGCATGGCCGAGTTCCTGCCGGAACTGGCGCGTGAGGCCGGATCGGCGACGTATTCGGACGGGGTCTCCACGGTCGACCTGAACCGGGCCGGCGTCGACAGCCTGATCGGCCTCAGCAGAGCGGCTGGTGTGGCCACCGATGTCCACGAGCCGTTGAAGGCCCTGCTGGACAGAAGGTCGGCGGACGGCCACGGCGGGGACAGCTTCTCCAGCGTGTACGAGCTGCTGAGAGGGGCACACCCCGGCCCCTGGCCGCGCCCCGAGGCTTAGCGGCGTGTGTACCTGGAAACGACTACTCCCGAACGGTCGTCGCAACGACGGTCGGCCGACACGGGGAGGGGTCTTTCGTGGATGTGCCCTTATATCTGAGGCCGCGAGTGGAACCGCCGCTCGCCTCACTGCTGGGGGCCGCACCATTCCTGCACTCGCTCGTCGACGCGCTCGGGTCTCCGCTCAACGTGCTGCTCCCCGAGTCCGTCGCCGCGAACGCCGAACGCTTCCGGGCCGTCTACCGTCGCCACCACCTCGCCGGGCGGGTGTATTTCGCGCACAAGGCGAACCGGTCCAGCGCCCTGGTGCGCAGACTGGCGGCCGAGGCACCGGCCGCCGTCGGCGTCGACGTCGCCTCGCTGGCAGAACTGCGGCACGCCCTGAGCTGCGGCTTCACCGGGGATCGTGTCATGGCCACCGGCCCCAAGGACCCGGAGTTCCTCTGGCTGGCGGCACGCGTGGGCGCGACGGTGAACCTGGACTCGATCCGCGAGCTGGAACAACTCGCCGATCTGGTACGGAAGTACGGCCTCTCGCGGGTCGACGTCCTGGCGCGCCTGTCCGGGTTCGAGTCGGCCGCCGGCCACGGGGGAGCGGGCACCCGGATGCTGTCGCGCCGCAGTCGCTTCGGCACCCCCGCGGGGGAGGTGGAGGAGCTTCTGGCGGCCGTGGAACGGCACGCGGACGCCGTAGAACTGACGGGCCTCGCCTATCACTTGGACACCACGGGCCTGGAGGAGAAGGGCCGGGCCCTGGAGCAGTGCGTGCTGCTCATGGACCGATGCCGGGCACGGGGCCTGGCACCGCGTGCCGTCGACATCGGCGGCGGATTCGGCGTCGGCTACGTCGCCGACGCCGAGGAGTGGGAGCGCTGGACGACCGCGCTCAGCGAGGCGGTCCTCGGTGGCCGCCCGCCCCTGACCTGGCGCGGCCACGGATACGGGCTGCGCAACGAGGGCGGCACGGTGCGCGGGTCCGTCGCGCTGTATCCCGGCCACCGCCCCGAGGCCGGCCCCGGCTACCTCGACGAACTCCTCTCGCTCCCCGCACCGGTGCTGGGCCGGGGGCCCGGCGCCCTTCTGCTGGAGCACCTCCACGACCTCCACATCGAACCCGGCCGTTCCCTGGTCGACCAGTGCGGGCTGTCGCTGGCCCGCGTGCTGGACGTCCGCCGCACGGGTGAGGACTCGGCCCCCTACCTGGTGCGGCTCGGCATGAACGCCGGGGACGTGAGCCTGGAGGAGCACGGAGTCCTCGTGGACCCCGTACTCCTGCCGCGCGGCGAACCGGAGAAGGGCGACAAGGACGACAAGATCGACAAGGACGACGAGGGGCCGGTCGGAGTCCATCTCGTCGGC
The DNA here is from genome assembly GCF_042268605.1 of Streptomyces sp. NPDC056296. Taxonomy (NCBI): domain Bacteria; kingdom Bacillati; phylum Actinomycetota; class Actinomycetes; order Kitasatosporales; family Streptomycetaceae; genus Streptomyces; species Streptomyces sp. NPDC056296. The sequence continues at coordinate 11,121 of NZ_JBHJRX010000031.1, read as the reverse complement.
AACCTCTGCCTGGAGGCCGACCTGATCACCCGCCGCCTGGTGTTCCTCCCCAGGCTGCCGCGCGCCGGTGACCTGCTGGCCTTCGTCAACACCGCCGGGTACGCGATGGACTTCCACGCCCACCACGCACAACGGCAGCCCCTCGCGCGGACGGTGGCGGTGGAGAAGGAGGGCGACTTCTGGCGCTGGTGCCTGGACGAGGACTACTGGCCGATCACACACCCGGGGGGAACGCCCGCATGAGGTACGACAGCATCACGGAGGCCATCGGCAACACACCACTGGTGCGCATCGACCCCGCCGTACACGGGCTGCGCAACATCGACCTCTACGCGAAGCTGGAGATGCTCAACCCGTTCGGCTCCGTCAAGGACCGGCCCGCCTGGCACATGGCGCGCCCCCACCTGGAGAACGCGTCCGAGGGGGAGGGGACGGTCGTGGAACTCTCCAGCGGGAACACGGCCAAGGCGCTCGCCCTGCTGGCCGGCATGCACGGCCTGAGGTTCAAGAGCGTCACCAACCGGATGCGCGTACCGGAGATCAAGGAGCTGCTCCTGCTCCTCGGTGCCGAGATCGAGGAGCTGCCGGGGCGCAGCGAGTGCCTCGACCCGACCGACACGGACGATCCGCTGACCCACTTCCACCGGACACTCTCGGAGCCCGGAAGCACGTACCTGCACACCGACCAGTACTTCAACCCGCGCAACGTCGAAGCGCACGCGGAGGGCACCGGACCCGAGATCGTCAAGGACCTGGGCGGGCGGGCGCCGGACTGGTTCGTCGCCTGCGTGGGCACGGCCGGTTCGTCGACCGGTGTCGCCAGGGTGCTGCGCGAGCACGACCCGGAGGTGCGGGTACTCGGCCTGGTCGCCCACAAGTCGGACTTCATCCCCGGCATCCGCACCATCGACGAGGTCCATCAGGTCGGCCTGTTCGATCCGGCGACGTACGACACGATCGAGTCCGTCACCTCGGGCGAGGCCATCGACGGGATGCTCACCCTCATCCGCCGCTGCGGACTGCTGACGGGGCCGACCGGGGGCGCCGCCTACCAGGGTGCGGTGCGGCACCTGCGGGACGCCGACGCGGCGCTGGAGGGGTCGGGGCGCCGGGAGACCGCGGTGTTCATCGTGTGCGACCGGGCGGAGAGCTACCTGAGTTACGTGCGCGCACGCCGCCCCGAGCTGCTGGGCAGGGCGAGCCGCGGGCCCACCCTCGCGACGCTCACCGAGGAAGAGGTGCGGGCAGGCGGCCGGTCCGCGACCGTGGACGAGGCCCGCTGCCGGCTCACGGAGGGCGATCCCCGGCCGCTCGTCGTCGACCTGCGCAGCCCGCACGCCTACGCCGCCCTGCACATCGAGGGCTCGGTCAACATCGCCGACGAACTGTTCGAGGAACTCGTCCGCGGCGGGCTCCCCTTCAGCAAGCGGACACCGGTACTGCTGGCCTGTCCCGTCGGCGAGAGGTCGCTGCGCTACGCCGCCCTGCTGACCCGCATGGGGCACCCCGACGTGCGAAGCCTGGTCGGCGGAATCGTCGCCTGGCGGGACGCGGGCGCCCCGCTGGTGCGCGAATGAGCGCCGCGCTCTGGCAGCGGGAACTGAGGGAGCAGTTCCCCATCGTCACCGCGCATCCGGAGTCGGCCTACCTCGACAGCGCGGCGACGTCCCAGAAGCCGCGGGCCGTACTGGAAGCCGTCCAGACCTACCTGACGACGTCGAACGCCAACGCGGGCCGCGGCACCTACCCCTGGGCCAACCGGACCACGGAGCTGGTGGAGACGACCCGGGAGCGGGTCAAGGAGTTCCTCGGCGATCCGGAACCGGACCACTCCACCGTGCACTTCACCAGCGGCACCACCGAGGGCCTGCGCACCGTCGCCCGCGACTGGCTCGTGCCGTACCTCACCGACGGCGACGAGATCCTCGTGCCGTTCGCCGACCACCGGGCCAACCTGGACCCCTGGGTGGAAGCGCAGCGACTGCTGGCCGCCCGCGGCGTTCGCGTACACCTGCGCGCCCTGCCGTACCAGGCGATCTCGGGCGACTACGACCACCGCGCCCTCGGCGACCTCGTCGGTCCGCAGACCCGCTTCGTGGCCGCCACGCACGTCCACCACGTCTACGGCGGTGACATGAACGTGCACCGCGTCCGCGCGGCGGTCGGCCCGGACGTGCCGATCTGCCTGGACGCGGCCCAGAGCGTCGGCCATCTGCCCGTCGACCTGGCCGATCCCGCGCTCGACGTCGACTTCGTGGTCTTCTCGGGGCACAAGGCGATGGCCCTGCCGGGTTCGGGAGCGGTCTGGGCGCGCAACGCACGGGGGCCCGGGTTCCGGCCGTCCGGCTGGCAGGGCACGCCCAACACCGTGGGCATCGTGTCGCTGAGGGCCGCGCTCGACTGGCTCGACGCGGCCGGTCCCGACCGGATCGCGGGTTGGACGGCCGGCCTCACGACCCGGCTGACCGACCGGCTCAGACATCTCGACGCGTACGAGATCCTCGGCTGTCCCACCAGTCTGGCCGCCGACTCCGCGCTCCCCGCGGCCCAGCGCCGCCACGGCATCGTCACCTTCCGGCACCACGACATCCCGTCCGACGACCTCGGGTTCATCCTCTACAGCCACGGCTTCATGGTGCGGGCCGACAGCCTCTGCCAGGCCGGCGCGGGCGAGAAGGACGGGTCGGTGCGTGTGAGCCTGCACGTCTACAACACGGAGGAGGAGATCGACCGCCTGCTCACCGTACTGGCGTCATTGGTGTGAAGGACGAGCGATATGGCAAGTGATAACCGTTTCCACCTGTAGATTCGGTCGCGTCCACTACGGGTGAGGAACGGAAGGGGTGGCGCGACCAGATGGGCATCAGCATGGCGGTGGCCAGGACGTGGGTGGAGCGCTGGGAGCGACAGCAGCAGCGCTACGCCGTGGACCGCGAGGAGCGGTTCACGGTGATCACGGATGTCGTCGAGTACGCCACGGCCGGCCGTCCCCGGCCGCTCCTGCTCGACCTCGGCTGCGGCCCGGGCTCCCTGGCCGCCAGACTCGTCGACCGGCTGCCGGACGCGGAGATCGTCGCCGCCGACATGGATCCGCTGCTGCTGGAACTGGGGCGGACCCACCACGCGAACGCCGCCCGCTACGTCGACACCGTGATCGGCGCCGACGGCTGGACCGACGCCCTCGGGCTGGAGCGCCCCCTGGACGCCGCCGTCTCGACGACGGCCCTGCACTACCTCCCCGAGCCGGTACTGCTGGACACCTACCGCCGTCTCGCCGCGCTGCTGCGCTCCGGCGGGGTACTCGTCAACGGCGACCACTTCCCGCCCGGCGAAGCACCGTGCTCGGACATCACCGGCCACGTGGGCCGCCGCCGCGCCGAGCGGACGGGCGGTCACGCCCACGAGGACTGGCGGGAGTGGTGGACCGCGGCGGCCCGGGAACCCGAGCTGGCCGACCTGTTCGCCGAGCGCGCCCGGCGCCACGCGGCCCACGGAGGGAGCGGGTCCGGTGAGGATCTCGCGGCGGACCGCCACACCGAGTTGCTGCGCCGGGCGGGTTTCCGCCATGTCGCGCCGGTCTGGCAGTTCGGCGACAGCGCCGTCCTGGTGGCGGTCAAGGGCGACTGAACCCCGGCCGGTTCACAGGGCCAGGCTCATCAGGATCTCGTCACGGTCGTCACCGGGCGCCACGCGCAGCACACCCGGCCATCGGCCGACCTCGGTCCAGCCGGCCCTGCGGTAGAAGTCCTCCAGCCCCAGACCGGCCCGCGCGGTGAGCCGCAGTCTCTCCATGCCCATCTCGTCACGGGCGATCCGCGGGAGACGGCGCATCAGCGCGGCACCGACGGCCATGCCGCGGAAACGGACGTGCGTCTGAAGGTGGTTCACCGTTCCGCAGTGCGCGGCAAGAGGGTGCGGCTCGCGGCGCAGGAGTACCCAGCCCGCGAGTGCGCCGTCGACGGTGGCCAGGAGGATCCGGCTGCGCTGCGGAGCGAGCCCTCGGACGATCTCGTCCAGCGCCGGTCCGACCTCCGGCGAGGACGCCGGCGGCAGGGGACAGCCCATGGGGATGACCGCGCCCCCGGCGTTGATGACCGCCGTCCAGCAGTCCCTCAGATCCCGGCGTACGGCCAGGGTGGCATCCTGCGCCCGGACGATCTGCGCGAACGCGGGTGCGCGCACCGCTTCGTGAGCTGTCACGTCCGCCAGTCTGCCAGTCCGCCCCACCGACCACGCTCGCACGCGGCTGTCAGTGAGGTGTTCACCTCGCGGTGCCCCGCCGTACAGGTGCTGACCCGCCGGGCCGGAGATCATCGGCTTCGTGACGGCTGACGTCGAGGCCGGCTCCGGGCGAGGACGCGTGACCATTCCACAACCGGTCACCGGCGTGGAAAATGTCAGACTGCTTCTGCTGGAACGCGTCCCGTGAACAGCCGCTGCCACCACCGGACGCCGCTTCGATCAGCGCGGGGAAGACCAGACGAAGATCTCGGTGCCCGGCTGACGCTCGGAGAACCGGCCGGACGGCGAGGTCTCTAGGAGCAGCCCGCGCAGGTCCGTCTCGAAGGCGTCGAAATCCGCGCCGAACAGGTGCGGCGCGGAGTACGACATCGAGAAGACCCCGGCGACGACGTCGGCACATGTGCGTTCCAGCGCCTGTCCGCCGGGGGCGACATGGCGACGAGGACCGGAGAACCCCGCCCGGGCGAACACCGCTGCCTCACCGCCGGGCGTGCCCTCCGGCAGCATCCCTCGGCCGGCTCGCCGGACCCATCCCAGCCGGCGCGTGACCAGCTCTGCGATCGCGGCGTGGGGAATCGCCGGATACGGCAGACCCTCGGTGCTCCGGACCTCGCCCTTCAGGTCCGAGATGTGCACCAGGACCCCACCGGGCCGGAGCATGTCCCTGATGGTCGCCGCCACCGCGTCGCGGTCCATCCAGTGAAACGACTGGCCGAAGGTCGCGACGGTGAACGTTCCGAGCCCCGCGGGCAGTTCCTCGGCGCGGGCCCGCACCCATCGCGCCTTGTCGGCCACGCCTCGCTCGGCGCCTTCACGCGCGGCTTCGGCGATCATCCCGCCGTCCGGATCCACCCCGACGACCTCGCTGAACAGATGGGCCAGCATCAGGGTGAGGGTTCCCGGCCCGCATCCCACGTCCACCAGCCGCCCTCGCCCGTCGAGGTTCAGCACCTCGGTGAGCACGTCCACCAGCCCGGGGGCATAGGGAAGCCTCCCGCGCCGGTAGTAGGCGGCGGTACCCGCGAACAACATGTCGTCCCACTCCCAGCCGGTGCTCACGTCCGCCCACCACCTCTCCTGGAATCCGCGACCGCCCGGCCGCACCGCGACGATGGCTCGCGCGGGTGTCAGGCTCATCATCGGCGACAGGGCCCGCGCCCGTGCGATCCGCCCGCATGCTGCCGTTGCGCCCGTCTTGCGCCCTGTCCCGCTCCCTTCCTTCACCACACGCTCGCGACCATGGGGGATACACGCGAACCGAGCCTCTTCCCGGTACCCGGCCCCGACAGCCACCGGCAGCCGCCCGTCGATGCCCCACGGCCCTGGGAGAGCGTCGACCGGGGGCAGGCCGCCAGCGACGGCGCCACCGGGCCCGAACCGCCGGCCCGGCCGATCTGTCCGCACTGCGGCCTGGTCGGCGAACGCCGTCCCACCTACACCGGTCAGCACGTCCTGCTCGAGCCCCTGCCCGCCATCCCCGCTCACCTCGTCCCCGGCGGCCACCGCTGGCACATCGACTCCGGTGGGCAGGCCTGGAACAGCGGCCCGAACGAGCCTTTGCCCGGCACCACTTGCCGCGTCCCTCATCAACTCGCGTGCCCGGGCCTCACGCTGGACGAGATCAAGCCGTGGCGGTGGCTGGACGCGGTGCGCGAGGAGAACGCGCGCCGGGCGCGGCGGCAGGCGGAGGAGGACGGCTTCCCGGGAGCGCTGCCCGACGCGGGCTGACAGGAGGAGATCGCCACCGGCGGCGTCACCCTCCCGGCCACCGGGACACGCCGCCACGTCGACCACGAGGGTGCCCTCGGCCACGCCGCCGCAGACGCCGAAGCCGGCTGTGAGGTGATCGGAGCCGGTGGTGACGCCCGTGCTCGTGGCGGCACCGCTCGGCACCGTCGCCGCTGGAGCCCGGGGCGGCGTACGCGTCGCCGCCTCCGGCAGCACGACCTCCGGTGTCCGGATCGATCCCGCCGGCACCGGCGGGCAGCCGACAGGTTCCGCCGGTCCGGCCGGGCGCGAGATGCCGCCAGGGCCCCTCGCCGGTGGAGGCGCTCGACCACGGCCCCGCCCGCCTCCAGTGGCCGGTGAGCCTCCGCACCGACGCGCCAGCTAGCCCAACCAGGTCACATCCCCGCCCAACCCTCCCTCGGCCGGTGCGTCCACATGACCGGCGCGGGCCCCTCGGACGATGTTGGTGCCAGGTGTGCCGCGCCGGAGGGCTGCGTCGGCACCGGACAGGTACGAGTGAGGGAGCCTGCGATGCCGGAACTGTTCATCGACGGCGAGTGGACGGGTGCCGTGGGCGGCGCGCGGTGGGACGTGGTCAACCCCTTCGACGCGTCCGTCATCCAGCAGGTCGACGACGCCGACGAGGCCGACGTCGACCTGGCCGTACGAGCCGCCCGGCGGGCCTTCAACCGGGGCGACTGGCCGTCGGCACCCACCCGGGAGCGGGCCGACGTGCTGCTCAGGGTGTCGCGGTTCCTCCTGCGCGACCAGGAGGAGATCGCCCGGGTCGAAACCCTCGACACCGGCAAGACGCTCGCCGAGGCACGCATCGACGTCGAGGACGTCTCGAACGCGTTCCGCTACTTCGCCGAGATCGCCGACAAGGACGGCGGCCGGGTGGTGGACGTCGGCCCCGATGTACTCAGCCGGGTCACCTACCACCCCCTCGGCGTCTGTGCCCTCATCGCGCCGTGGAACTACCCGCTGCTGCAGGCCTCCTGGAAAGTGGCCCCGGCCCTGGCGGCGGGCAACACCTTCGTGCTCAAGCCCAGCGAGACGACACCGCTGTCCACGATCCACATGATCCGGCTGATCGCGGAGGCGGGAGCGCCGCCCGGGGTCGCGAACCTGGTGCTCGGTCCCGGCGGCACCGTGGGCGCGGCGATGTCCTCCCACCCCGAGGTGGACCTGGTCTCCTTCACCGGCGGCCTGGCCACCGGGCGCCGGATCATGGAGGCGTGCGCGCCGGGCGTGAAGAACCTCGCCCTTGAGCTCGGCGGCAAGAACCCCAACGTGGTCTTCGCCGACTGCGACTTCGACGCGGCCGTCGACCACGCTCTGGAGGCCTCGTTCCTGCACTCCGGGCAGGTCTGCTCGGCCGGCTCGCGGCTGCTCGTGGAGGACGGCCTGCACGACCGGTTCGTGGAGCGGCTCGCCACCCGCGCGCAGACCATCCGGCTCGGCAGCGGGCTCGAACCGACGACCGAGAGCGGGCCGCTCAGCTCCGCGGAACACCGGGCGAAGGTCGAAAGCTACCTGGAGATCGCCCGCGACGAGGGCGCCCGCCTGGTCTGCGGCGGCCGGCGCCCGGACGACCCCGAGCTGTCCTCCGGCTTCTTCCTGCTGCCCACGGTCTACGCCGACTGCGACCGCTCCATGCGCATCGTGCAGGAGGAGGTCTTCGGCCCGGTCGTCACCGTGGAACGCTTCCGTACCGAGGACGAGGCCGTGGAACTGGCCAACGACACCCGCTACGGCCTGGCCGGTGGCGTGTGGACGAACGACGCGAGCCGAGCCCAGCGGGTCGCCGGCCGGCTGCGGCACGGCACGGTCTGGATCAACGACTTCCACCCCTACGTGCCGCAGGCCGAGTGGGGCGGCTTCGGCCGTTCCGGTTTCGGCCGGGAACTCGGGCCCACCGGCCTGCGCGAGTACCAGGAGGCCAAGCACATCTACCAGAACCTCAGGCCGGCTCCCTCCGGCTGGTTCAAGGGCTGAGCGGGCAGGGCGAGAGAGAAGGCGACGCCATGGACGACGATACGACGACGTACGACTACGTGATCATCGGCGGCGGTACGGCCGGCTGCGTACTGGCCGCCCGGCTGAGCGAGGACCCGGCCTGCCGCGTGTGCGTGGTGGAGGGCGGACCCAGCGATGTCGGCGACGAACGGATCCTGCGGCTCCGGAACTGGATCAACCTGCTCGGCTCCGAGTTCGACTACGGCTACACCACCGAGGAACAGCCCCGCGGCAACTCGCACATCCTGCACTCCCGCGCCCGCGTGCTCGGCGGCTGCTCCTCGCACAACACGCTGATCAGCTTCCTGCCGTTCCCGCAGGACCTGGACGAGTGGGCGGAGCGCGGCTGCACCGGCTGGGAGCCGGAGACGATCCTGCCGTACCGGACACGGCTGCAGAACACGATCGTGCCCGTCGGCGCCGCCGACCGCAACGCGATCGCCCAGGACTTCGTCACGGCGGCCACCACCCGGCTCGGTGTGCCGGTCGTCGAGGACTTCAACGCCCGCCCCTTCACCGACGGCGCCGGCTTCTTCTCCGTCGCCTACGACCCGGAGACCAACACCCGGTCGTCCGCCTCCGTCGCCTACCTGCACCCCGTACTGAACCGCCCGAACCTGGCGCTGCGCCTGGAGACCTGGGCGTACCGGCTGACGCCCGACAGCGAGGGCCGTTTCACTCGCGTCCAGGTCCGCAACCCCGACGGCTCCCTCTCGACGCTGGAGGCGGACGCCGAGGTGCTGCTGTGCGCCGGAGCGATCGACACGCCCCGGCTGCTCATGCTCTCCGGCATCGGCCCGGCCGACCACCTGCGGAACCTGGGCATCGAGGTCCGCGCCGACCTGCCCGGGGTGGGCGAGAACCTGCTGGACCATCCCGAGTCGGTGATGGTGTGGGAGACCCGTGAACCGCTGCCGCCCAATTCGGCCATGGACTCCGACGCCGGGCTCTTCCTGCGCCGCGACCCGGCGGGCGGTCCGCGCCCGGACCTGATGTTCCACTTCTACCAGGTGCCGTTCACCACCAACACCGAACGGCTGGGCTACCCCGTCCCAGAGCATGGCGTCTGCATGACCCCGAACGTGCCACGTGCCCGATCCGTCGGCCGCATGTGGCTGCGCAGCGCCGACCCGGACGTCAAACCGGCCCTGGACTTCCGCTACTTCACCGACCCGGACGGGCACGACGAGCGCACGATCGTCGAAGGCCTGCGGATCGCCCGCGAAGTGGCGTCCACCGCCCCGTTCAGCGACTGGCTGCTGCGGGAGGTGGCGCCGGGTCCGGACGTACGCTCGGACGCCGACCTGTCCGAGTACGGACGCCGCGCCGCACACACCGTCTACCATCCCGCCGGGACCTGCCGGATGGGCGCCGAGGACGATCCCATGGCGGTGCTCGATCCCCAGCTGCGGCTGCGTGGCCACGACGGGCTGCGGATCGTGGACGCGTCCGTCTTCCCCACCATGCCGACCATCAACCCGATGCTGACCGTACTGCTCGCCGCCGAACGCGCGGCGGACCTCATCACCGCCCGGCCGGCTCCGCGGCCGCCGGCCGTGGAAGGGTAGACCCGATGACGGTTCCCGGAACGCCGGGCGGTTCTGCGGACGCCGGCCATGGGCAGAAGGACTCGGAGTTCCGCAAGGAGATGGGACCCTGGGCGAACTTCGCCCTCGGCTTCACCTACCTCTCTCCGGTGGTGAGCACCTACACGCTCTTCGGCACGGCACTCGCCGACGGCGGCCCACCGATGATCTGGGCCTTCGTCATGGCGGGATGCGGGCAGTTCCTCGTCGCGCTGGTCTTCGGCGAGGTCGTCGCGCAGTACCCGATCGCGGGCGGGGTCTACCCATGGGCGCGGCGGCTGTGGGGCAAGCGCTGGGCCTGGATGACCGGGTGGGTCTACATGTGGGCGCTGCTCGTCACCATCACGAGCGTCGCCTACGGTGCCGGGCCCTACATCGCCATCATGCTCGGCTTCCGCGCCACCGTGCACACCACCGTGCTGTGCACGATCGCGCTGATCGTCGTCGCGGTGCTCATCAACTACGCGGGCACGAAGGCCCTTTCGTGGGCGGCGCTGATCGGCTTCGGCGCGGAACTGATCGGCGCCCTCGTCGTCGGCGTCATCCTGCTGGTCACGCATCGCTTCCACGGCCTGGGCGTCCTCTTCGACGACTTCGGGACCGCCGGCGACGGCTCCTACCTGCCGGTCTTCCTCGGGGCGGCGATCATCGGCTTCTACCAGTACTACGGCTTCGAGGCCTGCGGGGACGTCGCCGAGGAGGTGGCCCACCCCGGCAAGGTGATTCCCAAGGCGATGCGGCGCACCATCTACGTGGGTGGCGCGGCGGCGACCTTCACCTGTCTGACGCTGCTCCTGGCCGTCGTCGACTACCGGGCGGTGATCTCCGGCGAGGACACCGACCCGGTCGTCAGGGTCCTCTTCGACGCCCTCGGCGAGGCCGGCGCACGGATCGTGATGGCCGTGGTCCTCATCTCGTTCCTCTCCTGCACCATCAGCCTGCAGGCGGCGGCCGGCCGGCTGATCTACTCCTACGCCCGCGACGAGATGATCATCGGCCACCGGCTGCTGCGGAAGTTCTCACCGACCCGCGCGGTACCCGAGTACGCGCTGCTGGTCGCCGCGGTCGTACCGGCGCTGATCGCCGTCGGCTCGCTGATCTCGACGGACGCCCTCACCAAGATCGTGTCCTTCGCGATCCTGGGCATCTACGCCGCGTTCCAGATGGTCGTCCTGGCCGCTCTGCGAGCCCGCCTCAAGGGCTGGAAGCCGAGCGGCGAGTACCGGCTGGGCCGGTGGGGCCTGCTGGTGAACGCCGGGGCGCTCGCCTACGGAATCTTCGCGATCGTCAACATCTCCTGGCCCCGGACCCCAGGCGTCCCCTGGTACGACAACTGGATCGTGCTGCTCAGCGGGGGAGTGGTGGTGGCCGTGGGCCTCCTGTACATGTTCACCACGCACCACTACGGACGCAGCGACGCACCCTCGGGGAACGCGATCCCCGACTAGCGCCAATGCCGTTCGGTTAGTCGTCTGGCGGGCTTGGCGATGCGTTGATCTCGATGTGGACGGCGGTTCTGTGGGTTCGATGGTCGGTGTTGCGGCCG
>NZ_JBHJRX010000030.1:0-113938 GCF_042268605.1 Streptomyces sp. NPDC056296 | reverse complement strand
CTTCCCGGAGTGGGACGGGTTCCCGTTGCGGGACGCGCTGGCGCGGCGGCTCGGCGTGCCGGTCGTGGTCGACAAGGACACCAACGCGGCGGCGCCGGTGGTGGTGCGGGCGGGTGCGAGGGCGGGTGCGAGGGCGGTGGCGCCGGTAGTGGCGAGGGCAGCGTTGCGGGCGGTGGCGCGGGCGTCGGTGCGGGTGGCTCCTTCGCCTATCTGCACCTCGGTACGGGGCTCGGCGCCGGTCTCGTCTTCGGCGGCGGCGTGCACCGGGGCGCCCGGACCGGCGCCGGGGAGTTCGGGCACCAGGTCGTCCAGCTGGACGGGCCGCCCTGCACCTGCGGCGCCCGGGGCTGCATAGAGGCCCTGTGCCTCGGTGCCGTCGCCCGCGGCGACCTCGCGGAGGCGGCGCGGGTACTGGGCACGGGCGCCGCGAACCTCGTCGGGCTGCTCGACATCGACCTGGTCCTGCTGGGCGGCCGTACCGTCGCCGCCGCGCCCGAGGCCTTCGTCCACGGGGTCGGCGCCGTCCTCGACGCCCGCGCCCGGCGCGAGGGCGGACACGACGGCGCCGTACCGGTGCGGATCGCGCCCGGCGGGACGCGCGGAGTCGCGGAGGGCGCGGCCCAGCTGCTGCTCGCGCCGCTGTTCGGGCGGGGGGACGCCTGACGGGGACGGAGACGGAGACGGGGACAGGGACGGGGACGGGGCGCGGCCGGCGTTCCGGTGCCGAACGAGCCCCTGTGGCCTACGCCGACCCGTACGGAACGCTCAGCGGCCCACCCCGCACGCGTCCCCGTTGAGCATGAACCGCGGCGGCGGCGACGCGTCCCCGGTGTGGTCGGCGAGATAGCCCAGCGTCACGCTCGCGCCCGGCGCGATGGCGGCGTTGTGCGGGGCGCTGCCCGCCGAGATCGTGTTGCTGCCCTGCGTCAGCTCCGTGTTCCAGTCGGATACGACCGTCTGCCCGAGGGCCAGCGGGAACTCGAGCGTCCAGCCGTTCACCGGGGCGTCGCCGGTGTTGGTGACCGTGAGGTCGACCGTCGTACCGGTGCCCCAGGACGTGACCGTGCGGTCCACCCGGCAGGTGGGTTCCTCGCGCGTGAACGACACGCGGTGCAGGCCGCCGGGCAGGTCGTTCACCACGTAGAACTCCCCGTCGACCGTCGTGCCGATCGACGTCACCTGGGTGGGCATCTCGCCGATCTCGGCCTGCTCGTAGCCGCCCCGGCCGTCGGGGCGCAGCGCCCAGACGGTGGACGAGCAGTAGTCGGTGGCGATGTAGGTGCCGCCGACCAGGTCGGCGTACTGCTCGCCCCGGTAGACGTGGCCGCCGATGACCGAGCAGCCGCCGGTGTAGGGGGAGTAGGTGAAGACCGGCTCGGTGTACTCGGCGCCGGGCACGCAGTCGCCGCCGGTGAACTTCTCCAGCCCCTCGTAGCAGGACCAGCCCAGGTTGAGTCCGCCCTGTCCGGCAGCGAGGTGGTCGATCTCCTCCCAGCGGCCCTGGCCGACGTCGCCGATCCACAGCGAGCCGTCGGCGCGGTCGAAGGAGAACCGCCAGGGGTTGCGCAGCCCGTACTGCCAGATCTCCTCGCGGGCGCCCGCGGTGCCGACGAAGGGGTTGTCGTCGGGGACGCAGTAGGCGAGCGGGGCGCAGGCGCGGCTCACGTCCACGCGCATGATCTTGCCCAGCAGGGTGTCCAGCCGCTGCCCGGCGTCGAAGGGGTCGCCGGAGCCACCGCCGTCGCCGATGCTCCAGTACAGGTTGCCGTCGGGGCCGAACGCGAGTTGGCCGCCGTTGTGGTTGCTGTACTCGGCGTGCTCCTGGGAGAGCAGGACTTCGAGGCGGGACTCGTCGAGCCGGTAGCGGGCGAGGGTGACCGCGCCGTCGGGGAGTGCCGTGTACGCCAGGTACAGGGCCTGACTGTCGGCGAAGTCGGGCGGGAGGGCGATGCCGAGCAGGCCGCGCTCGTTGCCCGACTCGTCCACGGCCGCGGTGATGTCGATCAACGGGGGCCCGGCCAGGCCGGTGTCCGGGTGGTAGACGCGGACGGTGCCGCGCTTCTCGGTGATGAACAGCCGGTCCGTGCCGTCGTCGGGGGCGGAGAGGGCGGTGGGCCGTCTCAGACCGGAGGCGACCTGGGTGGTGGTGGTGTTGAGCGACGGGAGGGGGGCGGGGGGCGCCTGCGCCGATGCCGATGCCGATCGCGATCCCGCTTCTGTGGCTGCGGCCGCCACTGCGGGTGCGGGGGTCAGGGGCGTCAGCAGGAGTAGGGCTGAAAGCAGCGCCGTGGCGAGGGTGCTCAGGGCGAGCGTCAGGCGGCGACGTCCCACGTTTTGGACATGTATATGACAATCCATGAGTCCTTCTCGTCCTTCTTTCCGTGAGCGTCGATGGTGTGGGGGTGGTCGCGGCAGGGGGCAGGGGGCAGGGGAGCGCTCCCGTACGGCGTGGGAGCGCTCCCCTACCGCTCCCGCACTCAGGCTGCGACTCGCGAAGCGGACCGGCAACGCGTGATTGCGCCACTTTCACGCCGCCTGGCGCAAACAGTGCCGATCCGGTACGCCCCGCACGACCACCCGCCGCCGATCGAGGGGTGTTCGTCCTCCGTCCGGGCGTCGTGGCCCGAATGGCGGTGCCCGCATCCGCGTTCCATCGGCACGCTCATGTGTTTATGCGACTGTTCACGTCCGCGTCCCCCTGCCTGGTGGCGGCAGCCGCCCTCCTCGCCGCCTCCGCGTCCGCCGTGCTCGCGCCCGCCACCCCCGCGCACGCGGACCCCCAGGCCCCGCTGCCCGCCTGTACGGCGCCGGACGACCACACCTTCCCCCTCACCACCCGCATCCACGGCGGCCCCGCCGGCTACGAGGCCGGCGGCGGCTACGGCACCTGGTACCTGGACCTGACCAACACCACCTCCCGCACCTGCGAGGGCATCCACCCGGTCGTCGTCCTCGTCGACGAGAAGCGGGCCCTGGAACCCGCGCAGCCCCGCCTGGAGTTCTACGACGGCACCCGGCCGCACCCCGTCGCCTTCGAGACGACCGACCGGGACGAGCTGATCGGCGCGTTCGGCGAAGGGGGAGAGACGGGCACGGGCGGCGACGGATTCCCGGGCTTCACCGTCGGACCCGGCAAGACCCTCACCGTCAAGGTGCGGCTCGCGCTCACCTCGGACACCGCCCCGGGCGAGGTCACCGCCAACGCGGCCGTCGTCCAGCGCCGCGGCGGGGACGGCGAGTGGATCGGCCAGTCGAACGACTACCGCTTCCGCATCGGCGCCCGTGAGCCGGCGGCCGAGCAGAGCACCGACCCCGCCGATCCCGCCGCCTCGTCCGACCCGGCCGCCCCCTCCGTCGCCGCCACCCCGGACGACCAGGGCACCGGCCTCCCGTTCGCCGACGAACTCGCCGGTACCGGACTGGGCCGGGTGGACGCGGCCCTGGGCGCCACCGCCCTGCTCGTCGCCGTCGGCGCGGCGGCGGTACTGCTGGCCCGCAGGCGGCGCTGAGGCGCACCGGGCCGGGCGGCGGGGCGGGCGCCGTGCGGTCCGCGCCGGCCTCATCCGCGTCCATCCGCGACCATCTGCGACCATCCCTGCGTGGACTACCCGAACGACCAGGCCCCGGGCGCCCCCGTCCGCTCCGGGATCCCGGAGCACGGCCGTGTGCCGAAGTACTACGCCGTCAAGGCGCGGATCGACCGTCTGGTCGCCGAACTGGGGGAGGGCGGCGCCATCCCCACCGAGCGGGACCTCTCCGAGCGGTACGAGGTCGCCCGCGAGACCGTACGGCAGGCCCTGCGGGAACTCGTGCTGGAGGGCAAGCTTCGCCGGCAGGGGCGTGGCACGGTGGTCGCGGGCCCCAAGCTGGAGCAGCCGCTGTCCCTGGCCAGCTACACCGAGGGAGTCCGGCGCCAGGGCCGTACCCCCGGCCGCGCGCTCGTCACCCTCGACCGCTTCCCCTGCCCCGACGCGCTCGCCGCCGAGACCGGCCTCACGCGCGGGGAGCCCGTCTGGCACCTGGAGCGCGTGCTGCTCGCGGACGACGAGCGGGTCGGCCTGGAGAGCACGTACGTCGCCGTGTCCCGCGTCCCGGACCTCGACACCGCCTTCGACCCTGACTCCTCCTTCTACGCGCACCTCGCCGAGCAGGGCATCGCCTTCGGTGACGCCGACGAACGCATCGAGACCGTGCTCGCCACCCCGCGCGAGGCCCTGCTGATCGGCACCCCGCCGGCCCTCCCGATGCTGCTCATCCACCGCGTCTCCCGGGACACGGGAGGCCGCCCGCTGGAACGCGTCCGGACGCTGTACCGCGGCGACCGCTTCTCCTTCACGACGCATCTGCGCGGCTGAAAAGCGCCGCCCCACAGAGCGCCCCAGAATAACGAAAAGATAACGGGTCTAGTCCAAACTTGAAGCCCAGTTCACGCTCTCGTTGTCAGCCGGATTCCTCCGGTTCCCCAATGCCAAGGAGCGTGGCGGTCGTGAGAGTGATAGTCGTCGGAGCCGGCGTGGTGGGCACCATGCACGCCTGGCACGCAGTGAACCGCGGCCACGAGGTCGTACAGATCGAGCGCGAGACCGAGGCCCGTGGTGCCTCACTGCGCAATTTCGGCCAGATCTGGGTCAGTGGCCGTGCGGGTGGAGAGGAGTTGGAGACCGCGCTTCGGGCGCGGGAGCTGTGGGAGGAGATCGGTGGCCGGATCCCGGCGCTGGGCTTCCGCCCGAACGGCTCCCTGACCCCGCTCCGCGGCGACCTGGAACGCGCGGTCGCCGAGGCGGCCGTCGCCCGCCCGGACGCCGCCGCCCGCGGCCACAAGCTCCTCACCCCCGGTGAGGCCCGCGCCCTGAACCCGGCCCTGCGCGGCGAGTTCGACGCCGCGCTGTACTGCGAGCGCGACGCCGCCGTCGAACCGCGCACCGCCCAGCTCGCCCTGCGCGCCGAGCTGCTCAAGTCCCCGGGCTACACCTTCCTGCCCGGCCGCGAGGTCCGCGACGTCATCGGCGAGCGGGCCGTCCGCGACGACCACGGCGACGTACACACCGGCGACGTCGTCGTCCTGTGCACCGGCGCCTGGCTCGGCGGCCTCGTCCGTGAGCTGGCCGGACCCGACCTGCCCGTGCGCAGGGTCCGCCTCCAGATGATGCAGACCGCCCCCCTCGGCGAACCGCTGACCACCTCGGTCGCCGACGCCGACAGCTTCCGCTACTACCCCGCCTACGGCTCGCCCGCCCTGGACGAGCTGAACGCGCGGCAGCCGCAGCCGGCCACGGCCGCGGAGCACAAGATGCAGTTGCTCATGGTGCAGCGCGCCGACGGCGGCCTGACCATCGGCGACACCCACGAGTACGAGCACCCCTTCGCCTTCGACACCGTCGAGGACCCCTACGACCACCTCACCGGCGTCGTCGAGTCCCTCCTCGGCCGCCCGCTGCCCAAGGTCCGCCGCCGCTGGGCCGGGGTGTACGCGCAGTGCACCGACAAGAGCCGGGTCGTGCACCGGCAGCAGGTGCGCGACGGCGTCTGGCTGGTCACCGGGCCGGGCGGACGCGGCATGACCTGCTCACCGGCGATAGCCGAAACCACCGCGAACGAACTGGGCTGGTGAAACCCCCTATGACCACCCCCAAGACCACCACCCCCAAGACCACCACCGCCATGACCACCACCGCCATGACCACCACCGACATGACCACCACCGACATGACCACCACCGACATCCGCCTCGTCGTCCTCGACATGGCCGGCACCACCGTCGCCGACGGCGGCCTCGTCGAGCGCGCCTTCGACACCGCCGCCCGCGAACTGGGCGTGGAGCCCGGCACCCCCGACCACGCCGAGAAGCTCGACTACGTCCGCGCCACCATGGGCGAGTCCAAGATCTCCGTCTTCCGGCACCTGTTCGGTGACGAGGACCGCGCCCAGCACGCCAACGCCGCCTTCGAGAAGGCGTACGGCGAACTCGTCGACGGCGGCCTGATCGCCCCCGTCCCCGGCGCCCGCGAGGCCGTCGAGGAGCTGACAGCCGACGGCCGCACCGTCGTCCTGTCCACGGGTTTCGCCCGCGTCACCCAGGACGCCATCCTCGGCGCGCTCGGCTGGCGCGACCTGGTGCCGCTCACCCTGTGCCCCGCCGACGCGGGCGGGCGCGGACGGCCGTACCCGGACATGGTGCTGGCGGCCTTCCTGCGCACCGGGGCCGCCGACGCCGTACGCCAGGTCGCCGTCGTCGGCGACACCTCGTACGACGTGCTGAGCGGCGTACGGGCCGGTGCGGGCCTGGTCGCCGGGGTGCGCACCGGAGCCCACGGCGACGACGCCTTCCGCGAGGCGGGCGCGAGCCACGTCCTCGACTCCGTCGCCGACCTGCCCGCCCTCCTGCGAGGAGCCGGCTGATGGGCACCACAAGCAGCGGTATCCGCTTCGACTCGGTCACCGTCGCCTACGACGGCAACGTCGTCCTGGACGCCCTCGACCTCACCGTCGAACCGGGCGAGGTCATGGCGCTGCTGGGGCCGTCCGGATCCGGCAAGACCACCGCGCTGCGGGCGGTCGCCGGGTTCGTACGGCCCGCCTCCGGGCGGGTCCACCTCGGCGACCGCGACGTCACCGACCTGCCCCCGCACCGGCGCGGCATCGGCATGGTCGTCCAGCAGTACGCCCTGTTCCCGCACATGCGGGTGGAGGACAACGTCGCCTTCGGGCTCCGCGCCCGCAAGGTCCCCAAGGCCGAGATCCGCACCCGCGTCTCCGAGGCCCTGGAGATGACCGGCATGGGCGCCTACGCCCGCCGCTACCCCCGCGAGCTGTCCGGCGGCCAGCAGCAGCGCGTCGCCATCGCCCGCGCCCTCGCCATCCGCCCGGACGTCCTCCTCCTCGACGAGCCGCTGTCCGCGCTCGACGCCCAGCTGCGCTCCGGCATGCTCGCCGAACTGGCCCGCCTGCACCGCGAGCTGCCCGACGTGTCGATCCTCTACGTCACCCACGACCAGGTGGAGGCGCTGACCCTCGCCGACCGGATCGCCGTGATGGACAAGGCCCGCCTGCAGGCCTGCGGCACGCCACGGGAGCTGTACCGGGCGCCGGCCAACGAGTTCACCGCGTCCTTCGTCGGCAACGCGAACCTGCTGCCCGTGACGGTGGGCGCTCAGGGAGTGGCCTTCGGGGGCGCCGAGATCAAGGTCGACACGGCGGACGCGGCGCCGGGCGCCTCGGCCACCCTGTGCGTACGGCCGCACCTCGTCGGACTCGGCGACGGCCCCAACCGGCTCACCGGCACCGTCGGCGAGATCCAGTGGCGGGGCGCCACCCACCGGCTCTACGTCGACGTGGACGGCCACCGCGTCATGGCCGACCTGCGTGAACTGAAGGCTCCGCCGGCGCACGGGGAGTGGGTGAGTCTGCATTTCTCGCCCGAGGATGCGGTGTTGCTGCCCGCTGGGGTGGACCATGGCTGAGGTTGTTCGGAAGCCGCGGGCAGTGGTTGGCTGGGCGCGCAGTTCCCCGCGCCCCTGCGGGGCGCTCTTCTGGGCCCTGCCCCCAGTAGCCCTGCTCGCCCTCGTCTTCCTCTACCCCCTCGCCCTCGTCGTTCAGCAGTCCTTCCAGCCCGACACCGGCGGCACCTCGATCCAGCCGTACGCCGACGTCTTCGCCTCGTACGCCTTCCGCGAGGCGCTGTGGACCACGGTGTGGCTGGCGGTGGCGGCCACCGTCGGCTGCCTGGTGCTCGGGTTCGTCCTCGCGCTGGTCATCGCGTTCGTGCCGTTTCCGGGGTCGAAGGCGGTGGCCCGCTTCATCGACGTCTTCCTGTCCTTCCCGTCCTTCCTGATCACGCTCGCCCTGCTGTTCATCTACGGCACGGTCGGCATGGCCAACGGGGCGTGGACCGACGTGACGGGGGCCGCCGAGGGGCCGTTCCATTTCCTGACCACGCCCTGGGGCGTGCTGCTCGCGGAGATCACGTACTTCACGCCGTTCGTGATGCGCCCGCTGCTCGCCGCCTTCTCGCAGCTGGACACCGGCCAGCTGGAGGCGGCCAGTTCGCTGGGCGCCCGTGCGTCGCGCATCGTCCGGCAGATCATCCTGCCGGAGGCGCTGCCCGCCCTCGCGGCCGGCGGCAGCCTGGTCCTCGTCCTGTGCCTGAACGAGTTCGGCATCGTGCTCTTCACCGGCGCCAAGGGCGTCACGACCCTGCCGACGCTCGTGTACGGCAAGGCCATGCTGGAGTCCGACTACCCGGGCGCCTGCGTGGTCGCCGTCGTCAACGTCCTGATCTCCGTGGGCCTCTACAGCCTCTACCGGGTGGTGAGCCGCCGTGCTGGTGCATAACCGCGGGGCGAGGTGGGCCGTGTGGACGGTCTTCCTCCTCCTCTTCCTGCCCCTGTTCGCCCTCCCGCTGCTCGTGGTCCTCGGCGCCTCCTTCGCCACCAACTGGTCCAGCGTCCTGCCCTCCGGCTTCACCACCGCCAACTACCAGGCGGCCACCCGCGGCGAGGCCCTCCAGGCACTCACCACCAGCCTGGTCACCGCGGTCACCGCCAGCCTGCTCGCCCTCGCCACCGGCACCTGGGCCGCCCTCGCCGCGGCGGCGCTGAAGAAGCGGCACCGCAAGGTGGTCGACGCCCTGTTCGTGCTGCCGGTCGCCGTGCCCTCCGTCGTCGTCGGCCTCGCCACCCTGGTCGCCTTCTCCCAGCCGCCGATGCTGCTCAACGGCACCCGCTGGATCGTGATCATCGCCCACTCCGTGCTGGTCACCGCCTTCGCCTACCAGTCGGTGTCGGCGGCGATCACCCGCCTCGACCCGGCGTACGAGCAGGCCGCCGCCTCCCTCGGCGCCTCCCCGGCCCACGTCCTGTGGCGGGTCAGGCTGCCCCTGCTGCTGCCGTCCCTGACCGCCGCCGCCGGCCTCTGCTTCGCGCTGTCCATGGGCGAGCTGAGCGCCACGATGATGCTCTACCCGCCGGACTGGACCCCGCTGCCGGTCCTGATCTACGCCTCCACCGACCGCGGCGCCCTGTTCACCGGCTCCGCCATCGCCGTGGTCCTGATGGCGGCGACCCTGCTGGTGCTGCTCGCGGTCTCCCGGATCCGCACCAGAGCCTCGTACCGCTAGAGCCTCCTACCGCTAGCCAACGCCCCACCGCCTCGCAAGGAGTCCACCTCGCCATGCCCAGGAACCCCGCCAAGCCGCTCGCCGCCCTCTGCGTCCTCGCCCTCCCCCTGACCGCCTGCGGCGGCACCTCCGCCGCCTCCGACGAGAACGTCGTCACCGTCTACAGCGCCGACGGCCTCAAGGGCGAGAACGGCGACGGCTGGTACGACCAGGTCTTCGAGGACTTCGAGAAGGAGACCGGCATCAAGGTCGAGTACGTGGAGGGCGGCTCCGGCGAGATGGTGCAGCGCACCACCCGCGAGAAGCGCAACCCGCAGGCCGACGTGCTCGTCACCCTCCCGCCGTTCATCCAGCAGGCCGACACCAAGGGCCTGCTCCAGAAGTACGCCCCCAAGGGCGTCGACCAGGTCAGCGGCGCCGACAAGGCCGCGAACGGCACCTGGTCCGCCGTCGTCAACAACTACTTCGGCTTCATCCACAACAAGAAGGAGCTGAAGCAGGCCCCCACCACCTGGGAGGACCTGCTCGACGGCAAGTACAAGAACAAGCTCCAGTACTCCACCCCCGGAGTCGCCGGCGACGGCACCGCCGTACTCATCAAGGCCATGCACGACTTCGGCGGCGAGAAGCAGGCCATGGAGTACCTGGAGAAGCTCCAGGCCAACAACGTCGGCCCGTCCGCCTCCACCGGCAAGCTCGCGCCCAAGGTCGACAAGGGTGAGCTGCTGGTCGCCAACGGCGACGTCCAGATGAACTTCGCCCAGTCCAAGTCCATGCCCAACCTCGGCATCTGGTTCCCGGCCCGTGAGGGCGGCAAGCCCACCACCTTCGCGCTGCCGTACGCGGCCGGCCTGGTCAGCGACGCCCCGCACAGCGAGAACGGCAAGAAGCTCCTCGACTACATGCTGAGCCAGAAGGCACAGAAGCAGGTCAGCGAGATCGGCGGCGGCTTCGCGGCCCGCCAGGACGTCAAGGCCATCGACGCCAACGCCATCGCGCTCACCAAGCTGATGGACGGCGTGGAGGTCTTCGAGCCCGACTGGGACGACATCGAGAAGAACCTCACGTCCTACATCGACGCCTGGAAGGAGGCGACCGGGAACTGACGCGTGAACTGACGTTCCCCATGATCGGGCCGCCGTTTAGGCTGGGGCGCACGCAGGACCGCGCAGGCAGGAGACCCCGCACATGGCAGACCGCAGGCCCATCGAGTCGTGGCTCACCGACATGGACGGCGTCCTCATCCACGAGGGCGTGCCGATCCCCGGTGCCGACGCCTTCATCAAGAGGCTCCGCGAGTCCGGCAAGCCCTTCCTGGTCCTCACCAACAACTCGATCTACACCCCGCGCGACCTGCACGCCCGGCTGCGCCGCATGGGCCTGGAGGTGCCGATCGAGTCCATCTGGACCTCGGCGCTGGCCACCGCCCAGTTCCTCCAGGACCAGCGGCCCGGCGGCTCGGCGTACGTCATCGGCGAGGCCGGCCTGACCACCGCGCTGCACGACATCGGCTACATCCTCACCGACCACGACCCCGACTACGTGGTCCTCGGCGAGACCCGCACGTACTCCTTCGAGGCCATGACGAAGGCGGTACGGCTGATCAACGCCGGCGCCCGGTTCATCTGCACCAACCCCGACGAGACCGGCCCCTCCACCGAGGGCCCGCTCCCGGCGACCGGCGCGGTGGCCGCGCTGATCACCAAGGCGACCGGCAAGCAGCCGTACTTCGCCGGCAAGCCGAACCCGCTGATGATGCGCACCGGGCTCAACGCGATCGGCGCCCACTCCGAGACCAGCGCGATGATCGGCGACCGCATGGACACCGACGTGCTGGCCGGCATGGAGGCCGGGATGCAGACCTTCCTCGTCCTGACCGGCCTGACCCGGCCCGAGCAGGTCGAGAACTTCCCGTACCGCCCGTCCAAGGTGGTCGACTCCATCGCCGACCTGGTCGAACGGGTCTGAGACCCGTGGAGCCCGTGGAGCGGCGGTAAACCCGCCCGCCCCCGCTGTAACCCGTTCGGAGCAGCCGGGCCCCCGCGCAGGATGCGGGGGCCTGTCCCGCGGGGGAGTCTCCAGGTAACTGGAGGTGCACGATGGGCTCACTGAAAGTCACTCTCTGTGCCGGGGCCGCGGTGGCCGCGGCGCTCGCACCGATCGCGGCACTCGCACCGGCCGCGTACGCGGTGGACGGCTCAGGCGTCTCGGTGTCACCGTCCACACCCGCGCCCGGCGGCGACGTCAGGCTCCGCGTGGCGGACTGCACCGAGAAGACGGCCCTCGCCGTGTCGGCGGCGTTCTCCTCGGACGTACGGCTCACCCTGGCCGCGAAGGACGGCGTCCTCGTCGGGGCCGGCACGGTCCGCTCCACCATGGAGGCCGGCGCGTACGCCGTACAGGTCAAGTGCGGCGACGACGCCCGCAAGGGCACCGTCACCGTCGCCGAGCGGCGCCGCCCGGCCGCCCCCGCCTCTCCCGTCGCCCCCGTCGACGCGGGCGGCGGCGGCACCGCGCGGCTCGCCGCCGCCGACGCCCGGGACGAGGCCCGTCCCGAACCTCCCGGCACGGCGCACACCGTGACCGGCCTGGTCCTCGCGGGCATCGCCGCCGTCGCCGTCGCGCTGCGCAGCGTCCGCAGCCGGAGCCGCGGGACGGACTGACCGACCATGTCCGAACAGGACCAGCGACACACCGCCGGCTCCGGCCGCCTGGTGACCGGCATCGCCTGGGTGGTGCTGCTCCTCGGGCTGTGGCTGTGGGGCCGCGAGGCCACCGACGTGCGCGAGGGCATATCCCGGCCGGCCACCGGCGACATGGCGGCGGCCGGCCGACCCCCCGACGTACCGCTGCCCCCCGCCCACGCACCTCTCGGCGACGCCCTGCCGCAGCGGCTCGACGTCCCCGGGCTCGACATCCAGGCGCCCGTCGTCGCCCGCGGCCTCGACACCGAGGGCGCCATCGAACCACCGCCCTTCGACCGACCCGGCTCCGTCGGCTGGTACGCGGACGGCGTGAGCCCGGGAGAGGCCGGGACCGCGCTGATGGTCGGCCACGTCGACACCGAGACCAAGCCCGCCGTCTTCTACGAGATCAGCACCCTGGAGCCCGGCGAGACGATCCGGGTGCTGCGCGACGACGCCGAGGTCGCCGAGTTCACCGTCGACGACGTCCAGGTCCTCACCCGCGACGGCTTCGACGCCCAGCAGGCCTACGGGCCGCACAGCACGGGCCGCGCCGAACTCCGCCTGATCACCTGCGGCGGCACCTTCGACCGCGCCACCAACAGCTACACGGCCAACGTGGTCGTATCGGCGTACCTCACGGGTACCGGCTCCTAGGAACCTTCGGGCCGGTATCCGGGAACCTCTTGGGTGCCGGAGGCGTATGTCAGGATTGAGACTTGGAACAGTGCACCCAGGGGGGTTGGATGTACGGCAGCAGGGGGGCCGGAAACTTGTCCACGAGGCGAGCGTCCGCGGTGGCGCTGGGGGCGGCACTGCTGCTCGCGGGCTGCTCCTCGTCCGACGGCGGCGAGGACGAGAAAAAGGACAAGAACGCGGGCGCCGGGATAACCCAGCAGCCCAAGGAGGCCGACCCGTTCTGGGTCAACCCGGACGGCAACGCGGCCCAGCAGCTGGCGGCCTTGCAGAAGTCCGACAAGAAGGACCAGGCCGAGCAGATCCGCAAGATCGCCCAGCAGCCGACCGGCGAGTGGATCAGCCCGGAGAACCCCGAGGAGCAGGCCCGCGGCTTCACCGAGGCCGCCGACGAGGCCGGCCGCACCGCGCTGCTCGTCCTCTACAACATCCCGCACCGCGACTGCGGCCAGTACTCGGGCGGCGGCGCCGCCGACGGCAACGCCTACCGGGACTTCATCGACGGCGTGGCCAAGGGCATCGGCGACCGCTCCGCCACGGTCGTCCTGGAACCGGACGCGGTGCTCCACCTGGTGGACGGCTGCACCCCGGAGCAGTTCCACGAGGAGCGCTACGACCTCCTCAAGGGCGCCATCGCCAAGCTCACCGCGCTGGAGAACACCAAGGTCTATCTGGACGCGGGCAACGCCGGCTGGGGTCACCCGGACCAGATCTTCGAACCGCTGAAGTGGGCGGGCATCGACCAGGCCGACGGCTTCGCGGTCAACGTCTCGAACTTTTACACCACCGAGGACTCCATCGCCTACGGCAAGCAGCTCTCCGCCAAGGTCGGCGGCAAGCACTTCGTCATCGACACCAGCCGCAACGGCAACGGCCCCTACACCGAGGGCGACCCGGGCGAACGCTGGTGCAACCCCCCCGGCCGAGCCCTCGGCGAAACCCCGACGACGAAAACGGCCGACCCCCTGGTCGACGCCTACCTGTGGGTCAAGCGCCCCGGGGAGTCGGACGGCGAGTGCAAGGGCGGCCCCAAGGCCGGCGAGTGGTGGCCCGAGTACGCCTTGAAATTGGCGCAAGGGTAAACGCCCTAGGGGCGCGGGGAACTGCGCGATCAACCACAACCTCCCCGCGCCCGACAACGCACCCGCGGGAGCGCTACGGCACGTGCACCCACTCCGCCTTGGAAGGCGTCCCCTCCCCATCCGTCACGAACATCATGTACCAGCCGGACTGAACGAGGTTCTTGTTCTCAGGAACCGTCACCGTCAACTTGTCCCCGTCCGCCTCGAAGCCCAACGCGATCGACCGCTGATCCACGTCAGTGACATGCGTAGACGCGCTCGGCCGGATCAGCCGCACCTTCTTGACCGACTCCGCCGCCCGGGACGTGAACGTCCCCGACTCACCACGCTCGATGGTCTGCGGCCCCCCGGAGAGATCCGGCCGGGAATCCCGGTAGAGATACGGCGGGGTGTAGATCTCGATGCGCTGCTCGAACTTGCCCGGCTTGGTGTTGGCCTTGTCGGCGTAGAGCGAGTCCGACCCGAAGAACATCATGCGGCCGTCGGGCAGCAGGATCGAACCGGAATGGTAGTTCCTGCCGACCAGCGGATCGGCGACCCGCTCGAACTCGTTGGTGTCCGGGTGGTACAGCCGGGCCTGAAGGATGTTGGAGTCGCTGCGGCCCCGGTAGTCCTCCGAACCGCCGGAGACCAGCACGCTGTCGTCCGGCAGGATCGAGGCCTGCGGATAGCGCGTGCCCTTGTCCAGTGACGGCCCGTCCACGAACTTCGGGTCGTCCGCCTTGAGGTCGACGATCCGGGTCTTCTCGCTGGAGAGCTTGGACTCGCCGACCCCGCCGCCGCCGATCACCATGTACTTCTCGTCCTGCGCCGGCGGCAGCAGCACCGAGTTGGCGGTCTCCAGCATGTTGGCGTCGCTCATGCCGGGGACCTTGGTGAACTTGTTGGTCTCCACGTCCCAGACGCCCGGGTCGCGGCCCACGTCGTCGGGGCCGTAGCCGGCGTTCGCGCCCGAGTAGAAGATCTTGCCGTTCTGCATCAGGAACAGCGCCGGGTACGTCGGGAACTGGCGGGTCTCCTCGGTGTAGGTCCACTCCTTGGTCTTCGGGTCGTAGATCTCGTTCTTGCCCGGGACCAGCTGGCCGATGTCGTCGAGGCCGGAGACGCTGAGGATCTTGCCGTCGCTCAGGGTGGTGAGCGTCGGGTACCAGCGGGCCTCGTGCATCGGGTCGACCTTGATGTACTTCTCGGCGACCGGGTCGAACTCGAAGGCGTCCCGGATGCCCTGGAAGTCCTTCTTGTCGAGGGCGAGCTTCTGCGCGATGCCGTACGTGTTCTGCGCGTCCGCGCCCGACAGACCCTGGACGGTGTAGTTGTCCTGGGTGCCCGTCTGGTACTCCCGGCCGCTCTTCTCGGCCTCGACGTAGATCCGGCCGATGCCCGGGTCGTTGCGCAGGAACTTGCCGGTCGCCTTGTCGAAGACCTTCTCGGCGCGGGGCACCAGGACCGGGTCCTTGGAGACGAACGTCTTCTTGTTCTCCTTGCCGGTGAACTTGGTGCCCGCCGGCAGGGTGATCGGCTTGTCCGGGTTCTCGTTGTGGACGATCATCAGGCCGCCGGCCTTGGTGACGTCACCCTTGAGCTTCTCGTACCGCTTGGTGCCGCCGGCGATCAGCAGGTTGCCGTTGGCGAGCTGGGTGTGGCCGGTGCAGAACAGGTCGGTGGGCGTCGGCACCTTCTTGATGGTCCCCTTGACCGGGTCCCAGATCCGGGTGTCGAACTGCTTCGCGTCGAAGTTGTCCTGGTTGTTGCCCGACCCCGCGACGAGCAGCACCTTGCCGGTGCGCAGCAGCGCCGCGTGGATGGTGTTCTGCCGGTACTTCTCGGGAAACTCGATGATCTCCCATTTGCCGTTGGCGGCCTTGTACTCCGGCTTGTTGATCTTGTACTGGTGGTATTTCTCGGTTCCGAAGCGGTAGAGCCACGGCCCGTTCATCCCGGCCAGCGCGACTACCACCGCCGTACCTATCGCGAAGCGACGGGCGCGGCGGCGGCCGGCACGGTCCTTCATTCCTTACGTCCCCCAAGTCCACCAAGGGCGATCTGCATGGTCTGGTCGTTGCCTCCGTCGGAGGCCGCCCAGCTGGGCTTCTGCTGCGGCGCGTGCGGCGCGTACGCCTGCGCGGGTGCCGCGTCCGCGGGTGCCTGCTGCTGCGACGGGACCCGCGGTTCGGGCTCCGCCGCCACGGCCGGCGGTTGCTTCTTCGCCTTCCGCAGTTCGTGGCGCCAGGCGAACATCGGCGACGCGGTGATCAGCAGTGCGAACGTCGCCCAGATGATCATCGCGGGGTGCGAGTGGCCGTAGACGAAGCCCGCGGCGATCGAGCCGCCGAAGATCAGGATGAAGTACCAGTGGTACCGGAAGGTCCCGAAGAGGGTGTCCGGGCTGGCCGAGTCGCCCTTCGGCGTCACCACGAACTTGCTCTTGCGGCGCAGCACGGAGTCGATGAGCGCCTTCGCGTACAGCGGCGCCGACAGCGCGGACATGACCATGCCGGCCACACCGCCGGAGCCCTCCGGCTCGTGCGGCGAGACGTTGTGGCGGCGGTTCCAGACGTACAGGCCGATCTGGAGGGCGGAGGCGTTGCCGTAGAGCATCAGCCAGACCGCCGGGTCGATGTTGACACCCGAGGCGCCCAGGCCCAGGAACAGGCAGCAGCTCAGCGCCGCCAGGATCCAGTTCAGGGCCGACATCGGGTAGAAGATGATCATCATCGTGTAGTTGAAGAGCTTGCTCGGCGGGAGCGAGTACCAGCCCTTCCAGTACTGCTTGAGGATCGTCTCGTACGTCCCTCGCGACCAGCGCATCTGCTGGGTGAAGAAGTCCGTCCAGGCGTTCGGGCCCTCGCCGACCGCGAGCACGTCCGGGGTGTAGACCGAGCGCCACTTGCGGCCCGTGGCCGGGTTCTTGTGGCGGTGGATCTCGAACCCGGTCGCCATGTCCTCGGTGATCGAGTCGTACAGACCGCCGATCTGCTTCAGGGCGCTGATGCGCACCGCGTTCGAGGTGCCCACGAACATCGGGGAGCCGTAGCGGTTGCCGGCGCGCTGGATCAGGGCGTGGAAGAGGAACTGCTGCGACTCGGCGGCCTTGGTGATCGGGTTGTCGTAGTTGCCGTAGACCTGCGGGCCGATGACGAAGCCGACGTCCGGGTCGCGGAAGAAGCCGAGCATCCGCTCCAGGTAGTTGGGCAGCGGCACGTGGTCGGTGTCGACCGAGGCGAAGAAGTCGTAGCCGTCGCCGTGCGCGTCGAGCCAGGCGTTGTAGTTGCCGTGCTTGGTCTTGGCGCGGTGCGGGCCCTTGGGCATGTTCCACTTCGCGACGCCCTTGCGGGAGAAGTGGTGCACGCCGAGGCGCTCGCAGACCGCCTTCACCTCGGGGTCGTCGCCCTCGTCGAGGAGCCAGACGTGCATCAGACCGCGGTGGCGGATCTTCACGGCCGCCTCCAGGGTCTTCGTCACCATCTCCAGCGGCTCCTTGCCGGGCACGAAGGAGGTGAGGAAGGCGACCCGGGTGCCGGTCTCGGGCACCACCGGGATCGGGTCCCGGGCGACCAGCGTCGCGTGCGCGTTCGACAGCACGTTCAGGCAGCGGAACAGCTCGATCAGGCCGATCGAGACGAGCATCACGATGTCGAGCGTGGGCAGCCAGTCGAAGGCCACGTAGTCGCGCTCGGTCCAGTGCGTGGGCTGGAGCAGCCAGACCAGCAGCACCACCGACAGCAGCGGGGCGGCGGCCAGCATCAGCGCGACCCGGATGCGGTGCGGCTCCTGCGAGATCAGCGAGCGGTACTGCACCTTGTACGGCTTGTGCGGGTCGGGCTGGGTGAGGGGGCCCGCGAGCCGGCTGTAGTGCTCGTAGTCGTACCTCGGCAGGGTCTTCTGTATCCGGCGGAACGAACCGGTGTTCCAGGTCCGATGCGCGGGCACCCTGAGCTGGGTGGTCTGGGACGGGTCGTGGTCCTGCCCGGCGCCCGTCGGCGTCGACGTCATGAGTCATCCCCCCACACGCGGGTCACGCGTGTTTCGTCGCTTCCATCGTCCGCTCCGGTCCCCCTCGACCTTCACGCACGTAACAGTGGTGGGTTGCTGTCACCACGGCATCCACACCTTATATAGACATGGAATGGCGACCCCCGGTTGCATGATGCCCCCCTCGGCATCCCCTCGGCATCCGGCCCCCCAACCGGACCAGGGTTCTACGGTGTTC
Source organism: Streptomyces sp. NPDC056296 (assembly GCF_042268605.1). NCBI lineage: Bacteria > Bacillati > Actinomycetota > Actinomycetes > Kitasatosporales > Streptomycetaceae > Streptomyces > Streptomyces sp. NPDC056296. The sequence continues at coordinate 96,151 of NZ_JBHJRX010000030.1, read as the reverse complement.
GCCATGATCGCAAGATGTCCGGAGGCCGGGTACGCCGAAGGCCCCCCGTGTGCTACGGGGGGCCTTCGGCCGTCGGTGCGCCGCCAGGGACTCGAACCCCGGACCCGCTGATTAAGAGTCAGCTGCTCTAACCAACTGAGCTAGCGGCGCCTGCTGACCTGCACAACTCTACCGGATGCCGGACGCTGCTCCGGACCGTGCCCGGGGGACCTCCGGGCACGGTCCGGGGTCGCGTCCGCCGCCGTGTACATCATTCGGACCGTCAGCATGCGCGCGAAGAACACAGTTGAGAAACTGACCGACATGTACCGAAGTGCACTATCGCGGACATTTTCACCGGGAGTGTGAGGGGAATCGCATGGAGGCTCCCGTATTCGAGGAGATCGACCCCGCGAGCGACTGCGACTGCCCCGGTTGCCGTCACTGGCGCCGCGTCCTGCCGCATTCCCCGGCCGGCCGCGCCCCCGCCCATCCGGCGGCCCACCGCGCGCTGATCGTGGCCACCGCGGCCGCCACCGTCGGGGCCCTGGGCGCGGGACAGACGGCAGCGGCGCCGACCACCGCTCACGCCTCCCATCGGCCGGGCGTTCCCGCAGGTGACGAGCCCGACACCCCGCAGGGCCCCAGGGCCCCGCTGCACGGCCCGACCGGTACGCCGGCGGCACCTCCGGCCGGTGCGGAACTGGCCGCGATCACCCGTACGGAGATCATCGACCGGGCCAAGACCTGGGTCACCGCCAAGGTGCCCTACAGCATGACCGCCTACTGGTCCGACGGTTACCGGCAGGACTGCTCGGGTTATGTGGCGATGGCCTGGAAGCTGCCCACGAACGAATGGACGGGCAGCCTCGGCACCTTCGCCGACCGTATTACCAAGGAGGAACTCCAGCCCGGCGACATCCTGCTGTTCCACAACACGTCCGACCCCCAGAAAGGCTCCCACGTGGTGATCTTCGGCGGCTGGACGGACGCCACCCGCACCGCCTACACGGCCTACGAACAGACCCCGCCGCACGCCCGAAAGCTCGCCACGCCCTACGCCTACTGGAGCAACTCCGCCAAGTACCTGCCCTACCGCTACAAGGGGGTCACCACGACCACGGCCGGCGGGGCGCCGGCCGCCACGGCCTACCCGGGGGCGTCCTCCTTCGGCCCCGGCCCCGGCGCCGACAACGGGAACGTCACCGAGCTGGGCCGGATGCTCGTCGCCCGCGGCGCCGGACGCTTCTACGCCTCGGGGCCGGGCCCCCGCTGGTCGGACGCGGACCTCAGGGCCACCCAGGCGTTCCAGCAGGCCCAGGGCCGGCGGGGCGAGGACGCCGACGGGCTGCCCGGCCCGGGCACCTGGCGGCTGCTGAAGACGGGCGGGGGAAAGGACATCGCGGCCCCGGCGGCCGGCCCCGCGCCGGCCCCCGCCTCGCACGGGGTGGCCGGATACCCCGGACGGGCGATGTTCGGGCCGGGCGCGGACAACCCGTACGTCACCAGGCTCGGCAGGCAGCTGGTGAGGAAGGGGTTCGGCACGTACTACACGACCGGGCCGGGCCCGCGCTGGGGCGAGGCGGACCGGCGGGGCGTCGAGGCCTTCCAGCGCGCCCAGGGCTGGCGCGGTGGCGCGGCGGACGGCTACCCGGGCCCGGAGACCTGGCGACGGCTCTTCTCCTGACCGCCCGCCCAGCGGTGACCACCCGTTCATGACGCATCTGGCGCGGAGGCTGGAGCACGCATGAGTACGACTTCATCGACGAACCCGGACACCAAACCGCCGGCCCCCTCGGAGCCCGAAGGCCCCGCAGGGGCGGCGGAGTCGGCCGGTCACCGGCCCGCCCGGCTCATCCACAACGAGGCGACCACCGAGATCCCCGTCCACCTGCTGTTCCGCGACGACCCCCATCCGGCGCCGGTGGCGCTGCGGTCCGCGGTCGTCGGCCGTCGGCAGAGCACGGGGGAGCAGCCCCTCACGCGGCGCCCCGTAGCCGCGCGCCCGCGCCCGGCGCCGAGCGTCGACCCGGACCTGACGGAGCGTCCGGCCCGGGTGCTGCCCGGCGCCGCGGGCGTGGCCGCCGGTGCCTGCGGTGCGGCGGGCTGCGCGGTCACCTCCTGGTGGGCCGGGCTCGTACCGCCGCTCGCGGCCGAGGCGCTCGGGCTGCCGGCGTACGCGGGGGCCGGGCTCGGCCCCGCGCAGTGGGCGGCGTACGCGGCCGCCGGGGCGCTGGGGCTGTTCGGGTTCGGCGGGCTGGCCCGGGGCCGGACCGGGCGGGCCTGGGTGCTCGGCCTGTTCGGCCGCTACCGGGGGACCGTCCGGCGCACCGGCCTGATGTGGGTCAACCCGCTGCTGCTGCGCCGCCGGGTCGACGTCCGGCTGCGGCACTGGCGCAGCGAGCCGATGCCCGCGGCCGACGGCAACGGGGTGGTGCTCCGGGCGGTGACGCTGGTGGTGTGGCGGGTGCGGGACACCGCGAAGGCCACGCTGGGCGTCGAGGACCACGAGACGTACCTGCGCGAGTGCGTCGAGGCGGCGCTGGCCCGGGTTCCGGTGGAGCCCCTCGGCACGGTCCGCAGCTCCGCGGACGTGGCCGGCGAGACGCTGACCCGGCTGGTGGCGGCGGACGCGGCGCCGGTCGGCCTGGAGGTGTTCTCGGTGCGGCCGGTCCGGGTGGAGTACGCCCCCGAGGTCGCCGCCGCGATGCACCGGCGCCGGATCGCCGCGCTGGACGCGGCGCAGCGGGCCAGCGTGCTCACCTCGGTGGTGGACTCGGTGGAGGACACGGTGACCCGGCTGACCATGCGCGGGCTGGTCGAACTCGACGACTACGAGCGCAAGATGCTGGTGAAGGACCTGACGGTGGCGTTCTGCGCGGGGCGGGGGGACACGGGGGCCTGACCCGTTCCCCGGGTTCTCCGATTGGTATGGACATGTTCAACTAACGGCAATAACCTGAGACTTGGTCTAGACCTGCACGGCTCACTGAACCTCCCCCACGTCACAGGAGCAGCAGTATGCGTACAAAGACCAAGTTGTCCGCCGTCGCGGTGGGCATGGCGACTACCGGAGCCCTCGTGCTCTCGTCCGGCGGCGCCAGCGGCCACGGCTACACCGACCTGCCGGTCAGCCGGCAGAAGGTCTGCCAGAACGGCACCGTCAGCGGTTGCGGCGCCATCCAGTGGGAGCCGCAGAGCGTCGAGGGCCCCAAGGGTTTCCCGGCGGGCGGACCGGCCGACGGGCGGATATGTTCCGCGAACAACACCCCGTTCGCCCCGCTCGACAGCCCGAAGGCCCCGGGCGGCCAGGCGTGGCCGGCCACCAAGGTGAACGGCGGGCAGAGCTACAACTTCCGCTGGCAGTTCACCGCCCGGCACGCCACGACCGACTTCCGGTACTACGTCACCAAGCCGGGCTGGAACCAGAACCACAACCTGGCCCGGTCCGACCTCAACCTCACGCCGTTCTTCACTGTGCCCTACGGCGGCCAGCGTCCTCCGGCCACGCTCTCCCACAGCGGCACGCTGCCGTCCGGGCTGAGCGGACGCCACGTGATCGTCGCGGTGTGGACGGTCGCCGACACGGCCAACGCGTTCTACGCGTGCTCGGACGTGACCTTCTGAACGAGCGGAGGGCCCCCTCGCCTGGGCGAGGGGGCCCTCTTGCTGTGCGCCGCCAGGGACTCGAACCCCGGACCCGCTGATTAAGAGTCAGCTGCTCTAACCAACTGAGCTAGCGGCGCATGACTCCCGCCGTCCGCGTTCCGCGGTCGGCGACGACGAAAATACTACCTGGTCTCCAGGGGTGCTTCCGACCATTGATCCGCCGGCCATCCCGACGCCCCGTCCCGATGCCCGTCCCGACGCCCGTCCCACCGGCCGTTCCGCCCTGCCGTCCCCGCGGCTAGATCGCCAGCGAGAGCAGCACCCCCGCGGCGTTCCGGTTCAGCTCGTCGGCGGCCCGGCGCAGCCGGTGGGCGTGCTCGACCGGGAGGGACAGGGCGAGGCAGCCCACGGCGGAACCGGCCGTGATCGGGACGGCCGCGCAGACCGTGCCCACCGCGTACTCCTGGAGGTCGAGGACCGGGACGGAGGGCGGCTGGGACTCCAGCCGGGACAGCAGCAGCTTGTCGCTGGTGATGGTGCGCGAGGTCAGGCGGGCCATCTTGTGCCGGGCGAGGTGGTCGCGGCGGCCCGCGTGGTCCAGCTGGGTGAGCAGGCTCTTGCCGACCGCGGTGGCGTGCGCCGAGACGCGGAAGTCCACCCACTCGTTCACCTTGGGCGTGGTCGGACTGTCGGCGTACTGGGTGACGCTGACCTCGCCGTCGACGTACCGGCTGATGTAGACGGCGGCGCCCACCGAGTCGCGCAGCCGGTCCAGGATGCGCTGGAGCTTGTCGCGCACGGCCTCCTCGCGGCCGTGGGCCGAGCCCAGGCGGGCCAGGGCCTCGCCGGTGACGTATGTGCCGTCGTTGGTCTGCTCGACGTAGCCCTCGCGGCGCAGCATGCGCAGGAGCGTGGTCAGTCGCTCCCGGTCGAGGCCGGTCCGCCGGGCGAGTTCGGTGTCCGTGACTCCGGTGCTGTGCCGCGTCACCGTCTCCAGGACGCGCAGGGCGTCCTGGGCCGAGTGGTGCGGCGCGGTCGGCTTGTGCTGCAGCGCCACGGTGGTCTCCCCCTGCGCTCGCTGGTAGGCCCCTGCCCCTGTCCCTGCCTGTGCCCCCGATCCGGACAGCGGATCCCCTTCACGATAGCCGCCAAGCGGCCCGAAGTGAGGGGGTGTTGGCGAGATTTCAGCGCCCCCAACTGCGGTGCTGGCCCGCTGGCATATGCCAGCGGCGTGCCCCAACGCCCCGACCTCGGGCGTTGGGGCGGTGACGCCGCGTACTTACAGCACCGCGCTGAGAAATTCCCGGGTCCGGTCGTGCTCCGGCTCGCTGAAGATCTTCTCCGGCGGACCGGTCTCGATGACCCGGCCCGAGTCGAACATCAGGACCTGGTCCGAGATGTCCCGGGCGAAGTTCATCTCGTGGGTCACGCACAGCATGGTGATGTCCGTGGTGCGGGCGATGTCCCGCAGCAGGTCGAGGACGCCCGCGACCAGCTCCGGGTCGAGCGCCGAGGTCACCTCGTCGAGGAGGAGCACCTTCGGCCGCATCGCCAGCGCCCGGGCGATCGCCACGCGCTGCTGCTGGCCGCCGGAGAGCTGGGCGGGGCGGGCGTCGCACTTGTCGGCCAGGCCCACCATGTCGAGCAGGCCCTTGGCCCGCTCCGCCGCCTCGTCCTTGGACATGCCGAGGACCGTGACCGGCGCCTCGGTGATGTTGCGCAGGACGCTCATGTTCGGGAACAGGTTGAACTGCTGGAACACCATCCCGATCTGCTTGCGGACCTCCCGCCGCTCCTTCTCGGTCGCCGGGAAGAGCTTCTGCCCGTCCACGGTGATCGTGCCCTCGTCGGGCTTGAGGAGCGTCATCAGCAGCCGCAGGATCGTCGTCTTGCCCGACCCGGACGGGCCGATCAGGGTGACGTGCTTGCCGGCGTCGACGGAGAAGTCGAGGTGGTCGAGGACGGTGTTCTCACCGAACCGCTTGGTGACCTGCTCCAGGCGTATCAGCTCGCCGGAGCTGCGCTCGGGGCTCTTCTCGGGATTGGGGAGAGTGTCAGTGGGCAAGGCGTCGCTCCAGGGCTCGCAGGGCAAGGGAGGCCAGGTAGGAGATGACGATGAAGGCCACGCCGATCACCGTCAGGGGCTCGGTGAACTGGAAGTTCTGCTGCGAGAACAGCCGTGCCTCGCCGAGCATCTCCAGCACCGTGATCGCCATCAGCAGCGGCGTGTCCTTCAGCATGGAGATCACGTAGTTGCCGAGGGCGGGCACCACACGGCGGATCGCCTGCGGCAGGATCACCGCCGACCAGGTCCGCCCCATCGGCAGGTTCAGCGCCGTCGCGGCCTCCCACTGGCCGACCGGCACCGCCTCGATACCGGCCCGGTAGACCTGCATCGTGTACGTCGAGTAGTGCAGACCGATGGCGAGTACGCCGGTGGTGAGCGCCGAGGCGGTCACTCCCCACTCGGGCAGCACGTAGAAGAGGAAGAACAGCTGCACCAGCAGCGGAGTGTTCCGGACGAACTCGGTGACCACGCCGACGGGCCAGGTCACCCAGCGGGACGGCACCCGCATCAGCATCGCCCAGACCAGTCCGAGGACGAACGAGACCAGCGACCCCAGGACCAGGATCTGCAGGGTGACCAGCAGACCGTCCCAGAAGTGCGGCATGAAGTCGGAGACCGCGCTCCAGTCCCAGTTCATCAGACAGCACCCCCCACGTTGGTCGCCTCAGGGCGCTTCAGTTCCGCCTCGGACTTGCGCGTGGGAGCCTTCCCGACGCCCGCCTTCAGCTTCTTCTCCAGACCGCGCATCACCCGCGTGAGCAGGAAGGCGATCACGAAGTAGATCAGCAGGATGTACGTGTAGATCTCCGCGCTCTCCTGCAGCGCCAGGCGTACCAGGTTGCCGCTGAACGCCAGATCGCCCATGCCCATGATCGACACCAGCGCGGTGCCCTTGAGCAGCTCGATCAGCAGGTTGGAGAACGGCGGGATCATCTCCGGCACCGCCTGCGGCAGCAGGATCAGCTTCATCCGCTGCCAGGGCGTGAAGCTGAGGGCGATGCCGCCCTCCTTCTGCGCCGGGTCGACCGCGCCGAGCGCGCCGCGCACGATCTCGGAGCCGTACGCCCCGTAGGTCAGGCCCAGCGCCAGCGTGCCCGCCCACATCGGCACCAGCTGCCAGCCGAAGGCCGGCGGCAGCACGAAGAACACCCAGAAGATCATCACCAGCGCCGAGGTCCCGCGGAACACCTCGGTGTAGACGCCCGCGAGGAAGCGGACGACCCACAGCCGGTGGGTGCGCGCGACACCGATCACGAAGGAGACGGCCCCCGCCAGCAGCGAGCTGAAGAAGAGCAGCTGGATGGTGACCCAGACACCCTGGAGTACGAGTTCCCACAGTCCCGAGGTCATCCGCCGCAGAGCTCCTTCGCGGTCAGATCGGTCATCTCGTTCTCGGTGAAACCGAAGGGCTTGAGGATGCGCAGCAGTTCGCCGCTCTTCTTGAGCTTCTGGAGCTCGACGTTGAAGGCGTCCCGCAGGTTGGTCTCGTTGGGCCGGAAGGCGAAGCCGCCGCCGTCGACCTTCGGCTTGCCGTCGATGATCGGCGAGAAGGGCTCGGTCGCCTCGGCCTTGTTGGACTTCTTCACCACTTCGCGGACGGTCAGCGCCGTACCCGCGAAGACGTCCACGCGCCCGGACTCGACGGCGTTGAGTCCGGCCACCTGGTCGGGGACGATCAGGATGTCGTCCTCCTTGATGCCGTGCTCCACCGCGTAGGCGATCTCGGCGTAGCCGGTGCCGGTCGCGAACTTGGCCTTCTTCTTGAAGACGTCCTTGTAGTTGTGCAGCCCGAGCGGGTTGCCCTTGCGCACGATGTACGCGTCGAGCATCTGGTAGTCGGGGTCCGAGAAGATGACCTGCTGGCAGCGCTCGGGGTTGATGTACATCCCGGCCGCCACCACGTCGAACTGCTGCGACGCCAGCCCCGGGATGAGGGAGCCGAACTCCGTCGGTACCGGCTGCACCCGGTCCACTCCGAGCCGTTTGAAGATGACCTTCGCCAGCTCCGGCGCCTCGCCGGTCAGCTCACCGTTCTTGTCGATGTACCCGAAGGGGATCTCGCCCGCGATGCCGAGCCGGGCCACGCCCTGTGCCTTGAGCCGGTCGAGGAGATCGCCGCCTTCCACGTCTGACGCGGTGGCCACCCGCGAGCAGCCGGCGGCCCCCAGCGCGCCGAGCGCCGCGACCCCCGCGAGCAGCGACCGGCGAGTGGGCCCGGCTGTGCTGGGCCTTTGGTCGGATATACCCCATGGAGGGGTTCTGTGTGGTGGAGCCATGGGCGCGCAGCTACCCGAAGCCGGGCAGGTTATGCCGATCTTTTTCAGTCCGATACCTCGGCCCCGCACCCTTGACCACGGGGCCGCCGGGCACTGCCATGGAGGTATGGCTGATCGCTTCATCGAAGTCTCGCTGGTCAAGCGCGGAATCACCTGCACGGCCCAACTGCTGGACGACCGGGCCCCGATCACCTGCGCGGCGGTCTGGGACGCGCTCCCTCTCGGCGGCGACGTATACCACGCCAAATACGCCCGCAACGAGATCTACGCCCTTTTCCCGCCCTTCGCGGCATCCGCACCACCGCTGGAGAACCCGACCGTGACGCCCATTCCGGGCGACCTGTGCTATTTCGCCTTCGCGGGTGCCGAGTTGGGCACCAAGGCGTACGGCTACGACCGTGAGGTCCGCGCGGGCACCACCCTCGTCGACCTGGCCCTGTTCTACGAACGCAACAACCTGCTCCTCAACGGCGACGTCGGCTGGGTCCCCGGCACCGTCTGGGGCCAGATCGTCGAGGGCCTGACCGAGATGGCCGAGGCCTGCAACGACCTGTGGCGAGCGGGAGCGGAGGGGGAGACACTCAGCTTCCGCCGAGCGTAGAACGTCGCGCCCCCGACTGCCCGCAGCCGTACGCCGCCCCCGCTGCGGGCAGTCGTGCCGCTGGGGCGGCACGGGTGGGCGCAGCGGCACCCCGTTAGCGCCGGGCAGCGCGACCCACCCCGGCGCCCACCCGCACGCCGACCACTACTCGGCCGACGTTCCCGTCCCCACCCCCACCCCCGCCCCATACAACGCATGCGCCGCCCGCAACACCAGATCATCCCGATGCCGCGCCGCGACAAGCTGAAGCCCGACGGGCAGCCCATCCCCGTCGACCCCCACCGGCACCGTCGCCGCCGGCTGCTGCGTCAGGTTGAACGGGTAGGTGAACGGCGTCCACCCCGTCCACCGCCGCAGCCCCGACCCCTTCGGCACCTCGACCCCCGCCTCGAACGCCGTGATCGGCAGCGTCGGCGTGACGAGCAGGTCGTACGCGTCGTGGAAGCGGCCCATCCGCCGGCCCAGTTCCATCCGCACGTCCACCGCGGCCAGGTACTCCAGCGCCGAGTACCGCGCCCCCGCGCCGACGATCTCCCGCAGTCCGGGGTCCAGGAGCTCCCGCTGACCCGCCCCGAGGTGCTGCACCACGCGCGCCGCCCCGCTGAACCACAGCGCGTGGAAGGCGTCCACCGGGTCCGCGAAGTCCGGGTCGGCCTCCGTCACGTACGCGCCCAGCTCCGCCAGCCGCTCCACCGCCCGCCGGACCGCCGTCGCCACCGCCGGGCGTACCGCCACCTGCCCGCCCAGCGAGGGCGAGTACGCCACCCGCAGCCCCCGCACCCCGCCGGACAGCGCCTCGGTGTACGACCCGGGCGCCGGGCCCAGCGCCGACCAGTCACGGGCGTCCGGGGTGCCGATGACGTCCAGCATCAGCGCCGCGTCCGCCGCGTCCCGGGTCATCGGGCCGACGTGCGCGAGGGTGCCGAACGCGCTCGCCGGGTAGAGCGGGACCCGGCCGTACGTCGGTTTCAGGCCGAAGATGCCGCAGAAGGACGCCGGGATGCGCACGCTGCCGCCGCCGTCCGTGCCGAGCGCCAGCGGCCCCGCCCCGCGCGCGACGGCCGCCGCCGCGCCCCCGCTGGAGCCGCCCGCGGTGCGGGTCGGATCGTGCGGGTTGCGGGTGACGCCGGACAGGGGCGAGTCCGTGACGCCCTTCCAGCCGTACTCGGGCGTCGTCGTCTTGCCGAGGAACACGGCGCCGTGCTCGCGCAGCCGGGCCACGGAGGGCGCGTCCTCGTCCCAGGGCCCGTCCGGTGAGACGGCGCGGGAGCCGCGCAGGGTCGGGTGACCGCGCGTCAGCAGGATGTCCTTCACCGTGACCGGTACGCCGTCCAGCCGACCGCCCGGCTCCCCGCGCCGCCACCGCTCCTCGGACCGCCGTGCCCCGTCGAGCGCCTCCTCGCCGGTCAGCCGGACGAACGCGTTCACCTCCGGCTGGATCCGCTCGGCCCGCTCCAGCGCGGCCCGGGTCACCTCCACGGGGCTGAAGTCGCCCTTGCGGTACCCGTCGACGAGCTGTACAGCGGTCAGCTCGGTGAGGTCGGTCATGCAGCACCCTCCCGCGTATGTGGGACGTCAGTGTCCGGGCACGTATCCGCGCTTCTTGTCGACCACGTTCGCCAGCGGCTCGCCGGCCGCCCAGCTCTCGTACAACTCCACGAACTGCGCGCCCAGTTCGTCCCGCCAGCCGATCGTGTCCCCGCTCATGTGCGGCGAGATGATCAGATCCGGGACCCGCCACAACGGGCTGTCGGACGCGAGGGGCTCGTGGCTCAGCACGTCCAGGGCGGCGCCCGCGATCCAGCGCCTGGTCAGCGCCTCGGCGAGATCGTCCTCGACGACCAGCTGACCCCGCCCCACGTTCACGAACCGCGCGGAGGGCTGCATCACCCCGAACCGCCGGGCGTCGAACATGCCGCGCGTGTCGTCGGTGAGCGGCGCCGCCGCGACCACCCAGTCGGCGCGGGCCAGCAACCGGTCCAGCTCACCGGGCCCGTGGACGCCGGTGCGGGCGGTCCGGCCGACCAGCGCGGTCGTGATCCCCAGCGCCTTGAGCGTCCCCGCGATCGCCCGCCCGATCGGCCCGGAGCCGACCACACAGGCGCGAGTTCCGGCCACCCGCATCGACTCCCGGTGCCGCCAGGTCCGCTCACCCTGCAACCGCAGTGTCGTGGGCAGGTCCTTCGCCATCGCCAGGACGAGCGCGGCGACGTACTCGGCGATCGGCTGGTCGAAGACACCGCGCGCGTTGGTCACCACCGTGTCCGACGCGGCCAGCTCCGGACACATCAGATGGTCCACGCCGGCGCTCGCCGTGTGCACCCAGCGCGGCCGGGGACCGTCGCCGGGCCACGCCTTCCGTACGGCGTGCGAGGCGAAGTCCCACACGAGCAGGACGTCCGCGTGCGGCAGCCGCTCGGCGAGACTCTTCTCGTCGGCGTGCTCGATCCGGGCCCGGCCGGTCAGCCGGCCCAGGCGGGGGAGCGGCTCGGCGTCCAGGACGAGGAGCGTGGGCGGGGGCGGGGGCGGGGGCGTGGGCGTGGTCATCGGCAGGTCTGTCTCCGGTCGGTGAAAACGGGTGCGATTCAGGAGTTGACGGGGAAGTTAACCGGCTGTTGACCTGGGAGTGACGCGGGCGGATTGACCACGCTCGCACCGGAACCTACCTTCGTCAACACGGCCGTGCGTAACGGTGCGTTGTCCTCCCCTTTCTCAGTGTGAGGCCGGTGCGTGCCATGGACATCTCCTTTCTCGGCGGACCAGCTCCGCAACGCGGGGTCGGCGTGGTCGCCCCGTTCGACTTCGCGCTCGATCGCGAGCTGTGGCGTTGGGTGCCCGACGACGTGTCGCTGCACATGACGCGAACCCCTTTTGTACCCGTCGAGGTCAGTCTGGACCTCGCCCGGATGGTCAGCGAACACGAGACGCTCGGTGAGGCCGTGCGCACCCTCAACGCCATCGCGCCCGAGGTCATCGCCTACGCCTGCACCTCGGGCAGCTTCGTCGGCGGCATCGCCGGGGAACGCGCGATGTGCGAGGCGATGACCTGGGCGGGCGCGGTCCCGTCCGTGACCACCTCCGGCGCGCTGCTGGACGCGCTGGCCGAACTGGGCGTACGCCGGGTCGCGCTGGTGACGCCGTACACCGTGTCCGTGACCCGGGCGCTGGAGGCGTACGTCGCCGAAGCCGGTGTCGCGGTCACCGGCTGCGCCTTCATGGGCCTGACCCGGCACATCTGGAAGGTCCCGTACCGCGATGTGGCCGACATGGCGCGCCAGGCGGTACCGAGCCCGGGGTCGGCGGACGCCCTGTTCATCTCCTGCACCAACCTCCCCACCTACGACGTCATCCCACAGCTGGAGGCCGAGCTGCGGATCCCGGTGATCTCGGCCAACCAAGTGACGATGTGGGCGGCACTGCGCCGATTGGGTACCCCTGCGGTGGGGCCGTATCAGGCGCTGACCGATCCGTCCGCGCGCATCGGCCCCGCGGTGCCGGGTCCGGTGGGTCCCGCGGTCGCGGGTCCGGTCGGCCCCGCGGTGGCGGACCTGCCGGGCGTCGGTGACGCTCCGGACACGGAACAGCAGCAGGAAGGGTGGACATGACAGCACTGGGATTCCTGTACCCGGGCCACTCCGGCGAGGACGACTATCCACGCATCGAGCAGCTCCTGGGCAGCGACATCCGGGTGGACCTGGTGCACACGGACATCGGCGAGGACGCGCACCGGGTCGACGCGCTGCGCGAGATGGGCTCACCGCAGCGGCTCGCGGCGGGTGTGGAGGAGTTGCGGCTCGCGGGCGCCGACGCCGTGGTGTGGGCCTGCACCAGCGGAAGCTTCGTGCACGGCTGGGACGGCGCCCAGGAACAGGTGCGCGCCCTGGCCCAGGCGGCGGGCCTGCCGGCCTCCTCCACCTCCTTCGCCTTCGTGCACGCGGCGAAGGAGATCGGGGCGCGGCGGGTCGCGATCGGGGCGACCTACCCGGACGACGTGGCGCAGCTCTTCGCGGAGTTCCTGCGCGCCGCGGGCATCGAGGCGGTCGGCGTCGTCAGCTCCGGCATCATCACGGCCGCGGAGGTCGGCACCTGGACCGAGTCGGAGGTGCTGGCCCTGGCCCGCGCCGCCGACCACCCGGACGCGGAGGCGGTCCTCCTCCCGGACACCGCCCTGCACACGGCGGCCCACATCCCGGCCCTGGAGAAGGAACTGGGCAAGCCGGTCCTCACCGCCAACCAGGTCACCATCTGGGAGGGCCTGCGCCTGGCGGACCGCCGGGTCAACGCACCGGAACTGGGAGCGCTGTTCACCCGGGAGCCGGTGGTGCAGGCCTGACACCGGGGCCGACGCTGGGGCTGACACCGGGCGGGCCTGTCCCCGGGGTCTGTCCCCGGGCCGGGTCAGACCGCGGGCCGGGTCAGACCGCGGGCCGGGTCAGACCCCGGGCCGGGTCAGACCCCGGGCCGGGCCAGACCGCGGGCCGGGCCGGGTCCCCGGGCCGGGCCGGGTCCCCGGGCCGGGTCAGCGGCCCGGGCCGGTCAGGTCGCCGGCCACCGCGTCGGCGAAGGCGCGGATCCGGGCGTTCTCCCGCTCGCCGTGCCAGACCAGCCCGACCGCGGACTCGGGCAGCCCGGCCACCGGGACGTAGACCACGTCCCGGCGCTGGTGGTACTCGGTGGTCGGGTGGCACAGCAGCATCACACCCCGGTCCGCCGCGACCAGGGACAGGCCCTCCTGAAGCGTGCCGGCCGCGGGCCCCCGCGGCACCGGGGTACCGGACGGGGTGCGGCTCGGCGCCTGGGCCTCGCGCCAGTAGTCCGGCGCCGGTGCGGCCACACCGACGAGCGGCGCGCCGGCCAGTTCCTCGGCGTCCAGGCCGGCCCGGCCGGCGAAGGGGTGCCGATGGAAGACCGCCAGGTACTGCGGCCGACGGGAGAAGACGGGCCCGAGCACCAGGGCAGGCTCCTTGACCGGCAGCAGGACGACGGCGGTGTCCACCTCGTCCCGGTGCAACGGCCCGAAGGGGTCACAGAGCGGCAGCTCGGTGATCCAGGTCTCGCAGCCGGGATACCGGTCCCCGAACTCCCTGACCACGTCCATGAATCCGTACCCCGCCACACCCTGGAACCCGATGCGCAGGGGCCCGCTGCCGCCGAGCGCCGCCGCGCGGGCGTCGTCGACGGTGGCGCGCAGGGCGGCGTAGGCGGGGCGCAGGGCGCCGAGGAAGTCCTCCCCGAGCGGGGTCAGCCGCACCCGTCTGCTCGTACGGTCCACCAGGCGGGCGCCGATGCGCTGCTCCAGGGCGCGGATCAGCTGACTGACCCGGCCCTGGGAGACGTACAGCCGTTCTCCCGTCCGTCCGAAGTGCAGTTCCTCCGCGAGGACCAGGAAGCACTCCAGCTCACGGATCTCCACGCTCAAGGTCCTGCCCTCCGGATCGATTAATCCGCCTCATGGAAGCATGAGAACTTCGCGCTTGTTCCGCCTGGGGCCCCGGCGTTGGCTGAGGCCATGGCAAAAGTTGACGACCTGCCCGTACACGCCCCCGCACCGAGGGGCCCCGCGAGAGGCGGATGGCCCGCGGTGGTGGCCGTGGCGGCCGCGACGTTCACCGTGGTCACGGCGGAGATGCTGCCGGTGGGCCTGCTCACGCCGATCGGCGATTCCCTGCGGGTGAGCGAGGGCACGGCCGGGCTGACGCTCACCGTCACCGGCCTGGTCGGTGCGCTCGCCGCGCCGCTGGTCACCTCGGCGGTGGGGCGGCTGGACCGGCGTACGGTGCTCTGCTCCCTGATGGTGCTGCTGGCGGCGGCCAACGCGCTGGCCGCCTGGTCGCCGAACTTCGCGGTCATGATGGTGGCCCGGGTGCTGATCGGCGTGGGCATGGGCGGTGTCTGGTCGCTCGCGGGCGGTCTGGGGATCCGGCTGGTTCGGGCCGGGGCCGTCGGGCCGGCCACCTCCATGATCTTCAGCGGTATCGCCGTCGCCTCGGTGGCGGGCGTCCCGGCCGGCGCGTACCTCGGTGAACTGGCGGGCTGGCGCGCGGCGTTCCTCGCCGTCGCCGGTCTGGCTCTGCTGGTGACGGTCGCCATGGCCGTACTGCTGCCGCCGCTTCCCGCCGAGGAGGCGGTCGCCCTGGGGGGTGTGGTGCGACTGTTCGGCGACCCCCGGGTGGTCACCGGGCTCGCCGTGGTGGTCCTGCTGGTGACCGGCCACTTCGCCGCGTACACCTATGTCCGGCCGGTCCTGGAGGAGGTCTCCGGCGTTCAGGCCTCGATGGTCGGCACCCTGCTGCTGGTGTACGGAATCGCCGGTGTCGCGGGCAACTTCGTGGTCGGCGCCCGGGCCGGGCGATCGGTGCGGGGCGTCCTGCTGGTGATCAGCCCGGCCCTGGCGGCCGCGGTACTGCTGTTCCCGCTGCTCGGGCTGTCCGCGGCAGGCGCCGCGGCCTTGCTGGTGACGTGGGGCCTGGCCTACGGCGGTGTGTCGGTGAGCACCCAGACGTGGCTGGCGCTCGCCGCGCCGCGGGCCCGGGAGGGCGTGACCTCCCTGTTCGTGGGCGCGTTCAACGGGGCCATCGCCCTGGGCGCCTTCGTGGGCGGCCGGGCGGTGGACGGCCTCGGCACCCGGTCGGTGCTGTGGCTGGGCGGCTCGCTGGCACTGGCCGCCCTGGTGGTCACCGCCCTCGGGCGGGCCCCCGCGACGGCCGACGGCCCGACGGGCTCCGGGGGCTGAGCGGAGCAACCGCACGAACGCCTGGTGGTGCCGGTACAACCCCGGGCCGGTCACGTTGGTCTTGATCTTGTCGACCCCGCGCTGTACCTGGGCGCGGGGCGCTTGAGCACAGGGAGAGCACCATGCGCACCACCGTCCGCCGTACCGTCCTGACCGCCTCCGCGGTCACCCTCGCCCTGGCGGTCACCGCCTGCGGCAGTGGTGACCAGGACGGTGGGGACGGCGCCGACGCCAAGGCGAAGGGCGGCGGCGCGTCCGACAAGCCGGCGGCGAAGGCGCTGACCGCCGCTGAACTGGAGAAGCTGGTCATAGCCACGGGCGACCTCAAGGACCACAAGGTCCAGAAGCCGGGGAAGGACGACGTCTTCGAGGCCGAGGCCCTCTCCGTCGACAAGGCCGAGTGCGAGCCCGTCGCCCGGGTGCTGTCGGCCCTGCCGGCGGGCGACCCGGCGGCGAGCGCCCAGCGGCTCGTCGTCCAGGAGTCCGCGGCGGCCAAGAAGGGCATGCCCTCGATGGAGGAGCTCGCGGAGATGACGGAGGAGGAGGCGAAGGAGGCGACCATCGACTCCCTCGACATCACCAAGACGATGACCTCCCTCTGGTCCTACGACTCCGACGGCGCGGAGCGCACCCTCGGCACGCTGCGGGAGGCCGGCGAGAAGTGCGCCGGGGGCTTCGCCATGACGATCGACGGGGAGAAGCAGCAGGTCACCAAGGTCGCTGAGGAGAAGCTCGCCGTCGGCGACGACGCCGTGGCCTGGACGGTGGGGACGAAGACGGACGGCGAAGCCGTCGAGACGAAGGTCGCCGTCTTCCGGCAGGGCACCACGCTCGCCGGGTTCTCGTCCTTCAACATCGCGGCGATCAGCCGGGGCGAGGCGTTCGAGCAGCCGACCGCCGTGATCGACGCGCAGGCCGCCAAGCTCGGCTGACCCGGACTCGAACCGACACGAAAGAACCCCGGTCCGCCGAGGCGGGCCGGGGTTCTTCGACCGGAGCGCTGGGCAGGCCTTGCACCTGCATTTCCCCACGGGAAGTGGGGCGTCTTTCCTTGGACCACCAACGCACTGCCGACCGTGGGGGGTTGAGCCCCGCGAGCTGGCAGGATGATCGTACCGCAGCTCTGCTCGGGGTGCACATCGGCTCCGTGGCGCAGAAGAAGCGGGTTCACCTATTTGGACGCCGGTCTGCTTGCTGAACATGTCCAATCTCTTGCCAGCCCCCGAAGGCACCCCTATTCTCACGGCGAGAAAGCGCTTTCCCGACTGTCGTGTTGACATGATTACGACAGATAGTTCGTTCCGTCATGTGAAGACGAATGGGGAGACCGAGGATGAGACGACCAGTCGCGCTGCGACTTCACGCGGCGCTGGCC
This sequence comes from Streptomyces sp. NPDC056296, assembly GCF_042268605.1. Taxonomy (NCBI): domain Bacteria; kingdom Bacillati; phylum Actinomycetota; class Actinomycetes; order Kitasatosporales; family Streptomycetaceae; genus Streptomyces; species Streptomyces sp. NPDC056296. The sequence goes on along the minus strand of NZ_JBHJRX010000030.1, from coordinate 79,510 downwards.
ACCTTGGCTGTCGCCGCCGCGACCGGTGTGGTGCTGTCGATGCCCGAGGCGGCGGCAGCGGCCGGCGGCGCCACCGGCTACGCGACCCAGAACGGCGGCACGACCGGCGGTGCGGGCGGACAGACGGTCCGGGCCACCACCGGAACCGCGATCCACCAGGCCCTGTGCGGCCGGGCCGACAGCAGTACCCCGATCACCATCGAGGTCGAGGGCACGATCAACCACGGCAACACCACCAAGGTGTCGGGCGACAGTTGCAGCACCGCGGCCGACAAGATCGAGCTCAAGCAGATCAGCAACGTCACGATCGTCGGGGTCGGCGGCGGTGCCGTCTTCGACCAACTGGGCATCCACATCCGGGAGTCCAGCAACATCATCATCCAGAACGTGACGGTCCGGAACGTCAAGAAGTTGGGCTCGCCCACGTCCAACGGCGGCGACGCCATCGGGATGGAGAGCGACGTCCGCAACGTCTGGGTCGACCACACCACCCTGGAGGCGTCGGGCGGGGAGTCGGAGGGCTACGACGGCCTCTTCGACATGAAGGACAACACCCAGTACGTGACCCTGTCCTACAGCGTCCTGCGCAACTCCGGCCGCGGTGGCCTGATCGGCTCCAGCGAGAGCGACCGCTCCAACGGCTACGTCACCTTCCACCACAACAAGTACGAGAACATCGACTCCCGCGCGCCCCTGCTGCGCGGCGGCACGGCCCACATCTACAACAACCACTACGTGAGCCTCAACGAGTCGGGCATCAACTCCCGGGCCGGCGCCAAGGCCAAGGTGGACAACAACTACTTCGAGGACTCCAAGGACGTCCTCGGCACCTTCTACACCGACCAGGCCGGCTCCTGGCAGGTCAGCGGCAACATCTTCGACAACGTGACCTGGTCGGAGCGCGAGGGCGACAACAACCCCGCCGGGCCGGACCCGCAGTCCAACACCAGCGTCAGCATCCCGTACTCCTACAGCCTCGACGCGGCCGACTGCGTGCCGGGCCTCGTGAGCCAGACGGCGGGCGCCGGCAAGGGGCTGAAGGTCTCGGACGGCAGCTGTACGCCGCAGAACCCGGACCCGACCGACCCGGGTCCGACCGACCCCGGCCCCACCGACCCGGACCCGGACCCGACCGACCCGGACCCCACTGACCCGCCCACCGGCGCCAACCTCAGCATCGGGGCGGGCTCCGACGGCTCCTCCAAGGCCGACGGAACGAGCTACGGCAACGTCCGCGACGGCGACATGGGCACCTACTGGTCCCCGTCCGGCTCGACCGGTTCCGTCTCCGTGAAGTGGGGATCCGCCACCACGGTCTCCAAGGCCGTCATCCGGGAGGCATCGGGTTCCGAGGGCGCCATCGGGTCCTGGCGGGTCGTCAACCACGACACCGGCTCCGTCCTGGCCTCCGGCAGCGGAGCGGGCGCCATCGACTTCGCCGCGACCTCGCTGAAGAAGGTCACCTTCCAGATCACCGGCTCCAGCGGCACGCCGAAGGTCGCCGAGTTCGAGACCTACGCCGGCTAGCGAGCGGCCAGGTCACGCGGGAGTGGGCGGGGAGTGTCCGGTATGCGCGTACCGGCACGGCCTCGCCCTCTTGCGTGGGCGCGGGACAATGGACGGTGGCCCACTCCTTCACGGGGGAGTGCCCCGGTCCACGGGGAGGGCCGCCGTACGTACGAGGAGGAGAAGACATGGCGGAGCCCACGCCGCGTCGGAACGAACCGCGGCTACGCCCCGCGCCCCTGCTCTTCGAGCCGGCGGAGGCGTCCGCCGACCCCGAGCACTTCTTCGACCTCGAGTCGATCGACGACCCCCGGGCGCTGCTGGACCGGGCGACGGAGCTGACGCATGCCTTCCGCGCGGCGGCGGACCGGGCGATGGAGTTCCAGGCGATGGCGGCGGCGCAGCTCGCCGATCCGCGGCGCTTCGACCGGCTGACGCCAGCGGACATCGCCGAGCGGGCCGAGTGGACCGAGGACTACGCGAAGAAGATGGTGGAGTTCGGGCGCGACCTGATGCGCGGCGGCGAGGGCGGCGTGCACCCCGACTAGCCCGAGCAGCCCGAGCAGCCCGAGCAGCCCGACCAGCGCCCGACTGGCTCGTCCGCATATGCCAGGCGAGTGGGCAAGATACTCCCTTCCTCTCCCTCCTGTCCCGGTTTCCCGCAACCCAGCGGAGCGGTCCCCTCACGCCCGGTAGATGTATGCGTCATGAGCAGCACACGCGATGTCATCCTCGACGCCACGTCCCACGTCTCGGACGTCACCTCCGACGGCGCCGCCTGGCTGGCCTCGGCGGGCCCGTACCCGCGCAGCACGCTCGCCCTCTGGGAGGAGCGGCCCCAGGCCCCGGTCGTCCTGCCCTGCGGTTCCGCCTTCGACGTGGTGAGCGCCCCTGCGATCTTCGGGCGCCGGATGCTGGACCGGATGTGGGACGAGGGGCCGGGGTCCGGGCCGGTGGCGGAGTTCCGGGGCCGGATGCTGCTGTTCGCCGCGCCGGGCACGGCCCAGCGGCTGCCGTCGCTGTTGGAGTGGGAGGAGTGGAGCGCGCGTGGCCGGGCGGGCGGCCGTACGGGCGCGGTGCCCCCGCTGCTGTGCCACGGTGCCGGGGACGCGGTGACGGTGCCGGCCCCCGTGGGCGGACCCGCGCGTTCCGGTTCCCGCTGGCTGGTGGCGCCGGACACGCGCCTGCCGTGGCTGCCGGGCCCCGAGATCCTGCTCTGGGCGGCCGTACGGGCGGCCCGCGCGGCGGTGCGGATTTCGATTTTTCCTCCCGCCGACCAGGATGCTAAGGTCTACGACGTCAGCAGGCGCCGCTAGCTCAGTTGGTTAGAGCAGCTGACTCTTAATCAGCGGGTCCGGGGTTCGAGTCCCTGGCGGCGCACGTTGTCGATGGCGAGGCATGTTCGCGGAAGCGCGAACCGGCCTCGCCATCGTTGTTCCTGCGCGGCTTCGCCGCGCGTGGCGGGGGCTCCGCCACCCGCACCCCCTCGGTCACCGTGCCCCGGGCAGACCGCTCAGCCCGGCGTGACCTGTACCGTCCACGCCCCCGACACCGTCCGCCCCTCCACCTCCACCCGTACGCCCTCCTCCGGCACCGTGAAACTCTCGCCGAGGCTCACCGGAGCGTCGGCGAGCGGAGGGTAGACCGAGTCCTCCCAGCAGGCCTCGGTGTCCGGATGGGCGTCGATCACCTCGATCGGCCCGCCCCCGGACTCCGCGCCGCTCCGCACCCGGTACACCAGCACCCCCGCCCGGCAGGCGGCGAGGTCGTTGCCGACCGGCCCGCGCGCCTCGAAGGCGAGCACGCTGTCCGCGCCCGTGCGCACCACGGCCAGCTTCGTACCGCGCCCGAGGCCGAAGGCGGGCGCCCCGGCGGCGCCCGTCACCACCACCCCCGGCCCCGCCCCCAGCGGCTCCAGCGTCAGCCGGGTGGTCCCGCTGCCCCGCACGCACGCCACCTGCCGTGGCTCCAGCCAGCCCAGCTTCCACTTGTGCCAGCCGAAGAGATCCGGAGCCAGCCCGAACTGGCTGCCCATCAGGTCCCAGTCGCCGACATGCGTGTCCCAGTCGCCCTTGCCGTCGACGGGCCGGTGGTACAGGTCGGGCAGGTCGAAGACGTGCCCGGTCTCGTGGGCCAGGACCAGCCGGTCCGGCGGATGGTTCTCGAAGACCGTGACGACCCGCCGGATGTCGGTGCCGTCGGCCCTCATCGGGGTGTTCAGGTTGACGACCTTCGTGGCGTCGGAGTCCACGCCGGGCGCGTCCGGGTCCGCGACGAAGTAGACGATGTCGTAGCGGGAGAAGTCGACGTGCCGGTCGGCGGCGCCCAGCGCGTCGCGCAGGTAGGCGGCCCGGTGCTCGGGGCTCCAGTCACGCTGTATGTCGTACGCCGTCGACGGCCGCGGCATGGGGATCCAGCTCGGCAGCGGGTGCGGGCGGAGCGTGAACGTGCCGTAGGAGGCGCGCTGGAAGAAGCGGGTGGTCGCCGGGAAGTGGTCGGCGGCGAGTTCGGCGGGCGCGGTCAGCGGCTGGGAGTCGGGGAAGGACAGGAACACCATCACCGCGTCCAGGGCGCGGGCCGGCCGCGGGTAGGCGGCGTTCCAGGTGTCCAGGCCCTCGGAGTGGTGCACCTCGGTGCGCTGGAGCGCGCAGGGCTCCGGGGAGAAGGGCTCGGCGACCGACGGGGCGGTGACCAGGGAGGTCGCGGCCAGTGCCGACATCGTGGTGCACACCGCCGCCGTACTGCGCAGTCGGGACCGGGGCGCCCCCGCCGCCCGGCGGACCGCGCCGAGCCCCTTGAGGGTCTCCCGGGGAAGTCGCCTCAGGGGGAGCTGGCGCGGCACATGGACCTCCGGGTGCGGTTGACGGGACACCGCACCCAGCTTGTGCATGATTGTCGTACTACGCCCTGTTCGTCTGCACCGGATGGGTGAGCCGCCGGGAATTTCGCGGGAGGCCCACCGGCCGACACCCCGAGGACACTTACGGAACGTCACAACTGGTCGGGGGCATGTAGAACCCGTCCAGGTGTGGGCAGAAACGATCCCCCATGGGGGTCACTCGGTCCGGACCGCGGAACGGCGGCTGGAAGGGCTCGGTGGCAGCCTCTATGATCGGCACACTTTCCTGCACGAACAGAGCACGAACAGAGATCGAGGCACTGCGGGAGCGAGCGGTGAACGGAACCTCCGAAGGGCCGGCGCCCGCGGCAGACCTCGATCGGTCGGCCGTCACAGAGAGTGGCAACTATCTGGCTCCTCGTACGCCGTGTACGGGGCCCCCGACCTACCACTCGGCGTTCGCGGCCGCCCCCCTCGCCATGGCCGTCGTCGACGCCGAGGGCCTGGTCGTCAGCGCCAACGACACGCTGGGCACCCTGCTCGGCACCGACCCGGCCGCGCTGGCCGGCTGCGCGGCCGCCGACCTGGTCGACCTCGCCTCCGACGCCGGAACCTGGCACGCGTACCGCGAGGTGCTGCGGGGCCGGCAGCCCCGGCTGCGCTGCACCCGGCGGCTCAAGGGAGCCGACGGGCACTCCCTGTGGGTGCAGGTGACGGTCGCGCCCCTGGCCGAGCCGGGGGAGGTGCCGGGCGGCCTGCTGCTGTCGGTCGCCGACATCAGCGCCCGGCGCGAACTCCAGGCCCGGCTGCGCCACCTCCAGATGCACGACCCGGTGACCCGGCTGCCCAACCGCGCGCTGTTCTTCGAGCGTCTGACGGCCGCGCTGGAGGCGGAGTCGTACGAACACGGCGGCACCGGCCGGATCGGCGTGTGCTACCTGGACCTGGACGGCTTCAAGGCCGTCAACGACACCCTCGGCCACCGGGTCGGCGACCGGCTGCTGGCCGCCGTCGCCGAACGCCTCACGCGCTGCGCGGAGGAGGCCGCCGACGCCCGGTCCGGCGCCCCGCTGGTGGCTCGGCTCGGCGGCGACGAGTTCGCCCTCCTCGTGGAGGACTCCACGGGCACCGACCAGCTCGCCGACCTGGCCGACTCGGTCCTCACGGCGCTCCAGGCGCCCTTCGAGCTCTGCGATCGCCGCCTCTCGGTCACCGCGTCGGTCGGCGTCGTCGAACGCCACACCGCCGGCACCACCCCCACCGCCCTGATGCAGGCGGCCGACACGACCCTGTACTGGGCCAAGGCCGACGGCAGGGCCCGCTGGACGCTCTTCGACCCCGAGCGCAACGCGAACCGCATGACCCGCCAGGCCCTCGCCGCCACGCTCCGCCCCGCCATCGAGCGCGGCGAGTTCGCCCTGGAGTACCAGCCGCTGGTCGGCATGGAGGACGGCCGGGTGCGGGGCGTCGAGGCGCTCATCCGCTGGAATCATCCTCAGTTCGGCGTACTGGCGCCGAATCGGTTCATCGCACTGGCGGAGGAGGACGGTTCGATCGTTCCCCTCGGCCGCTGGATCCTGCGCACGGCCTGCCACCAGGCCCGCCGCTGGCAGCTGGCCCACCCGGACGACCCGCCGATCTTCGTCAGCGTCAACGTGGCGGTCCGGCAGGTATGGGACTCCGACCTGGTGGCGGACGTGGCGGCCACCCTGGAGGAGACCGGCCTCGCCCCGCACCTGCTCCAGCTGGAGCTGACCGAGTCGGCGGTGATGGGCTCGGCGGGCCGCCCGCTCCAGGCCCTCAAGGCGCTCAGCGACATGGGCGTCCACATCGCCATCGACGACTTCGGCACCGGCTACTCGAACCTGGCCTACCTCAGCCGGCTGCCGGTCTCGGTCCTGAAACTGGACGGCGCCTTCGTACGGGGCTTCCAGTACGACAAGGTCGACGCGGGTGCCGGGGTGGACGCGTCCGCGGACGCGTCCACCGCGAACCCGGCCGACGAGGTCATCGTCGAGGCGATGGTCCAGCTGGCCCACCGGCTCGGCCTGACCGTCACCGCCGAGTGCGTGGAAACGTCCGACCAGGCGACCCGCCTGCGCCGCATCGGCTGCGACACCGGTCAGGGCTGGCTGTACTCCCGACCGGTGGCGCCGGATCGTATCTCCGCGCTGCTGGGCCCCGCCGGGCCCGGAGCGGCCGGGGTTCAGGCGAGCGTCGGCAACCCGTAGGCGTCGGCGATCAGCTCGTAGGAGCGCAGCCGTACGTCGCCGCCGTGGGCGTTGGCGGTGAGCATCAGCTCGTCGGCGCCGGTGCGCTTCTGGAGATCGTCGAGGCCGGACCGGACCTCGTCGGCGGTGCCGTGGATGACGTTGGAGTTCCAGGACTGGATGAACTCCTGCTCCATCGGGCTGAAGTCGTACGCCTCGGCCTCTTCCGGCGTCGGCACCAGCCCGGGGCGGCCGGTGCGCAGCCGGACCATGTTCAGCGCGGCGGCCAGCACCTGCCTGCGGGCCTCCTTCTCGTCGTCGGTCGCGAGCGCGGAGACGCCGATGAGGGCGTACGGGGCGTCGAGGACGGCGGACGGCCGGAAGGACTCCCGGTACAGGTCCAGCGCCGGGACGGTGTTCTGCGCCGAGAAGTGGTGCGCGAAGGCGAAGGGCAGCCCGAGGGTGCCGGCCAGCCGGGCGCTGAAACCGGAGGAGCCGAGCAGCCAGACCGGCGGCCGGTGCGGGGACTGGACGCCGCCGGGGGAGGTGGCCTGCACAGGGCCCGGCACGGCGTGGATACGCCGGTACGGGTGCCCGTCGGGGAAGTCGTCGTCCAGGAACCGGATCAGCTCGGCGAGCTGCTGCGGGAAGTCGTCGGCGCCCTCGTTCAGCCGGTCGGTGCGGCGCAGGGCGGCGGCGGTGGCTCCGTCGGTGCCGGGGGCGCGGCCGAGGCCGAGGTCGACGCGGCCGGGGGCCATGGCTTCGAGGGTGCCGAACTGCTCCGCGATGACGAGGGGCGCGTGGTTCGGGAGCATGACGCCGCCCGAGCCGAGCCGGACGCGGGTGGTGTGGGCGGCCAGGTGGGCGAGGATCACCGCGGGGGAGGAGGAGGCGACGCCGGGCATCGAGTGGTGCTCGGCGACCCAGTACCGGTGGAAGCCGCGGCTCTCCGCGAGGCGCGCGATGTCCACGCTGGTGCGCAGGGCGTCGGTGGCGGTTCGGCCGGCGCCGACGGTCACCAGGTCCAGCACGGAGAGGGGGACGGGTGCGGTGCCGTGGGCCGTGCCCCGGATCTCCTCTGCGGCGTCTGCGGGCATGGTGGGGTGCCTCCTGTGTCGTGAACAATCGCTGCGGGTTCGCTGCGCGGCGTAACAGGAGGGGGTCTCCGGTTATTCCCCGGGGGTGGTTTTGAGGGTGCCGAGGAAGGCGGTGAAGGCGGGGGTGGCGAAGGTGAGCATGGCTCGGTCCGGGGCCTTGGAGTCGCGGACGGCTATGTGGGGGTGGAGGTGGGCGACCTCTATGCAGTCGTTGCCTTCACCCCCGCCGGAGTAGGACGACTTCTGCCACTGGGTGGGGGTGGTCATCCCTCACAGCTCCTTGGTCAGACCGTGGATGAGGTCACGTGACCGCTCCGGGGAGAGCGACTCGTCTCTCACCCTACGAAAGAGCTTCCGGAAGTGACCCAGCTGGGCTTCGGAATCGAGAAAGACCGTGCCATGCGGTGCGTCGCGTACCACGGTGTCCAGACGGGGCACGGCTCCGCCCACATGCACCATCGCGCTGCCGGCTCCCGCGAAGTCGTCCAGTGCGAACGGAATGACGCGAACTGTGACGTGCTTGGCCTCGGACATCTCCACGATGCGCGCAAGTTGCATCCGTGTCGCAGCACGTCCAGCCACCTTGATCCGGAGCGCCGCTTCGTGGATCAACGTCTCGTAGGGCACTGGATCAGGGCCCTCGACGATGACCTTCCGTTTCATCCTGTGGCGCACCCGGTGCTCCACTTCGCGGTCGGGGAACTCCGGGTTCATGTAGGTGAAGAGGGAGCGCGCGTAGTCCTCCGTCTGGAACAGACCTGGCACGTGGATGACCGCCACATCGCGGCGGAATGTCGCGTGATGGTCCAGCTCGGCGAGATCCTGATAGGCGGCGGGCAGCACGCCGCGATAGTCGTCCCACCAGCCCCGGACCCGAACCGTCGCCATGGCCACCAGTGCATCGACCAAGTCGCCTCCGGAGCAAGCGTAGTTGGCTGCGAGGCGGCGTAGTCGCTCCTCGCTCACTCCGGCGATTCCGGACTCGATCTGACTGATCTGGACGGAGTTCACGCCGAGAAGGGCTGCCGCCTCGGTTGCCTTGAGTCCCGCGGCTTCCCGCATCTTCCTCAGTTCAGCCCCCAGGCGCTCCTGACGTGCTGTGGGCGTGCGTCTCGGCGGCACAACTTCCTCCTCGCTCAACGGGCGCCCTCGGGCGGCTCGTTCGGGGCAAGGTTACGCGACTGGGTTGCCGAGTAATAAATCTATGACCTACCGTCGGTGATGTGACGCACACTCTGCGAAATCGCGGGATGTCGGAAGCGCACCGCGTCGTCCTGCCATGACGGCTGCGGCAATGCCACCGCACCCCCATCCCCCTTCCCGTCTCCGAAGGAGTCCGCGTGCCCGAAAACGATCCGTGGGAGTACTCCCTCTACATCCCGAACGACCCCCGTGCCGTCACCGTGTGCCGCCGCACCCTTCGGCTGATCCTGACCATGCATGGGCTGATCCGGCTGGTCGACGTCGCGGAGCTGCTGGCGGCGGAGTTGGTCTCCAACGCCGTGCGGCACACCAAGGGGCCCGCCGCCCTGCGGGTGCGCTGGGCGGCGGGCGTGTTGCGGATCGGGGCCTGGGACGCGGACCCGTCGCCGCCCGAGCCGCCGCAGCCGTTCGACCGGGGCGTGGACCGGGAGGACGGGCGGGGGCTGGCGATGGTCCGGGCCTGTGCCGACGTGTGGGGGTGGCAGCCACTGGCCCGCGAGGGCAACCGGGGCAAGTACGTGTGGTGCGAGCTGGGCGCCGCGAGACGTACGGCCTGACGCGTCGGCCGGCCCGTCACCGGCTCGCGACAGGGCCGGGCATTCCGTCCGCGTTGCGGATCAGTTGCTGGAGCACCTTCACCGTGGTGACGTAGTCCGCGTCGTCGATGCCCTGGTGGAGGGCGGCGCGGATCGCGGGGGCGCTGCGCGCGAGGTCGACGCGGGCCTGTTCGCCCTTGTCGGTGAGCCACAGCCGGGCCTCTGCGTCCCGGGTCAGCCAGCCGCGATCCAGGAGCACCTCGGCCTCCGCCGCCAGGTCGTCCTCGGGCCGGATGTAGGAGGCCATGGCCGCCCGCAGCTCGGGCAGCGTCATCCCCGCGCCGTCGGGCGAGATGTCGTTTGCCGACAGGTTGCGCAGCAGCCAGAACTGGGGCTGGGTGTAGCCCTTTTCGGCCTGTCGAGCCCGGGTGTACGCGATGAGCGCCTCGTAGGCGACACCGGTCCAGTAGGCCGCGGGTTGTTTGGCGAGTTCGGCCTCGGAGAACTGCTGGGTCGTCATGAGAGGTCCCCTCCTGGTTGCGTCGCGCGCGGAGCGGGGCCGCGCGCGGTCGTGCGGAGACCGTAAGACCTCAAGTTCGCTTGAGAGCAAGCGTTGATCAGGCGGACGCCGGGGATGCGGTGTGGCACGCCCCCGGCGTGCCGGGCCTCGAAGACCAGTTCGTGGCCGTCCTCCTCGTCCCACTCTTCCCCGACGTGGGTGAAACCGAAGCCCGAAATCGTGGCCAGGGACGCTACGTTGTCGGGGCCGATTGTTGCCCGCACGGTCGCGACCGTGGGTTCGGCCGCCGCCCGGCGAAGCAACTCGATCAGTGTCGACCGGGCGTATCCCCGGCGGCGGAAGCGGGGATCGATGGAGTAGCCGATCTCGACCATGCCCGCCTCGTCGGGCGGCCCGTGGAACCCGGCGTGCCCGACGACGAGACTCTCGTCGCCGACGACCGCCTGCCGCGCCATCCACCGCGCATGACCGGGATCGGCGTCCATCTGACCCAGCCGGAACTGCCACAACCGCACGGGTCAGTCGACCGGCGCTACCCGGATCAGGTTGCCGTCCGGGTCCGCGACGACGAAGGTGCGGCCGAAGACCTCGTCGTGCGGCGGTTCGACCACGGTGGCGCCCTTGGCGGTCCACGTGGTGTGGATGTCGTCGATGGCGGACGCGGGGCCCGGGAGCATCAGGCCGATCTCCGAGGTGCGCGGCGTGCCCGGGGCGACCTGGTCCGACTTGCCGCTCCAGAGTGCGAACACCACTCCGGGCGAGACCTCGAACGGGACGTAGCGCGGCGTGACCATGATCGGCTTCATGTCGAACAGGTCGGCGTAGAACGCGGTCGCGCGCTCGACGTCGTTGACGTAGACGAGGAAGAGGTTGGGTGCGGACATGGGTGTCGGGCTCCTTCCGAGTGGGCCGGTTCCGGCCGTCGGTGTCAGCCTTGCGTGGGAACATGACAGGGACTGTCCTGTTCCAGGGAGGAAGGGGTCGCATGGGGCGGCCGCAGCGGTTGATCGAGCTCCTGGCGGCGCTGCAGGCGCACCCGCGGACCACTGCCGAGGCGCTGGCCCGGGAGCTGGGGGTCTCGACGCGGACGGTGCTCCGCGATGTGCGGGCGCTGGTCGACGCGGGCATTCCCGTCCTCACCGAGCGGGGTAAGTACGGCGGGATCAGTCTGCTGCCCGGTGACCAGGCCGATCTGTCGAAGCTGACGATCGGTGAGGCGGATCTGCTGCGGGCCGTCGGGCTCGATCCCGACCGGGCCCGCCGGGTGGGTGGCGAGGCGGCCGCCCGGTCTGCGCTGCGCAAGCTCACGCCGCGCCGGTCGCCACGGCCCGGCCGGGACGACCTGCCGCTGTCGCTGACGGACGTGATCGCGATCGACAACCGGCCCTGGTTCGGTGAGGCCGCGCCCCTGCCCGACGTCGCGGCACTGGTGCGGGACCTGCGCACGGGGAGGCGGCTGCGCATCGGCTACCGGCCCAGTGGCGCGGCTGCCGCCGAGGACTTCGTGGTCGATCCCTACGGGCTGGTGGAGCGGGCGGGACGGTGGTACCTCGTCGGCGACCGTGACGGGCGGCCGCGCATGTTCGCACTCATCCGCCTCCGGGACTGGACGGTGCTGAACACCGCCCGGCGACTCAGGCCTGGCGCCGACCTCGCAGGCACGGCACGGGAGTTGGGTGAGGCGCTGGAGAGTGGTCAGCAGGTCATCGTCACGGCGCGCGTCGATGCCGGGAGCATCGACCTGGTCCGCCGCATCCTGGGGGCTCGGATCCGGACGGTGAGTGACCGGCAGGACGACGACGGGCGTGTCGAGATCACCGTGGCGTACGGCCACCTGGACGGAGTGCGGCAGCTGCTTCAGTTCAGCGACCACATCGAGGTCGTGGAACCGGAGGCGGCCCGCCGACTCGTGCACCGGCTCGCGACCCGCATCGCCCACACCCACCACTCGCCGCCGTGAACACCGCGGCCCGATCTGTTCACTCACCGCTCACATGAGCCCCCCGAGGACAGATTCCACCACTCCGTCCTCGCCGTGCCGGAAAGCCCCCCACCCTCCCGGCCTCGCGGCGGCCCTACGGCGCGACGTCCTCCAGCGTCCGGCCGCTCGTCTCCTCCGCGCCGACCGCCGCCGACAGCGAGCCGACGAGGGCGACGGCCGCCAGGGTCACGAACACCGTGCCGATGGCGCCTCCCGCGTAGATCGCGCCCACGACGATCGGGCCGAGGATGACGCCCAGGCGGTTCATCGCGCCGCCCACGCTGGAGCCCAGCGCCCTGATTCGGGTGGGGAAGAGCTCCGGCGTGTAGAGGTAGAGGCAGATGTTGGAGCCGAAGAGGAAGACCGCGGCCAGGGACGTCCAGGCGAGGATGCCCGTCGCCGAGTCGCCGCCCGTCAGGCCGAGGAGCAGCAGGCACAGTGCCGCCGCCGACAGGCACCAGATCACCGTGTTGCGGCGGCCGACGCGGTCGACGGTGAGGGCGACGACCAGGCAGCCGACCAGACCCGCGCAACTCGTCACGGTGGAGTAGAGGAGCGCCGTGGACAGGTCGAGGTCGAAGTGATCCTCGTAGATGGTCGGCAGCCAGGATGTGATGCCGTAGTTGGCGAAGTAGCCCGTGAACCAGAGGATGCCGATGACCAGGGTGCGTTTGCCGTACCGGCCACTCAGCAGTTCGCGCAGGCCGCTCTTGTTCGGTGCGGGTGGGGCGGGCCGCGCCGGGGCGGGGTCGGGCAGCGGGGCGCCGGTGATCCGCTCGACCTTCTCCTCGATGGACGCCATCGTCGCCAGGGCCTCGTCGTGCCTGCCGTGGTCGGCGAGCCAGCGCGGTGACTCCGGTACCCAGCGGGCGAGGGCGAAGCAGAGCAGGCCGGGGACGGCCGCCAGGGCGAAGACCCAGCGCCAGCCGAGTACCGGCACCAGCCAGGCGGCGAGCAGCGCGCCCGCGGTCAGGCCGGCCGGGAAGACCAGTTCGTAGAGGAGGACGAAGCGGCCGCGCTGGTGGGCGCGAGTGATCTCCGCGATGAACGTGGCCGCGATCGGCACCTCGCCGCCGATGGCCATGCCCTGGACGAAGCGGATCGCCATGAAGGGCTCGGGGGAGGTGCAGAGCGTCAGGGCCAGGTTGCAGAGGCCGGACAGCGCGATGCAGCCGGCGATGACCTTGACCCGGCCGATCCGGTCCGCGAGTCGGCCCGAGGCCAGCGCGCCGACCAGCATGCCGATCGAGCCGACCGTCATCAGGGCGGTGACCTGCGTGGTGCCGAGGCTCCACTCGTCGCGCAGGTCCGGAAGCGCGTATGCGATCAGGAGCTGGTCGAACGCCTCGAAGAAGGTGACGGCGCCGACGACGAGCCGGACCATCACCTGCCAGCGGCACAGCGGCAGGCGTTCGAAGCGGGCGCCGATGGCGGCCGCGAGCTCGGCGGAGTCGCCCTTTCCGCCGGTGCCGGCGCGGGTTGCGTCGATCGTCATGAGTGTGGTCTCCGGTTCCCGTAGGGCGAGAAACGCGCGAGCCCGCACGGGAGGGTTCGGGCCGTACGGCACGGCGGAGCGACCGCGTGCCGGGCGGCGATGAGGGCTGGAGAGGTGCGGCGAGGACGAGACGGGCGGGCCGTGCGGAGGGTGCCGCACCACTTATGTAGGCGCTGAATGTCTCAGGGCTTAAGTTCTACCGGTAGTCCGCCGAGGTTAGGCAAGCCTTACTCCTGACGTCGTAAAAAATTCATCGACCGCGGTCCCTTGCGGGCCAATTAATTAAGCCCTTAGATTCCTAGTGCTTAGGCACAATGACTCGGGCAACGCCCCCGCCGTGTCCGCGAGTTCCCGCACCGTCCCTTCCCGGAGGCCCCCATGCCGCGCATCCCAGCCGACGAGATCCTCATCGCGGGGCAGTGGCGACGCGGCGGCGGGCTGCCGATCCAGACGGTGGACCCCGCCGACGGCAGCGTCATCACCACCGTCCACGCAGCCTCGCCGGACGACGTGGACGAGGCCGCGCACGCCGCCGCCGAGGCCGCCGCCGCACCCGAGTGGCGGGACCTGCCGCCGCACCGGCGGGCCCGCGTCCTGTACCGGATCGGCGACCTGATCGAGGACCACGCCGACCGGCTGTCCGCCCTCCAGACCGCCGACACCGGCAAGACCCTCGGCGAGACCCACGCCCTCGCGCTGAGCGCCGCCGGCACCTTCCGGTACACGGCCGCCGCACTGGAGACGGCCGAGGACGCGCTCACGCCCTCGCGCGGCCCCTACGTCACGATGAGCACGTACGAACCGGTCGGCGTCGTCGGAGCGATCAACCCCTGGAACTCGCCGATCGCCTCCGACGCGCAGAAGGTCGCCCCCGCGCTGGGCGGCGGCAACGCGGTCCTGCTCAAGCCCGCCGAGTGGACCCCGCTGGTCTCCCTCGCCTTCGGGCGCCTGGTCCACCAGGTCCTCACCGAGGAGCGGTTGCCCACCGCACTGCTCGCGGTGCTTCCGGGCAAGGGCCGCGTCGTGGGCGACGCGATCGTCAGACACCCGCTGGTCGGCCGGATCGGCTTCACGGGCGGCACCACCACCGGGCGCGCCATCGCCCACGCAGCCGCCGACAAACTCGTCCCCGCCTCGCTCGAACTGGGCGGGAAGTCACCGACGATCGTGCGCGAGGACGCCGACGCCGAACAGGCTCTCGCGGGCGTGATGTACGGGATCTTCTCCTCCAGCGGCCAGTCCTGCATCGCCGGTTCACGGCTGTTCGTCCACGCCTCGCGCTACGACTCCTTCGTCGGCGAACTCGTCGAGCGGGTCCGCGAGCTGCGGGTCGGACCGGGCACGTCCCCCGGCACCCAGGTCGCGCCGCTCGTGCACCACGCGCACCGCGACGCCGTCGCCGCGGCCGTCGACCTCGCCCGGCAGGAGGGCGGCCGGGTGCTGTGCGGCGGCGCCGCACCCGAGGGCGAGCGGTACGCGAAGGGCGCCTACTACCTGCCGACCGTCATCGACTCCCTGCCGGACTCGGCCCGCGTCTGCCAGGAGGAGATCTTCGGCCCGGTGCTCGTCGCGCTCCCCTACGACGACGAGGACGAACTCGTCGCCCGGGCCAACGACTCCGTCTACGGACTCGCCTGCGGCATCTGGACCCGCGACGCGCGGGCCGCCTGGCGCCTCGGCCGGCGGATCGAGGCGGGCACCGTCTGGATCAACACGTACAAGCAGTTCTCCATCTCCACCCCCTTCGGCGGGATGAAGGACTCCGGGCTCGGCACCGAGAAGGGCCGCGACCTGATCCGCGCCTACCAGCGGCAGAAGTCCCTGTACTGGGGCACCGACGCCACGCCCCTGCCCTGGGCCAACTGACCCACCCCTCGGGAGATATCGCCATGACCCACCCCCCGATCGGCCGGCTGCGTGCCCTGCGCTCGGTCGAGCTGCTCACCCCGAACTTCGCCGACGCCGTCGACTTCTACGAGGAGGTGTGGGGCCTCCAGGTCGTCGAGGCCGAGCACAGCGCGAGCTGGCTGCGCGGCACCGGCGGAGAGCACCACGCCCTGCACCTGAGCCGCTCCGAGACGATCGGCCTGGGCCGTCTCGTCTTCGCCCTCGGCACGCCCGCCGAGGTCGCCGAGGCCGCACGCCGCCTCCGGGCCCGCGGCATCGCGCTCGTCACCGAGCCCGGCCCCCTCGACCAGGTCGGCGGCGGCTACGGGCTGCGCTTCCACGACCTCGACGGACGGCTGATCGAACTGTCCGCCGACACCTGGGCGGTCACCGAGCGCAGCCGTGACGCGTCCCTGCCGGTGGGCGTCACCCACGCCGTCCTCAACACCCCCGACATCGACGCCTCCGTCGCCTTCTACCGCGACGTTCTCGGCATGCGCGTCTCGGACTGGTCCGAGCACCAGATGGCGTTCCTGCGCTGCGGCACCGACCACCACTGCGTCGCCTTCAACCAGGCGCCATGGGTCTCCCTCAACCACGTGGCCTACGAGATGACCTCGATCGACCACTTCATGCGCGGCCTCGGCCGGCTCCGGTACCACGGGATCACCCCCGAGTGGGGCCCCGGCCGGCACGGCCCCGGCAACAACACCTTCTCCTACTTCACCGACCCCACCGGCCTGGTGTGCGAGTACACCACCGAGGTCGCCCAGGTCGTCGAGGACACCTGGATCTGCAAGGTGTGGCGGCGCACGCCCGAGCTGTCCGACCTGTGGGGGACCGCGGGCCCGCCGTCGCGGCGGATCCGCACCCACATGACGGGCACGCCCGACGGCAGCCCCGTCGCCGCCCCCGTGGACGCCACCACCGGCCCGGATGGAGCGGCGGCATGAACAGCGCCACGAAAGCCCACACGCGCAAGGTCGGTCTCATCGGCTGGGGCGCCATCGGCCGGATCGTCGGCGGCGCGCTCGCCGCGGGCGAGGTGCCGGGGGCCGAGCTTGTCGGCATCGTCGACAACCGGCCTCTGGGCGACGCCGTCCCCGCCCCGCAGCTCACCGTGAAACAGGCCCTCGCCTCCTGCGACCTGATCGTCGAGGCCGCCGGACAGGGCGTCGTACGCGAATGGGGCGAGACGGTCCTCGCGTCCGGCACCGACCTGCTCGTGGCGTCCACCGGAGCACTGACCGACGAGGACCTGTCGAAGCGGCTCCTGGCGGCCGGGCCCGGCCGGGTGTACTTCACCGGCGGCGCCGTCGGCGGACTCGACCTGCTCCAGGCGGTACGCGCCATGGGACCGCTCGGCGAGGTCACACTGACCACCACCAAGCTGCCGTCCACCCTCGAACAGCCCTGGATGGACGAGGTGACGCTCACCCGGCTGCGGTCCGCGACCGGCCCCGTCGAGGTCATGCGCGGCACCGCGCGCGACGTACCGGTCAAGTTCCCCAAGTCCACGAACGTCGCCGCCTCGGTGGCGCTCGCGGTCGGCGACCTCGACGCCGTACAGGTGCGCGTAGTCGCCGACCCGGCGGCCTCGCACACCTCCCACGTGATCGAGGCGAGCGGCCCGCGGGGCTCGTACCGCTTCGAGGTGCGCCACGTCCCCGACGCCGCCAACCCGGCCACCAGCAGGGTCGTCCCCTACGCCGTGCTGCGCTCGCTCGCCGCCCTGGCCGGACGCCGGGGGCAGATCCTGTGACTGCGTACGACCTCGCCGGGCTGCACCTGGAGGAAGCCGGCCGCGAAGGGCCGCTGGTGCTGTGCCTGCACGGCATCGGCTCCTCGTCCGCCGCCTTCGCCCCGCAGACCGACGCCCTCGCCGCCGACCATCGGGTGGTTGCCTGGGACGCCCCCGGCTACGCGAAATCCGCCGACCCGGACCACGACCTCACCCTCGACGACTACGCGGACACCGCCGCCGAGGTCATCCGGGCGCGCGGCACCGAGGCGCACGTCGTCGGCGTCTCCTGGGGCGGCGTGATCGCGTTGCGGCTCGCCACCCGGCACCCGGACCTCGTCGCCTCCCTCACCGTCGCCGACTCCACGCCCGGCTCCGGTACGAGCCCGGAGAAGGCCGCCGCGATGCGCGCCCGGGCCCCGGAGCTGGAGCGCCTCGGACCGCGTGCCTTCGCGGAGGAGCGCGGCCCCCGGCTGCTGTCCGAGGACGCGCCGCCCGAGCTGGTGCGACGCGTCGTCGACACCATGGCCGACTCGGTCCGGTCGCCCGGCTATCGGAGGGCGGCCGAGTCGATGGCCCGCACCGACCTGCGCGGCGAACTCGACCGGGTCACCGCGCCCACCCTCGTCCTGTGCGGGGAGAAGGACCGGATCACCGGCCCCGAAGCCTCACAGGTCCTGGCCGGCGGTCTGCACCGGACCGCCTACGTGATCGTCAAGGACGCCGGTCACCTGGCCAACCAGGAACAGCCCGAGCACTTCAACGCCTGGCTGCTCTCCCACCTGCACATCGTCACCAACACCCGCACCACGAAGGGCTGACCACCATGCCGCTGACCACCGACGAGTACGACAACAACGGGGACCTCGCCAAGTACACCGACTCCCTGATCGCCTCCAAGGCGTCCCGCGAGCCGGACTGGGGCACCCTGTCCTTCCAGGAGAAGGCGGGCCCGCAGTACAAGCGGGCGCAGATCCGCTACGTCGGTTCCGGCGCGACCGGCAACCACGAGAACGACGGCCGCATCCTGCCCTCCGGCGGGTTCACCTTCTCCAACATGCTGCTGCCGCCCGGCGCCGAGGGCCCCGCCCACACCCACCACGACGTCGAGGAGGCCTTCTTCGTCCTGGAGGGCGAGGTCCGCGTCGGCATCCACCGCGGCCCGGACGAGACCGAGTACCGCACCCTCGGCTACCGCGACATGATCGTGGTGCCGGCCGGGGTGACCCGCTCGCTGAAGAACGAGGGCGACACGGACGCGCTGTTCTGCGTGATCATCGGCACGCGGAAGCCGCAGGTGCCGACCTACCCCGAGTACTCCCCGCTGTACGGCGTCACCCGTGACTGACCCGGCCACCGGGCGCCGTACGGTCGTCGTGACCGGCGCGGGCCGTGGCCTGGGGGAGGCCATGGCCCGCCGGGCGGCGGCCGACGGGTACCGGGTCGTCGTCGCCGAACTGAACGAGGAGTGGGGCTCCCGTACGGCGGCGGCCATCCGCGAGGCGGGCGGCGCGGCGGAGTTCGTGCCGCTG
Source organism: Streptomyces sp. NPDC056296 (assembly GCF_042268605.1). Taxonomy (NCBI): domain Bacteria; kingdom Bacillati; phylum Actinomycetota; class Actinomycetes; order Kitasatosporales; family Streptomycetaceae; genus Streptomyces; species Streptomyces sp. NPDC056296. The sequence goes on along the minus strand of NZ_JBHJRX010000030.1, from coordinate 60,963 downwards.
GACGTCGCCGAACCGGCCTCGGCCGAGGCGCTGACCGCCCGCCTCGCACCCGGCGGCCCCGTCTACGGGCTGGTCAACAACGCGGCGCTCGCCAACGGCGTCGGCGGCCGGGAATTCCAGGACATCGACGTCGAGGCCTGGGACCGGCTGATGACCGTCAACGCGCGCGGCCCCTGGCTCGTCGCCAAGCACCTGCTGCCGCTGATGTCCGCACCGGGACGCATCGTCAACATCGCCTCCGACGCGGCCCTCTACGGCTCCCCGCGCCTCGCCCACTACATCGCCTCCAAGGGCGCGGTCGTCGCCCTGACCCGGGCGATGGCCCGCGAGCTGGGGGAGCGCGGCATCACCGTCAACGCGGTGGCGCCGGGCCTCACGGAGGTCGAGGCGACCGAGACCGTCCCGGCCGAGCGGCACGCCCTGTACGCGGCGAACCGCGCGATCCCCCGGCCGCAGCGGCCCGACGACCTGGTGGGGCTCGTCTCGTACCTGCTGGGCGAGGAGTCCCGTTACCTGACCGGGCAGGTGGTCGCCGTCAACGGCGGCTTCACCATGCACTGAGTCCCCCTCAGCCCGCTCAGCCCCCTCAGTACATCCGTCTGCAAGGAGCACCCATGGATCTCGGCCTCGCCGACCGCACCGTCCTGGTCACCGGCGGCAGCTCCGGCGTCGGCCTGGCCACGGTCCGCGCCCTGCTCGCGGAAGGCGCCCGCGTCGCGACCTGCGGGCGCGACGCCGACCGGCTCGCCAAGGCCGCCGCCGGCCTCGGCGCCGGTACGGACCGCCTCTACACCGGCGTCTGCGACGTCCGGGACGCCGACGCCGTACGGGACTTCACCGAGCGCGCCGCCGCCCACCTCGGCGGACGCCTGGACGGCCTCGTCAACAACGCCGGCCAGTCCCGCATGAAGTCCCTGGACGAGACGACCGGCGACGACTGGCGCGACGAGCTGGAACTGAAGTTCTCGGGCGTCCTCCATCCCCTGGCCGCCGCCCGCGACCACCTCCGCGCCTCCGACGCCGCCGCGATCGTCAACGTCAACGCCGTCCTCGCCAAGCAGCCCGAGACCCGGCTGATCACGACGAGCGCCGCCCGCGCCGGCATCCTCAACCTCTCCACCTCCCTGGCCCGCGAACTCGCCCCCGAGGGCATCCGCGTCAACTCGGTCTGCCTCGGCCTGGTCGACACCGGCCAGTGGACCCGCCGCCACGCGGCGGCGGACAGCGGGCTGACCTACGAGGAGTGGCAGGCGGAGATCGCCGCCGACCGGGGTATCGCACTCGGGCGGCTCGGCCGCGCCGAGGAGGTCGCCTACGCGATCGTCGCGCTGCTCTCGCCGCGCGCCTCGTACATCACCGGAACCAGCATCGACGTCTGCGGCGGAGTCGGCCGCGGCATCCTCTGAGGAGTTCGCATGCGTTACGACCACGGTGGCGGACTCCTGGCCGCCCACCTCAAGTCCCTCGGCGTCGACACCGTGTTCGGCATCGTGTCCGTGCACAACCTGCCGCTGGTGGAGGCCGTCGAGGCCGACCCGGAGCTGCGGTTCGTGCCGGTGCGGCACGAGGCGAGCGCCGTCAACGCCGCCGACGCCTACGGCCGCGCCCGCGGCTCCATCGGCTGCGCGCTCACCTCCACCGGCACCGGCGCCGGCAACGCCGCCGGATCCCTGATCGAGGCGCTCGCGTCGGGGACGTCGGTGCTGCACATCACGGGTCAGGTCGAGACGGCGTACCTCGGCAGCGGGCGCGGCTTCATCCACGAGACCAAGGACCAGCTCGGCATGCTCGCCGCGGCGTCCAAGTACGCCGCGACCGTCACCTCCGCCCGGGACGCGGGCCGTGTCCTGCGCGAGGCGTCCGCCGCCGCACTCACCGCGCCGGGCGGACCGGCGAGCGTGGAGTGGCCGATCGACCTCCAGTACGCGGCCCAGGAGGACGACGGCGAAAGCGCCCCCGCCTTCGGGGCACCGGTGCCGGACCCGTCCCGGCTGGCCGCGGCACGCGACCTGCTCGCCGCCGCCCGACGCCCGCTGATCTGGGCAGGCGGCGGCGCGAACACCGCCCGCGACCAGCTCCTCGCCCTGCTGGAGGCGACCGGCGCCGGTCTGCTCACCTCCAACTCCGGCCGGGGCTCCGTCCCCGAGGATCACGACCAGGTCGTCGGCAACTTCGCCACCACCCCCGCCGCCCGCGCCCTCCTCGCGGACGCGGACGTCCTCGTCACCGTCGGCACCCACTTCCGCTCCAACGAGACCGCCGACTACGGACTTCGGCTCCCCGAGGCACATATCCAGATCGACGTCGACGCCGCCGCCCTCGGCCGGGTGTACCCCGCACCGCACGCCCTCCACGGTGACGCGGCGGCGGTACTGCCGAGGCTCACCGAGGCAGCCGTACGGGCGGACGCGGACTGGACGGACCGGGTGCGGCGGGTACGCGAGGAGGTGCGGGCCGCCCTGCACGACGGCATCGGCCCCCAGGCCGCGATCTGCGACGCGCTCGCCGCCGCCCTGCCCCGGGGCGCCGTCGTCGCCCGCGACGTGACCATCCCCTCGTCGGCCTGGGGCAACCGACTGCTGCCCATCCACGATCCGCGGGCCAACGTCTTCCCGCGTGGCGGCGGCATCGGCCAGGGCCTCGGCATGGGCATCGGCGCCGCCCTCGCCCGCCCCGACGAACCCACCGTGGTCATCGCCGGGGACGGCGGACTCGCCGTCCACCTCGGCGAACTGCTCACCCTCGCCCAGGAACGGCCCCGGCTGACCCTGGTCGTCTTCAACGACGGCGGATACGGCGTACTGCGCAACATGCAGGCCACTTACACCGAACGCCGCTCCGGCGTCGACTTGTTCACCCCCGACTTCGCCCAGCTCGCCGCCGCCTGCTCACTCCCGTACGCGCGGATCGGCGATGCGAGCGAGGCCGCGAAGGTGATCGAGGCGGCCGTGGCCTCCGACGGTCCGACCCTCGTCGAGGTCGACCTGGCCTCGCTCGGCCCGATGAAAAACCCGTTCACCCCGCCCGTCAAGATCCCCACCCGGTAGGGAGGCCCCGCCGACATGAGCGCCACCGAAGAGCAGGAACTGGACCTCCTCGTCCACCGCACGACCTGGGAGGCGGAGGGAGTCCTCTCCGTCGAGCTGGTCCACCCGGACGGCAAGCCGCTGCCCGCCTGGACGCCGGGCGCGCACCTGGACCTGCACGTGGGCGGCCACGTCCGCCAGTACAGCCTGTGCGGCGACCCGGAGGTGGCTGGGACGTACCGGCTCGGCATCCTCAACGAGCCGACGTCCCGTGGCGGTTCACGTCACGTGCACACGAAGGTGCGGCCCGGCCAGACTGTGCGGGTGGCCGGGCCGCGCAACCACTTCGCCCTCGAACCGGCCGCCTCCTACGTCTTCATCGCCGGCGGCATAGGCATCACGCCGATCCTGGCGATGGCCCGCCGCGCCGAACGGGACGGCATTTCGTACCGGCTGGTCCACGGCGGCCGTACGCGCGCCTCCATGGCGTTCGGCGGCGAACTCGCCGCGCTCGACGGCGGCGAGGTGACGCTCGTACCGCAGGACGAGCAGGGCCACATCGACGTGACGGGCACGCTCGCGGACCTCCCGGCCGACGCGCTGGTGTACTGCTGCGGCCCCGAGCCGCTGCTGAAGGCCGTCGAGGACGCGGCGCCGGAGGGGCGGCTCCGCACCGAGCGCTTCGCCGCGCCCGCCGTGGCACGCGACGACGGCGACGACAGCGCCTTCGAGGTCGAGTGCCGGGCCTCGGGAGTGACCCTGCACGTCGGCCCCGGCACCTCCGTCCTGGAGGCCGCCGAGAACGCCGGCCTGAGCGTCGCCTCCTCCTGCCGCGACGGCATCTGCGGCTCCTGCGAGACCCGCGTCCTGGCCGGCACCCCCGACCACCGCGACTTCCTGCTCAGCGACGCCGAACGCGCCACCGGCGAGACGATGATGATCTGCGTCTCGCGCTGTGCCTCGGACCGCCTCGTCCTGAACCTCTGACCACCTACGGAGAACGCTGTGCCCGAGACCACTTGGCCCTTCCTGGACCCCCACCAGACCCGAGACCACGAGCCCACCCCGTACGAGACGAAACTCGCGCGCACCCTGGAGGACATCTTCACCAAGGACGGTCACGAGCTGTCCGACGTGATCGACGGCCTCAACTCCCGCCAACTGCGCACACCCACGGGAGAGCCCTGGACCGAGGAATCCTTCCGCGCCGAGATGCACCGCCTGGGAGCCTGACATGACCCTCTCGACCTACGACACCGCCGACCACATCTACGCCCACGGCCTGCGCAACCAGTGGCACCCCGTCGTACCGTCCCACTTCGTCGAGCCCGGCGGCATGCGCAGGGTGACCGCCCTCGGCGAGAACTGGCTGCTCTTCCGCAAGTCCGACGGCGCGCTCTCCATGCTCGCCGACCGCTGCCCCCACCGCGGGGCGCCCCTCTCCCTCGGCAAGCACCTCGGCGACCGGGTCGCCTGCTGGTACCACGGCGTCGAGATCGACGGCACCGGCACCGTCACCAGCGTCCCCGGCCTGCCCGGCTGCAACCTGGAGGGCAAGACCCTCGTCACCTCGCTGCCCGTCCGCGAGGTCGGCGGCGCGATCCTCGCCTACTTCGGCGACGAGGAGCACCCCGACCCGGTGGAGCTCACCCTCCCCGAACCGCTGGCCGACGAGGAGATCTCCGCCTTCCTCTGCTACGCCGAGTGGGACGTGCCGTGGCGGTTCGCCATGGAGAACCTGCTCGACCCGATGCACGGCGCGTTCCTGCACTCCGAGTCGCACACCATGTTCGCGGGCGACACGACCGCCAAGTTCCGCATCCGGGAGACCGAGCGCGGCTACTTCTTCGAGAAGACCGACCAACGCGGCGTCAACTTCGACTGGGTCGAGCTGTGCCACACCGGCGTCGACTGGGTGGACCTGTCCATCCCCTACCCGCCGTCGGCCGGTCCCGGAGGGCCGTTCGGCATCGTCGGCATGGCCTGCCCGGTGGACGCCGGGCGCACCGGCGTCTTCTTCTGGCGCTACCGCAAGGTGAGCGACTGGCAGCGCGACACCTGGCGGTTCCTGTACAAGACCCTGATTGAGGCCCGCCACTGGGAGGTCCTGGAGCAGGACCGCGTCATCCTCGAGAGCATGCCCGCGGACGCCGACCAGCGGGAGAACCTCTACCAGCACGACCTGGGCGTGGTCCGCCTGCGCCGCCTCTACCGGACCCAGGCCGAGCGGCAGTCGAAGGCTCAGCCGGTCTCGGCGCGCTGAGTGGGGAGGTCGTCGGAATCCACGATGGACCGCTCCAGCTTGGACAGCAGACGGCCCAGCTGACGACGCTCGGCGGGCGAGATCCCGTCGAGCATCCGGCGTTCGTTCTCCAAGTGCTCGGCGAACACCTCGTCCACCTTCGCCAGCCCGGCCTCGGTGAGCCGCGAGTACACCACGCGCCGGTCACCGGCGTCGCGTTCGCGCACCAGCAGACCGTCCTTCTCCAGCCGGTCGAGCCGCAGGGTCACCCCCGCCGACGAGATCAGCCCGGAGTCCGCGAGCTGCCCGGCAGTCAGCCGGTACGGGGCACCCGCCCGGCGCAGCGCGGTGAGCACGTCGAACCCGGCGACGGACACGCCGTGCTCGTCGAGCCGCGAGGTCATCCGCGACTGGTACTGCAGATACGACCGGTGTAGCCGGGCGAGCACCTCCAGCGGCGAGGTGTCCAGCTCGGGCCGCTCCCGCGCCCAGTCCTCGACGATCCCCGCCACAGCGTCCGGCCGCTTCGCCGCCCTGCCCTGAGCCATGTCTTCCCCTCGCGGCATCTGTTCGGTATGGAAATCTTAGCCCTAAGGGAAATGGCGCATGGGCACCGGCAGCCCGGTCAGGACTGTGACCATCGGCCGCCTCCGGCGGCGTGCCGGATGCCGTCAGGCGGGTTCGGGGGTGGACATGGTCGTCCGTTCGATGGTGCCGGAGGGAGGCTCAGGGCTGCCAATCCACCCGGTGCTCCGCGAGGTGCGCGAGCACCGCGTGGTTCGCCTCCCAGCCGTCCGGGAATTTCACCAGCGTGCCCAACTGGACCGGCTCCGTGGACGGATAGTCGTCCAGCAACTCGCTCACGCCCTCCCGGCAGACCACGATGCACGCGTGCCGGTGCCGGGAGGCCAGGACGCACAGGCGGCCCGTCTCCAGGTGGAAGGCGGTGGCGTCGGGGCGGCCGGAGAGCGGGTGCAGGACGACGGTGACGTCGTACTCGCGGCCCTGGAGCCGGTTCGCCGTGTCCACGGTCACCTCGGTCACCCCGAGGTCGGCCAGCGCGGCCCGGACCGCCGCCGCCTGGTCCCGGTGCGCCGTGCCGACGGCGATGCGGCCGGCGGTCAGGGGGACGGGGTCGGGGGAGCGTTCGGACGTCGCCCTGCCCTCCCGGTCCAGGAGCCGCCGGACCACCGCCGCCACCGCCCGTACCGCCTCCGGATCGGTGCGCGGCGTGTGCCCGGCGGGCAGCTCCAGCAGACCCCAGCCCGAGCGGGCGGCCTCGTCGATCACCTGGTCGGGGCCCGAACCGTCCGACGCCACCGTGAAGGACAGAGCCCGGTCGCCGTGGTCCGTGCCGCTGCGGAACGGCGTGTACGGGTAGAACGCGTCGGAGACGAGCCGTGCCGCCGACGCCGGGAGCCGCCACGACACCGGCAGCCGGTGCTGGGGAAGGGCGGGGTTGTGCGCGAGGAGTGTCGTCACCGCGGAGGCCGACGGGTCGTACGACAGACCCGCCCACTGCTCGCTGCCCACCGTCGCGAACGGATCCAGCTGACCCGGGTCGCCCACGAACAGCGCCCGCTCGAACAGCCCGGCGACCGCCAGCAGCGAATCCGAACGCATCTGGTACGCCTCGTCGACGATCGCGTGCCGCCACGGCTCGTCCACCTTGACGTGCGCCCACTTCGCGGCGGTCGACAGGACGACGGCCTGGCCGGCGAGATCGGCGGCCTTCGCCGACTTGCGTACGTTCGCCAGGTCGTCGAGCGCCTTGTCGTACGGGTCTGCGTCACTGCTGTGCAGGCGGCCCACCGGCAGGTCGGGGTTCTTCTCGGCGAGGCGCAGGACCAGGTCGTCGACCTGGGCGTTGGTCTGCGCCACGACCATCAGGGTCCGGCCGGCCTCGGCCAGCTCCAGCGCCGCCCGTACGACCAGCGTGGACTTGCCGGCGCCGGGCGGGGAGTCGACGACGACACCGCGCTCGGTGCCGTGCAGGGTGTCGTGGAGGATCGCGGCGGTGGCGCGGGCGGCGGCTACACCAGGGTCGCGGACGACCTTCTCCGCGTGATTGGTTACCAAGCGTACCGCCAATGCAACTGATGGTAGTATCGCGACGTGCTGAGCGAGAACCAAGCCAGCACAGCGACCTCCATTCCTTGGGGCAACCGGGCTGGTTCCAACCCGGCTGGCGTTGATCGTGTGAGTCTTGATCGCTCGCTGAGCGACCGAGCAACGTGAGCCTGGAATCTCTTTCGTGCGCGGAAGAGAGGGTTCAAAGGACGTCCTCCTCCGTAGGAGCGTCGGTGGCCTCCGGTGTGGCGGCAGCTTCACCGGGCGGTCCGCCGTGCGTCCACGGGGTCTGGTCCGGGTCGGGCAGCTTCGCCCCGCCCCGCTGCTCGTGTTCGAAGAGGGTGAAGCAGACCAGGTCGCCCTTCTCGGGCACCGACCCGGCCTCGGGCTCCTTGCCGCGGCCCATCTTGTCGACGATCCGCAGGACCAGCCCGCCCTCGTACCCGCCCTCGTACCCGTCCCCGTGCCCGTCCTCGGCGGCCGGTCCGACGTACTCCGCCGCCTGCGGCTTGCCGCCCAGCGACCGGTAGACCTTCACGCGCTCGCCCAGGTGCGGCCGGTCGTCCGTGCGGACCGTGATCAGCGGGCGTGGACTGGGCCGCTTGCTCTCGCTGTACGCCATGACCACGTCGGTGACCTCCCCGGCGAACGCCTCGCCGGACAGCCGCCGCCCGGCCATCACCAGCGGATCGTCCAGCGCCTCCTGGGCCTCCAGCCGGGCCTGTTCACGCTCGCGCGTGGCGAGCTTGTTCGCCGCGGTCACCGCGTCGTCCCGGCGCGGCTGCGGGGGCTCGCCGGACAGGATGCGGTCGCGGTGGGACGTGAACGACCAGCGGTCGCGGGTCCAGCGGTCCTCGACATGCGCCCCGGCGGGCAGTTCCCGCAGCAGGTCCAGGCCCCGCCACACCATGTCCCAGGTGGGCCGCGTACGGCTCTCGACCAGAGTGCGGATCTCCCGCTCGGCGGCGGTGAGCGCGCCGAGCCGTTCGTCGGCCGCCAGGCCGTCCTCGGCGGCGGCGAACGCGGTGCGGGCACGGTCGTAGCGTTCGATGGCGGGGGCGAGCAGCTTGTTGTCGAAGGCCGGGTCGGTGGCCGGGCCCGCGGGCGGGCACAGCAACTGGCCGCCGGCGTCGCGTGCCAGTTCGGCCCGCCGCGCGGCCTGTGCGCCGGTCAGCCCCTCGCCGTCGGCCTCCGGGGCGATCCAGGCCAGCAGCGCCCCCAGGTGCTGGTCCTCCAGCGTGGACTGCCCCGTCGCCCAGTGCCGGCCCAGCAGGTCGGTCATGGCGAGGAGGAGGGAGGAGCCGGGGACCCGGGCCCGCTCGCCGTAGTGGGTCAGCCACCGGCCGAGCAGCGGCACCCTCGGCGGCGCGGGGTGCGGCGTCTCCGGATCCTCCTCCGCCGTACGCCGGAAACGCATCGACCGGCCGAGGAGCCGTGCGAAGTCGATACCGGCCCGGCTCGGCACGATCAGCTGCGCCGCGTCCGCGCACAGGTCGACCTCGACCTTGACCCGCTTGCCCGTCTCCGGGTCGGTCTCGGTGCGCTCGGCGGCCTCGACGCTGTCGGCGTACGCCTCGACGTGCGGCAGCACGATGCCGGCCAGCTCGGCCAGGAACGCGAAGCGCAGGTCGCGGTCGCGGGGCTGCGGGACGACCAGCAGGTGCGGCGCGTCCCGGTCGGTGCCGACCAGGGCGCCGAGCGGGGCACCGGCCTCACCCGCGGTGATCAACGGTACGAAGACCAGCGGACGGTCGGACAGGTGCCGGTGCCGGACGGTGGCGGCGGGCTGGGCGTGTCCGGTACGCACGGCCTCCAGACGGGCAAGCGTCGTGATCAGCGACACCCGCCCACCCCGCTTCCGCTGGCGCCGCTTCCGCCGAGGCCGCTTCCGGCGGCTTCGCTTCCCCCGAGGCCGCTCCCGCCGAGGCCGCTTCCGCCGGCCCCGCTTCCCCCGACGCCGCTTCCGCTGAGGCCGCTTCCCCCGACGCTGCTCCCGCTGAGGCCGCTTCCGCCGACGCTGCTCCTGCTGAGGCCGCTTCCGCCGACGCTGCTTCCGCTGAGGCCGCTTCCCCCGACGCCGCTTCCGCTGAGGCCGCTTCCCCCGACGCCGCTCCCGCCGATTCCGACGCCGGCCGTCGCGAGTGCCTCCGCGCGCAGGCGGGCCGCCCGGCGCAGGGCGGCCACCGTCGGGTCGTCCGGGTCGCCGGACTCTCCGCGGGCCGCCGCCAGCACGTCCTCCACCGTCGACAGACCGCCCAGCTCCGCCCGGACCGGGCGGCCCAGCGAGGTCACCGCGCCGGTCTCGCGGGACCGGGCGCGGCAGTGGAAGGCCAGCTCGCAGGCGGACAGGCACTCGGGCGCGTACGTCGCCGGAACCGCCTCGACCGCCGCCGTCAGCTCCTCGGCCGGCAGCTCGGGGGAGAAGCAGACGCCCTCGGGGAGCGTGTCTGCGATGTCCTCGATGCGGGTCAGCCGGGTCAGCTGGCGGTCGGTGACCGCGCGCTGCTTGCGCACGTCGACGGCGGAGGCGGTGGGCAGGTTGGAGAAGTCCTTGGGGCAGACCAGAAGCACGCGGTGGCGCACGCGCGGGACGGGGTCCAGCCGGGCGGCGACCCGCTCCAGGGCCAGCACGTACACCGCGGCCTGCCGCGCGGCGGCGCCGACCTTCGCCGGGTCGGCGGAGCCGTCCAGCATGGGGAAGGACTTGATCTCGACGACCGTCCAGCTGCCGTCCGGGTGCACCACCACGGCGTCCGGCTCCAGGAAGGCGGGGGACCCGGCGACGTCGAGGGCGACCATCGGGTGGTCGAGCAGCGTCCAGGTCCCAGGCGTGCCGGTGGCCTCCCGCAGGGCCAGCGACGTCCGCGCCGCGCGGCCCTCGGGGCCGGTCGCGGACAGGTCGGGCACCTGCGCGCCGGCGGGAGGTTCGGCGCCCCGGTCCAGCTTCTCGTGCACGAGCCGCAGCAGCTCGGCGCCGCCGTCCGCCTTGACCCGCGCCTCGAAGGCGTTGCCCCGCATGAACGCGAACTGCGACTGTCCGAAGACCGACGGCGAGCCCAGCGCGCTCGCGAGCGAGGCCTTGTCCACCCCGGCACCGTCGAGGATCGCGCGCCGGCGGCACCCGGGGTTGGCGGCGAGGGCGGCCAGGGCCCGCGCGTCCAGCGCCTTGGCCGGTACGTCGGGACCGCGCAGCTCAGCGAGCCGGTGCCGGAGTCTCGTCCCCCGCGTCCGCTGGGGAGGGGTCCGGCTCGGCTCCTGCTCCGAACCGCTGCTCGCGCTGCCGTGGAAATCGCTCACCCGCGGAAGTCTGGCATCCACCACTGACAATCGTGGAACCAGCGACACCCGGGGCCTTCGCGGCCGGTGTGAAACGGGCCGCGATCCGGGTCCGCCCCCGGTCCGCCGTCCGCAGCACGTACGGCGTCAGCAGCAGTCCCGCGCCCATCACGGCCGCGCCCGCGACCGCGTCGAGGAAGTAGTGGTTGGCGGTGCCCATCACCACGATCGTGGTCACCAGCGGATAGACGACGCCGGCCACCTTCGTCGTGCGCGTGCCGCCGTAGCGCCACAGCATCACCCCGCACCACAGCGCCCAGCCCACGTGCAGGCTCGGCATGGCCGCGTACTGGTTGGTCATCCCGCCCAGGCCGCGCGGCGCGCTCGCCTCGCCGCCCCACCAGCCGTACGAGCTGTACTGGGCCATCGTGTCGACGAAGCCGTGGCTCGCGTCCAGCAGCCGGGGCGGGCAGGTCGGCAGCAGGGTGAAGCCGATGAGACCGATGAACGTCGACGTCATCAGCCAGGTACGGGCGGCCCGGTAGCGCACGGTGCGCGAGCGGAAGATCCAGATCAGGAGGGCGGGGGTGACCAGGTAGTGCAGCGACGCGTACCAGAAGTCGGCGGGTATGCCGATCCACGGTTCGCGGGTGAAGAGGCGGTTGAGCGGGTGCTCCGCGTTGAGGAACAGCACCTTCTCTATGCGCAGGATGGCCAGGCCGTGGTCGACGGCGTCGGCGACGTCACCCCGGACCATGAGCCGGCCCGCGGAGTAGAAGGCGTAGACGAGGAGGATGAGCGGCAGTTCGGTCCACCAGCGCAGTCGAGTCTTGGGGGCCGCCTCGGTGCCCGGTGTCTCGGTGTGCGGCAATCCGATCGCCCTCCCCCTTCGTTCTCGCGCGCGCCTGGTCCGACACGGACGTGACACTCTACGGCCTTCGTGCGCGCCGCTTCACTGGGCGCCCTCGGCCCTGATAGACGCCGGGATCGCCCGCCGGGTTGCCCGCGCGCGGCGTGCGCGATGATGGAGTGGTCCCCTCAGACATTTCTCCCGGAAAGGCCCTCTCCATGGCACCGCGCATCCTGCTGGCCCGGCACGGACAGACGGAGTGGTCGCTGTCCGGCAGACACACCGGCAGGACCGACGTACCGCTCCTGGAGGAGGGCAGGCGCGGCGCCAAGCTGCTCGGCGAGCGGCTGCACCGGTCGCCGCTGGACGGGCTGCCCGGCGTCGAGGTGCGCACCAGCCCGCTGTCCCGCGCGCGTGAGACCTGCGAGCTCGCCGGATTCGGTGAGCGGGCCCGGGCCTGGGACACGCTGATGGAGTGGGACTACGGCGCGTACGAGGGCATGACGCCGGACGAGATCCAGGCGGTCCGGCCCGGCTGGCTGATCTGGCGGGACGGGGTGCCCGAGGGGGAGAGCCTGGCGGACGTCACCGCGCGCGCGGACGAGGTCGTCGCGTGGGCGCGTGAGGCGGACGGCGACGTGCTCGTCTTCGCCCACGGGCACATTCTCCGGTCGATCGGGGCGCGGTGGCTGGGGCTGCCGCTGGACTTCGCGGCACGGATACGGCTGAATCCGACGTCGCTGTCGGTGCTGGGGTGGGCGTACGGAGAACCGGCGCTGGAGAGCTGGAACGACCTGGGGCATCTGGCGGGCTGACGTGGGTGCCGGTGCCGGTGCCGGTGCCGGTGCTGGTGCGGGTGCAGGTGGGTGCGCTGCCCGGCGGTGCGGGGTGCCGCTGCGCCCACCCGTGCCGCCCCAGCGGCACGACTGCCCGCAGCTGGGGGAGCGGTGAACCGGGTTCACGCCGTTCGCGGCAGCGCCGCGTGGCGGTTCAGGAAGGCCGAGACGTCCGATGCCCGCCGGTGCGGGAGGAGCACCCGTGCCGTCGCGGACAGCATCGTGTGGACACGGGACGACTGGACCTCGCCCAGCAGGTCCAGAACCCGCATGCCCGCCCCCGCCGCCTCGTCGGGCCGGCCGCCGCGCGCCAGGTCGTCCGCCAGTTCCGCCGAGTACAGCGCGAGGTTCCGGGTGAAGTGCGGGTCCTGCAGTTCGGCCGCCCGGCGCGCGTGCCGGGCCGCCCGGGGCCAGTCGCCCAGGGTGGACCAGCACTGGGCCTCCAGCCCTTCCAGCTCGGCCTCGCCGTAGAAGCTCATCCACTCGGGGTCGGCGTCCGAGGCGCCCCGCCCGAAGAAGGCCTGCGCGCGGGCCAGCGCCTGCTCGCAGCCGACGCGGTCGGCCAGCCCCGCCCAGCCGCCCGCCTCACGCAGCGAGAGCAGGGACATCAGCCGGGCCGAGCCCAGCGGTCGAGCGGCGCGCTGCGCGGCCTGGGCCGCCCGTACCGCCTCGCGCGGGCGCCCGGCGTCGCGGGCCAGGAACGCCATGTTGCAGAAGGCGTGCGCCTCCAGGCCCGCGTCGCCGGTCATCCGGGAAGTGGCGAGGGCCTCGGCGTAGTGGGAGCGCGCGTCGTCGAAGCGCCCGGAGTCGTGCGCCAGCCAGCCCACGGAGATCGCCAGTTCACCGGCGCCCGAGTAGAGCCGGTCGGCTGTCGCCTGCCGGGTCGCGCCGGCGTCCAGCAGCGCGTACGCGGTACGCAGCGGGGCCGCCGCGCGCCGGTAGAGACCGTCGGCGCCGTGCCGGTCGTCGAGCAGCCGGATCCGGCGGACGGCTTCTTCGAGGGCGCCCGCGTCGCCCGCCCCTGCCCTGCGTACGGGGCGCTGGGCCGCCGCGGCGTCGAGAGCGAGCCCCAGGGGGCCCAGCGAGGCGGCGGCCACCGTGGCACCGCTCGTCATGAATGCGCGACGCAGCACGTCGCTCTCCTCGTTGTTGTCGTGCGTGTCGTACGGGTACTGCGTGTTGTGCGGGTCCTGCGCGTTGTGCGGGTCGTGCGTGTCCTGCGTCTCATACGGCTCGCCCGCGCCTCGTTTCTCACTTGTGGCGCGCGGAGACCCTTCGGGGTACGCCGGGGGCGCGTCCTCCGCGGTGCGCGCCCGGCGCCCGCGTACCGACGAGCGGGGCGCGAACCCCAGGTCGGTGAGCGTGCGACCGGGGAACATGTGCAGGAACACCCGCTCGTACGCGTAGTTGGGGCAGCGGATCTCGCCCGCCTCCACCCGGCCGATGTAGCGCGCGTCACAGCTGACCCGCTCGCCGATCTCACGCGCGGACCGGCGCACCGCCGCCGCGAACTCGGCCGGCGAGCGCCTGCCGCGCAACCGCCGGAAGGCGAGGTTCGGCCGCGGTGGCCGGTCGGGCTGGGCGGAGGTCGCCGTTGACGACGCCATGGCCGGGTCCTCTCGTGCGAACCGTCGAACCATGCCGGGACAGGAGCGAGTTACGCGGATTCCTCCGTTTGTCGTCCCTGTTTCCGGCGAGCAAGAACGTACCGGCTGTGACGGAGCGACCACGCGGTGTTTGGCTACAAACCGGATATCTCATCCACGATCTGCCATGAAGTGCCATCCTTTGCGGCTGACTTGTGCCGTAGCCGTTGACGGTCCGACGCGTTGAACCCTGTGGACCGGGAGGCCCCCGACTCCCGACCCGCTCGTCCAAGGAGGAGTTCGTGGTGGAGGCCGGGATGGATACCAGACGGATCAGCGATCCCCCCTGCGACGCCTGCGACGTCGTCACCGTGCCGACCCGGCAGGGTCTGGAGGCGGTCGACATCCTCAGGCGGGGTGCCGGTGAGGCGGTGGGCCCCGTGATCCACGACGACGGCTGCGACACCCTGGGGTTCCTGGTGCCCCCGGGCACGGCCGCCGCCTGGGACGTGCCCGGAAGCACCTGCACGGAGACGGACGGCCGCGGACTGAGCCTCGACCCGGGCCCCGAGCCGCCCGTGGAGGGCTCCGACTGGCTGCTGCCGCCCGGCGAGGCGGACCTGGCGACCGACCCCGCGGTACTGCGGGCCGCGCTGGGCGAGGCGGCCCGCCTGATCGAGGCCGCGGACAGCTGCAGCTGAGCCGCCTCGGCTGATCGAGGCCGCGGACAGCTGCAGCTGAGCCGCCCCGGCTGATCGAGGCCGCGGACAGCCGCAGCCGAGCCGCCCGGCTGATCGAGGCCGCCAACAGCCGCAGCCGAGGCGCCCCGGTCCAGCCGTACGGCGCTGTCCCGGTGCGCCGATAATGGGCCGATGGGAAAGTCCAGGAACGCCCGCCGCGGGCGCGCTGCCGCCGAAGCCGTCGCCGAGAACGTCGACGGCGGGCTCGCCGAGCTGATCCCGGACCGGGAGCGGAGCCGGGCCTGGACGCTGCTGATCGACGGTGCCCCGCAGTCGCACGTCGACCTCGACGACCCGGCGTACCTGTCCTTCGAGTACCAGCGCCGCCTCGGGCACGTCATCGACCTGGCCGCCCCGCCGGGCAAGCCCGTCCAGGCCGTGCACCTCGGCGGCGGCGCCTTCACTCTCGCCCGCTACATCGCCGCCACCCGCCCCCGCTCCACCCAGCAGGTCGTCGAGAAGGACGCCGGCCTGGTCCAGCTGGTCCGCCGGGAGCTTCCCCCGGACCCCGGCGCGCGGATCCGGGTGCGCTCCGCCGACGCCCGCGCCGGGCTGGCCAAGGTGCCCGACGGCTGGGCCCAGCTGGTCGTCGCGGACGTCTTCAGCGGGGCCCGTACCCCGGCCCATCTGACGTCCACCGAGTTCCTGGACGAGGTGCGGCGCGCGCTCGTGCCCGGTGGGGTCTACGCCGCCAACCTCGCCGACGGTCCGCCGCTCGCCCATCTGCGCGGCCAGATCGCCACCGCCGCCGACCGCTTCCCGGAACTCGCCCTCGTCGCCGACCCGGCCGTGCTGCGCGGCAAACGCTTCGGCAACGCGATCCTCGTCGCCTCCGACCACCCGCTGCCGGTCGCCGAACTCACCCGCCGCGCCGCCTCCGACCCGCACCCCGCGCGCGTGGAACACGGCCGCGCGCTGACCGACTTCACCGGCGGCGCGGTACCCGTGACGGACGCGGCGGCGGTGGCCTCCCCGGCGCCGCCCCCGTCCGTCTTCCAGTGACTCAGTAGCTGCCGATCTCCACCCGCGGCGGCCCGTCGTGCCAGGTGCAGAACACCGACACCCGGTCCGCGCCCGAGGTGAACTCCACCCGGATCCACGACTCCGTCTTCCACACCTGCATCGACCAGCCCGCGCCCGGCGTCGCCGACACCAGGGACGCGGACGACGTACCGAGGTCGAAGACCGCGCGGCCGCCGTCGGTGTCGTAGCTCCTGACCCGGCCGGACGTGGTGGGCGAGGGACTCGCCGGAGCCTCGGCGGAGGCGGAGGCGGAGGCGGACGGCGCGGTCCGCGACGGGGCGGGGGACCGCACGTCGGGGGTCCCGCTCGCCTCCCGCGAGGGACTGCCCGACGGCGACGGCCGCCTGGTGGACGAGGCCAGCGATCCCGAACCACCCCCGGCGTCCTCCGACTCCCGCGCCTCCCGCACGGACGCGTCGGCCGCCGTGATGGGCAGGGCGCGGGGGCGGTCGTAGGCCGTGCCCGCCATCACCGTGTGGACGCCCCACCAGGACAGCGTGACCGCCGCGCCGGTGGCGAGCAGCCAGGCGAGTACGTGTACGAGTCCTCTGCGCATCGCGGCCATACTGCCTCACCCGCCACACACGTGTCGCCCGAACGGAGACGGAACGGAGGCGTAACGAGCGCGGAGCCGGAGCGGAACAGGGGCGGGGCCGGAGTTGTCCACAGGCCCCAGCCGGGTTGGTCCGCATGGCGTACGGTGCCGCCCATGGCAAGTGTGCTCGTGGTCGAGGACGACCAGTTCGTACGCTCAGCGCTCATCCGGCATCTGACCGACGCCTCGCACACCGTGCGCAGCGTCGGTACGGCACTGGAGGCGCTGCGCGAGGTCGCCCATTTCCGTTTCGACGTGGTGATCCTCGACCTCGGGCTGCCCGACCTGGACGGCTCCGAGGCGCTGAAGATGCTGCGCGGCATCACCGACGTACCGGTGATCGTCGCCACCGCCCGGGACGACGAGACGGAGGTCGTACGGCTGTTGAACGCGGGCGCGGACGACTACCTCACCAAGCCGTTCTCCGTCGAGCACCTGTCGGCCCGGATGGCGGCCGTACTGCGCCGCGCCCGGACCGGCCCCGCGGAGGCGGCCCCCTCGACCGTCATCCGGGTCGGCGGCCTCACCGTCGACCCGCTGCGCCGCCAGGCCGAACTGGACGGCGCCCGGCTCGACCTGACCCGCCGCGAGTTCGACCTGCTCGCCTTCCTGGCCGGCCGGCCGGGAGTCGTCGTCCCCCGCAAGGAACTGCTCGCCGAGGTCTGGCAGCAGTCCTACGGCGACGACCAGACCATCGACGTCCATCTGTCCTGGCTGCGGCGCAAACTCGGCGAGACCGCGGCCCGGCCGCGCTATCTGCACACCCTGCGCGGTGTCGGCGTGAAACTGGAGCCGCCCACGGAGCCGTCCGCCGGGCCGGCCGCCGGTCTTCCCGGAGTGGAGCCACCACGATGAGATGGGCCCTGGTCAAGGTGTCGCTCGCGGTCACCGCGATGGTGGTGGTCGCCTTCGCGATCCCGCTCGGACTGGTCATCCGGGAAATGGCCCGGGACCGCGCCTTCTCCAACGCGGAGAGGGAAGCGGCCGCCGTCGCCCCGGCACTGTCCATCACCACCGAACGCGAGCAGCTTGAGCGCGTCGTCGCCTCCGCGGGCTCGGACGCCGGCATGGCCGTGCACATACCGGCGACCGGCCAGGAGAACGGCGGCACCGACATCGGTCGGCAGCGCGCCACCGACGAGGACATCGCCGCCGTACGCGAGATGGGCCGTGCCTCCACCACGGAGGTGACCGGCGGCTCCACGCTGCTCCAACCGGTCGCGCTCAGCTCCGGCGAGATCGCCGTCGTCGAGGTCTACGTCCCCGAGTCCGAGGTCACCAACGGCGTCGGCACGGCCTGGGCGGTGCTCGCCGCGGTCGGTGCCGCCCTGATCGTCGGCTCGGTCGCGGTCGCCGACCGGCTGGGCGTACGCATGGTGCAGCCCGCGCAAAGCCTGGTCGAGGGCGCCCACGAACTGGGGGAGGGCAAGCTCGGCGCGCGGGTGCCGGAGGAGGGACCGAACGAACTGCGCCTCGCGGCGGTCGCGTTCAACTCCATGGCCGACCAGGTCGTCCAACTGCTGGCCAACGAACGGGAGCTGGCCGCCGACCTGTCCCACCGGCTGCGTACCCCGCTGACCGTGCTGCGGCTCAACGCGGCCTCGCTCGGCGACGGTCCGGCCGCCGACCAGACCCGGGCCGCCGTCGAGCAGTTGGAACGCGAGGTCGACACGATCATCCGCACCGCCCGGGACGCCAAACCGCAGACGGCCGCGGCCGGCCCCGGGGCCGGCTGCGACGCGGCCGAGGTGGTGCGTGAGCGGATGGGGTTCTGGTCCGCGCTCGCCGAGGACGAGGGCCGCAAGTGGCGGGTGGCCGGCGCCGACCGGCCGGTGCGCATACCCGTGGCCCGCGCGGACCTGGCCGCCTCCCTCGACGCCCTGCTCGGCAACGTCTTCCGGCACACCGCCGAGGGCACGGCCTTCGCCGTCGACCTGCACAACGGCGAGGACGCGGTGATCGTGCTCGTCTCGGACGCGGGTCCCGGCATACCCGACCCCGCCGCGGCGATGGCCCGGGGCCGGGGCTCGGGCAACGACGGGTCGACCGGGCTCGGACTCGACATCGTGCGCCGGCTGGCGGAGTCGACGGGCGGGGACGTACGGATCGGCTCCTCCGTGCTCGGCGGCACCGAGGTGCGGATCTGGATCCAGCTGGACGGACGGGCGACGCCGGCCCGGCAGCGCGGACACCGGGGGGCCGTACGACGCCGTCGGCAGTCCCGGCCGGCCGCGACCATTAATCGGTCCCGATCCCTTCCTTAAGCGCACCCTAAGATCGCCGACCAGCGCCCGGATCAGGATCTTTGCCCGTTTCGAGCTCGCTAGCGTGCTGCCGCACCCCACCCCCCCCACGCACCCCCTGGCGGGGCCCGTGAACAGCGAAGGCAGGCACGCGATGAGCACACACCGACGCAGGATCAGTGGCAGGAACAAGGCGATCGGCACACTCGTCGCGGCGGCCGTGGCCGGCGGTGGGGCGCTGATGTTCACCGGCACCGCCCAGGCCGCCGGAGTGGGGGCCGCGTACACGAAGACCAGCGAGTGGTCGACGGGCTACACAGCCCAGTACGTCGTCACCAACAACAGCGGGCAGGCCAAGACGGACTGGACCCTGGAGTTCGACCTGCCCTCCGGCGCGAAGCTCGGCTCGCTGTGGAACGCCGAGTCGAGCGTCAGCGGGCAGCATGTCACCGTGACCCCGCCGAAGTGGGACGGCGACGGTCTGCGGGCCGGCGAGTCCGTCACGGTCGGCCTGGTCGTCAACGGCACCGACGAACCGACCGGTTGCCTCATCGACGACGCCGAGTGCTCGGCGGACCAGGGCGCCACCCCCGAGCCCAGCGGCCGCCCCACCGAGCCCCCCGCCCCGACGCCCACGCCGACCCCCACCCCGACCGGCACGGCCACCGCCGAGCCGACACCGACCGACACGGCCACCACCCCGGCGCCCACCGAGACCCCCGGCAACGGCAACGGCAACGGCAACGGCAACGGCAACGGCAACGGCAACGGCACCGAGACCGGCGCCGGCTTCGCGCCCTACGTCGACACCTCCCTCTACCCGGCCTTCGACCTGGTCGCGAGCGCCGAGGCGACCGGCGTGAAGAACTACAACCTCGCCTTCGTCACCGACGGCGGCGGCTGCACCCCCAAGTGGGGCGGCGTCACCGACCTCGCGAGCGACGCCGTGGCGAACCAGATAGGCGCCCTGCGCGCCGAGGGCGGCGACGTCCGCGTCTCCTTCGGCGGCGCGGCCGGCTCCGAACTGGCCACGACGTGCACGACGGCGGACGCGCTGGCGGCGGCGTACGGCAAGGTCGTGGACACCTACGAGCTGACCAAGGTCGACTTCGACGTCGAGGGCGGCGCCCTGCCCGACACGGCCGCCAACACCCGTCGTTCGCAGGCCATCGCCGAACTGCAGCAGCAGCACCCGGACCTGGACGTCTCCTTCACCCTGCCGGTGATGCCCGAGGGCCTGACCCAGGCGGGCGTCGACCTCCTCGCCGACGCGAAGAAGAACGGCGTGGAGATCGACAACGTCAACATCATGGCGATGGACTACGGCCCCGCCTACAGCGGCGACATGGGCACCTACGCCGAGCAGGCCGCCACCGCCACCCAGGCCCAGGTCAAGGGCGTCCTCGGCCTCTCCGACAGCGAGGCCTGGAAGACGGTCGCCGTCACCCCGATGATCGGCGTCAACGACGTCGTCACCGAGGTCTTCAAGGTCGACGACGCCACCCAGCTGGTGAAGTTCGCCGAGTCCAAGGGGATCGGCTGGCTGTCGATGTGGTCCGCGACCCGCGACAAGGCCTGCCCGGGTGGCCCGAAGTCCGCGGCCGACGCGACGTGCAGCTCCATCGACCAGGAGAAGGACGCCTTCGCGAAGGCCTTCGCCGCCTACAACTGACCCGGCGCACACCCCACAAGCCGGGGCGCGGCACCCCCCGTGGAATGCCGCGCCCCCGCCCCGCCCCTCCCCCCCCGGGCCCCGGTCCCGGGGACAGCGGTCTACTCGGCCGACTCCACCGGCGGCAGCGTCCCCGTACGCGCCGCGCGCCCGTACCAGAGGGCGCTCGACTTCGGGGTGCGCTGCTGGGAGGCGTAGTCGACGTACACCGCGCCGAACCGCTTCTCGTAGCCGTAGGCCCACTCGAAGTTGTCCAGCAGGGACCACAGGTAGTAGCCGCGGACGTCGGCGCCGTCGGCGATGGCCCGGCGGACCGCCCTGAGGTGGCCGTCCAGGTAGGCGACCCGATCGGGGTCGTGGACCGTGCCGTCCGCGCCGGGCTTGTCGTCGTAGGCGGCGCCGTTCTCGCTGACGTACAGCGGCAGGCCGGGAGCCTCGCGGTCGTAGCGCATGATCAGCTCGTGCAGGCCGGTCGGGTCGACGCTCCAGCCCATCTCCGTACGGTCGCCCGGCGGCTGGTGGAACGCCACGTCGTCCGCGGCCGGCCACGGCGAGTGGTCGCTCGCGCCGTGTCCGTCGGCGCGCGGGGCACGGGAGTCGACGTCGGCCGCCGACACCACGGTGGGCGTGTAGTAGTTGAGGCAGATCGCGTCCAGCGGCTGGCGGATCAACCCCAGGTCGCCGTCCTCGACGTGCGACCAGTCGGTCACCGACGCCGTCGCCTCCAGCAGGGTGGCCGGATAGGCGCCGTGCAGGATCGGGCCGTGGAAGATCCCGCCGGACAGGTCGTCGATCTTCCGTGCCGCCGCCAGGTCCGCGGGCTGCCGCGACAGCGGCCGGACCACGGAGGTGTTCAGGCTGATCGCCACCGAGTTGCGGGCCGGCATCACCGAACGCAGGGCCACCGTGCCCAGGCCGTGCGCCAGGTTCAGGTGGTGCGCGGCGCGCAGCGAGGCCGCCGGGTCGGTACGGCCGGGGGCGTGCACCCCGGAGGCGTAGCCCAGGAAGGCGGTGCACCACGGCTCGTTGAGCGTGATCCACTGCTCGACCCGGTCGCCGAGCGCCTCGCCGACGATCTGCGCGTACTCGGCGAACCGGTAGGCCGTGTCCCGCTCGGGCCAGCCGCCCGCGTCCTCCAGCTCCTGCGGCAGGTCCCAGTGGTAGAGGGTGACGGCCGGCTTGATCCCGGCGGCCAGCAGCTCGTCCACCAGGCGCCTATAGAAGTCCAGGCCGCGCTGGACCGCGGGGCCGCGGCCGGTCGGCTGCACCCGGGGCCAGGAGATGGAGAAGCGGTAGGCGCCCAGACCCAGCTCGGACATCAGCGCCACGTCGTCGCGGTAGCGGTGGTAGTGGTCGACAGCGATGTCACCGGTCTCGCCACCGGCCGTCTTCCCCGGCGTATGGCTGAAGGTGTCCCAGATCGAGGGGGTACGGCCGTCCTCCCGCACCGCGCCCTCGATCTGGTACGCCGAGGTCGCGGCGCCCCACAGGAAGGCAGGGGGGAAGGTCACCGGGGTCACCGGCGTTGCGGACTCAAGCATGGAAGCGCTCCCATAGCAGGTCGTGACGGGTCGGAAAGACCGACGTGTAGTGATGGCGAGGGGGGAGGGCGGGGCCGGGGCGGCGGTGACCCGGCCCCCGAGGTGAGGTGTCAGCCCTTGACGGCGCCCTGCATGATGCCGCCCACGATCTGCTTGCCGAAGATCGCGAAGACCAGCAGCAGGGGCAGCGTGCCGAGCAGCGCGCCGGCCATGATCAGGGCCTGGTCGGGGGTGAAGCCGCGGCCGAGGCCCGCCACCGCGACCTGCACGGTCGGATTGCCGTTCTGCGTCAGCACCAGGAACGGCCACAGGAAGTCGTTCCACACCTGCACGAACGTCAGCATGCCCAGCACGGCCATCGCGGGCCGCGCCGTCGGGAACACCACGTGCCAGATCACCCGCCAGCTGCTGGCGCCGTCCACGCGGGCGGCCTCGATGATCTCGTCCGGCAGCGCCTGGAGCAGGTACTGCCGCATGAAGAACACGCCGAACGCGCTGACCAGGGACGGGAAGATCACCGCCTGGAGCTGGTCGGACCAGTCCAGCTTGGCGACCATCATGTACAGCGGGATGACGCTGAGCTGCGGCGGCACCATCATCGTGCCGACCACGACCAGCATCAGCGCGTTGCGCCCCCGGAACTTCAGCTTGGCGAAGGCGAAGCCGGCGATCGTCGCCATGAAGACGACGGTGGCCGAGGAGATCCCCGCGACGATCGTGGTGTTGAGGATCGCCTCGCCCAGGTTGGCGTCGTTCCAGGCGATCTCCAGTTTGTCGAAGAGGTTGGAGCCGAACCAGAGCGGCGGCGGGGTCTGGGCCAGCCGCTGGTTGTCGCGGGAGGCGGCGATCGCCGTCCACACCAGCGGGAACAGCGAGCCGAGCGTGAACAGGGCGAGGATGATGTACGCGATCGGTCCGGCGTGCAGTTGCCCGCCGGCCCGGGACGCCTTGGACCGGCGGCGTCGCCGGTCAGGCTCGGACACCGGCTCGGCCGGGGGTTTCGTCAGGGTCGTCGTCACGGCCGGTTCTCCTTAACCACTGGCGCGCAGCCGGCGCGAGATGACGTAGTTGACGAGCCCGATCACGATGAGGATCAGGAACATCGTCCAGGCGATCGCGGAGGCGCGGCCCAGGTGCTGGTTGACCCAGCCCTGCTCGTACAGGTACAGGCCGAGCGTCTGGAACTGGTGCTGGCCGCCGCCCGAGGCGCCCTTGTTGGCGTCGAACAGCAGTGGCTCACCGAACAGCTGCGAGGCGCCGATGGTCGAGACGACGACCGTGAACAGGATCGTCGGACGCAGCGCGGGCAGCGTGACGTGGATGAACTGCCGCCACCGGCTGGCACCGTCCAGCGCCGCCGACTCGTACAGGTCCTGCGGGATCGCCTGCATCGCCGCCAGGTAGATCAGCGCGTTGTAGCCGGTCCAGCGCCAGATGACGATCGACGAGACGGCGAACTGGGACGCCCACTTGTCGTTCTGCCAGTCGACCTTGCCCAGGCCCACCGAGTCGAGAACCCAGTTGATCATGCCGTAGTCGCGGCCGAAGAGCAGCACGAAGACCAGCGCGGCGGCGGCGATCGACGTGGCGTACGGCGCGAGCATGATGACGCGGTAGAAGGTGGAGCCGCGCAGCTTGTAGTTGAGGATGTGCGCCAGACCCATCGCCATCATCAGCTGCGGCACCGTGGAGATGATGCCGATGGTCAGCGTGTTCTTCGCGGCGTTCCAGAAGAAGTCGTCGTCGAAGATCCTGGTGTAGTTGTCCAGCCCCGTCCACGCCATGTCGGTGGGCGCCGTCAGCTCCACCGTGTGCAGCGAGGCCCAACCGGTGTAGATCAGCGGGAACAGGCCGAACGCGGCGAAGAACACGAAGAACGGGGCGACGAACGCGTACGGGCTCCAGCGCATGTCCCGCTGCCAGCGGCGGGAGAGCCGGGCCCGCTTCCTCGCCGCCTCGGGGGAGACCGCGTCACCGGGCGGTCGGCCCGGGGCCGCGCCCCCCTTCGCGGGGGGCGCGGCGGTGTCGTGCCGGGTGGTCATTCCGGTCACTTCTCCAGATTGTTGTCGATGGTCTTGGTGGCGTTCTCCCAGGCCTCCTCGGGCGACTTGCCCTGGGTGACGAGGATGACGCCGTTGTCGGTCAGACCCTGCTGGATGATCTGGTCCTTCGGGCCGATCACCTGGGCCGGGATGGCCTCGGCGGCCTTGGCGAAGATGTCACCGATCGGCGCGGCACCGGTCATCTCGTTCTTCGCGTCCGTCACCTGGGGCAGCTTGTAGGCGGCCGGGGCGCTCGGGAAGCTGCCCTGCACGGCGAAGAGCTTCGCCTGCTGCTCCGGCGCGGTCAGCCAGGCGACCAGCTTCTGCGCCTCCTTCACGTTCTTGCCGCTCTTGGGCACGCCCAGGAAGGAGCCGCCCCAGTTGCCGGACTTCGGAGCCACGGCCACGTCCCACTTGCCGGCCGCCTCGGGCTGCGACTTGCCCTTGATGTAACCGAGCATCCACGGCGGGCAGGCGACGGTGGCGAACTGGCTGTTCGCGATGGTCTGATCCCAGGCCGGCTGGAACTGGGTCTGCGCCTGGACCAGGCCCTCCTCGGCGGCCTTCGCGGTCAGGTCGAAGGCCTCCTTGACGGCGGGGTTGGTCTTGTAGACGACCTCGCCGGAGGAGTCGTAGAACCTCTCCTCCTCACTGCTGAGGATGGCGTTGATCAGACCGCCGGGGGAGTCCATGAAGTAGGTGTCCTTGCCGGCACTCTTCTTGTACTTCTCGCCGGCCTCGACGAACTTCTTCCAGTCGCCGGCCCACAGGGCGCCGACCTCGTCGCGGTCGGTGGGCAGGCCCGCCTTCTCGAAGAGGTCCTTGCGGTAGCAGATGGCCATCGGGCCGATGTCGGTGCCGAGGCCGACCGCCTGGCCGTCCTTGGTGACGCCCTGCTTCCACTTCCAGTCCAGCCAACTGCCCGGCTGGACGCCCTCGACCTTGGACATGTCGGCGAACTTGTCCGCCTGGGTCTCGACGACCTCGGCTATGTTGCCGACCTCGATGGCCTGGATGTCCTGCAGGCCGCTCTCGGTGGTGAGGTGGTTGACCAGAGCGGGGTAGTAGTTCTCGTTCCGCTCGGTGACGGTCTCCTCGACGTTGATGTCGGGGTTGAGCTTCTCGTACTCCTCGTAGAGGCCGGCCTCCTTGAAGCCCATGGCGCCGAACAGGCCGAGGGTGATGGTGGTCTTGCCGCTGCTGTCGCCCGACGACGTGCTGTCCTCGTCGTTGCCGTCGTCGGCGCAGCCGGCCAGCAGCCCGGCGCCCAGCGACGCGATGGCCGCGACGACCACCGCCCTGCGGGCGGATCGATTGCGTGCTGCTCGCATTGCGTCCTCCTGTTGCCCTGACGTGCCGACCCCCCGGCCAACTACATGGTTGGGACCGCTGCTTCATGTGGTTCGTCCGACGCTGCGGCTCGGGCGGGGAACGTGCGGGATGTGTATGTGCCAGGTAGTGTGGGAGCGCTCCCACAAGTGATGTGTTGAAGAGTCGTCGGTCCGGGCGGGGGTGTCAAGGGAGCGGACGCGACGAAGTGCGTTCAGTTATCGGCCTGTTAACTGGACGCCGCGAGCGGCGTCGAGGCACCTCCGTACGGCGGGCGGCGGCCCGGAGCCGGTCATTACACCCGACCGGCCTGTTAAATTCCAGGCCAGCCGCAGAGTGCGGGGGTGTCGACGGGAGGCGGAGCCGATGGCAAGCCACGGAGCGCGTGGGCGGAGCGGTGGCCGGCCCACCCTCGAAGAGGTGGCGGCACGGGCGGGCGTCGGCAGAGGCACGGTCTCCCGGGTGATCAACGGCTCGCCCCGGGTCAGCGACGCGACCCGGGCGGCGGTGGAGGCGGCGGTCGCGGAACTCGGCTACGTTCCGAACACGGCGGCGCGCGCCCTGGCCGCGAACCGCACGGACGCCATCGCGCTGGTGGTGCCCGAGCCGGAGACCCGCTTCTTCGCGGAACCGTACTTCTCGGACATGCTGAAGGGCGTCGGCTCCGAACTGTCCGACACCGAGATGCAACTGCTGCTGATCTTCGCGGGCAGCGACCGGGAGCGGCAGCGGCTCGCCCAGTACCTGGCCGCGCACCGCGTGGACGGCGTCCTGCTGGTCTCGGTGCACGCCGACGATCCGCTGCCCGACCTGCTGTCCCAGCTGGAGATCCCCGCGGTGATCAGCGGCCCGCGCTCGGCCCGGGAGTCGCTGGCGTCGGTGGACTCGGACAACTACGGCGGCGCCCGCTCGGCCGTCGAACACCTGCTGTCCCGCGGCCGCCGCCACATCGCGCACATCACCGGCCGCCTCGACGTCTACGGTGCCCAGCGGCGCGTCGACGGCTACCGCGAGGCCCTGCGCGACGCGGGCCACCCCGCGGACGAACAGCTGATCGAGGCGGGGGACTTCACGGAGGAGGGCGGGCGCGGCGCCATGGTGGAACTGCTGCGCCGCCGCCCCGACCTGGACGCCGTCTTCGCCGGCTCGGACGTCACCGCGGCCGGCGCCCGCCAGGCCCTGCGCGAGGCGGGCCGCCGCATCCCGGACGACGTGGCGCTGGTCGGCTACGACGACTCGGCCATAGCCCGCCACATGGAGCCGCCGCTGACCAGCGTGCGGCAGCCCATCGAGGAGATGGGCCGCGCGATGATAGACCTGCTGCTGACCGAGATCGCGGACCGCCGCCCGGCGGCCTCGCGGGGGCTGGAGCGACACCAGGTGGTGCTGGCGACGGAGCTGGTGGAACGGGCGTCGTCGTGACGCCGGCGGGGGGAGGCGGGGCGTCGGCCGGTGACCTCTCCCCGGGGGCATCGGCCGCTGCGCGGCCTCGTCGTCGGTCCGGTGTGCGAGGGACGGTGTGCCAGGGAACGCAGTCAGCCGGTGACCTTCTCGCGAAGGTCACCGGCTGACGGATCAGGGTGAGTGACGGGACTTGAACCCGCGGCCACCTGGACCACAACCAGGTGCTCTACCAACTGAGCTACACCCACCATGGCCGGTCTTCGGAACCCGTGGTGGGCTTCCCCGACCGG
Source organism: Streptomyces sp. NPDC056296 (assembly GCF_042268605.1). Classification (NCBI taxonomy): domain Bacteria; kingdom Bacillati; phylum Actinomycetota; class Actinomycetes; order Kitasatosporales; family Streptomycetaceae; genus Streptomyces; species Streptomyces sp. NPDC056296. Next base: position 34,198 of record NZ_JBHJRX010000030.1, on the reverse strand, counting down.
CTGAGAAAAAGTGTACAGGGTCCGAAGGGGTGCTCGCGCACGCCTTTTAGCTGGCGGGCAGGACGTGCTTCGCGGCGATCGCCTTGGCGGTTTCGGAGTCGGGACCGGGCTGCGGGACGAAGACCGCTTCCCGGTAGTAGCGCAGTTCGGCGATGGATTCGCGGATGTCGGCGAGCGCGCGGTGGTTGCCGTTCTTCTTGGGGCTGTTGAAGTACGCCCTCGGGTACCAGCGGCGGGCCAGCTCCTTGATCGAGGAGACGTCGACGATCCGGTAGTGGAGGTAGTCCTCCAGCGTCGCCATGTCCCTCAGCAGGAAGCCGCGGTCGGTGCCGACCGAGTTGCCGCACAGCGGGGCCTTGCCGGGCTCCTTCACGTGCTCCTGGACGTAGGCCAGGACCTGCGCCTCGGCGTCCGCCAGCGTCGTGCCGCCGTCGAGCTCGGCGAGCAGGCCGGACGCGGTGTGCATCTGACGCACCACCTCCGGCATCGTCTCCAGGGCCCGCTCCGGCGGACGGATGACGATGTCGACGCCTTCCCCGAGGATGTTCAGCTCGGAGTCGGTGACGAGGGCGGCCACCTCGATGAGAGCGTCGTCGGACAGCGAGAGGCCGGTCATCTCGCAGTCGATCCACACCATGCGATCGTTCATGCGGACACTTTACGGGGGGCGCCTGTCTTCCGGTCCTCGGCGTCGGTGCCGGGCTCGCTGGGGGCTGCCGCCCCCAGGCCCCCGCTTCGGCCTGGACGGCCTCGTCCTCAAACGCCGGACGGGCTGACCACGCCCGCCCGGCGTTCACGGGTTCACGGCGCGCTGCGCTGCCCCGGCAGGCTCGCCGCCGCGGCGGGCAGCGGTGCTGCCGTGCGGCGGGACTGGAACGGGACCGCGTTCTCCGCCGACAGCGGGGCCGGCTCCGGCGGTGCGCTGGGCCGTGGGCCACCGGACGACTCCGGGTCCACGGCGCGGTCGCCCTGCGGGCGGCGGGCCCGGTAGGCCGCCCGGTAGGCGGCCGGGGACGAACCGAGCTGGCGGCGGAAGTGGCCGCGCAGTGCCACCGGGGAGCGGAAGCCGCAGCGGCCCGCGACCTCGTCCACCGAGTAGTCGGACGTCTCCAGCAGGCGCTGCGCCTGAAGCACCCGCTGGGTGATCAGCCACTGCAGCGGGGCGCTGCCGGTGAGTGACCGGAAGCGGCGGTCGAAGGTACGGCGGCTCATGTACGCGCGGGCCGCCAGCGTCTCCACGTCGAACTGCTCGTGGAGGTGCTCCAGCGCCCAGGCGACGACCTCGGCGAGCGGGTCGGCGCCGATCTCCTCCGGTAAAGACCTGTCGAGGTAGCGCTCCTGGCCGCCCGAGCGGCGCGGCGGGACCACCAGGCGGCGGGCCAGCGCGCCGGCCGCCTCGTTGCCGTGGTCCGTGCGCACTATGTGCAGGCACAGGTCGATGCCGGCCGCGGTGCCCGCCGACGTCAGCACGTCGCCGTCGTCCACGAACAGTTCGCGCGGATCGACGTGCACCGACGGATAGCGCTTGGCCAGCGTCGGCGCGTACATCCAGTGGGTGGTCGCGGGGCGGCCGTCGAGCAGGCCCGCCGCCGCGAGCACGAAAGCGCCGGTGCACAGCCCGACTATGCGGGCGCCCTCCTCGTGCGCCCGGCGCAGTGCGTCGAGCGCGTCCTCCGGTGGCGGAGAGGTGATCGACCGCCAGGCGGGCACCACGACGGTGCCGGCCCGGGAGATCGCCTCCAGGCCCTGGGGCGCGGTGAGTTCCAGGCCGCCCGTGGTCCGCAGCGGGCCCTCCTCGCCGGCGCACACCAGCAGCCGGTAGCGCGGCACGCCGGCGTCCTGGCGGTCGATCCCGAACACCGACAGCGGTATGGAACTCTCGAAGATGGGGCCGCCGCTGAACAGCAGCACCGCGACGATCTCCTTGCGGCGTCGACCGGAGAGCTTCCGGGCCGCCGATTCCGGCGCGGCAGTGGAGTCGTGGCTCATAACTGCTAAGCCCCCCTCGGTGGTCGCGGCGCCCTGATCCTTTCGGGTCTGTCGCTCCAACACGTTTCCCCTCGGTCCTGCACGAGTCCCCCGCCGTAGACAGTCAAGATCGAATCTACTGTGTCCCATCGCGCCGAGGTGGCCGGTTCGGCACCTGGGACATTGTCGACATGGCAACTTGGCGTGAAGCAGTCGATCACGAAGCGTGGCACTCCGGGGCGCCACAGGGAAGTGCGCCTTGTCGCAGTGGCCAATCCCCGTAGGGTGCGCAGGGTCCCTGAGACCCTTTCCGTGCAGGTGGAACGGGGGTTGGGGGGTGGTGGGGGACAGGGATGAGCCACCATCAGAAGTTGGCTGAAAAGAAGCGGACGCGTGCGCGGAAACCGGTCAGTCGACCGGTGTCTTTTCCCCGGCGTGCCGTCCGCTCCTGCGTGTGGGCGGCCCGGCCCGGTGCCGGCGTCCGGCCCCCGCCGGGCGATTCCCGCCGGTCGGCCGGGCCGCGGCGCGCTCGGAGCGGCGCAGCAGCAGGCGGCAGGCGCCGGTGACGGCGGCCAGGCCGAGGGCCGTGCCGGCGGTGCCGGCGAAGGAGGTGCCGTACCAGAGGAGTACGACCGGGACGAGGAAGCAGCTGAAGGCCGCCCAGCGGACGAGGTCGGTGACGCCGTCCCGGGGCGGCGCGGCCGGATCGGGGAGGGCGGGTGCACCGGACGGCGGCTCGGGGGGCTGGTGCGGTCCGGACATGCGTCCTCCCTGGGGCTGGCGGCATGGAGATCAACGCTTGTGCGAAGCGCCGGTCACGACCGATCACCGACAGTTGAATCCTGTGCAAACCGCCTGTACAGCGCAGCAACCATTGCGTTACGGGCGCCCCCTCGGGCATGCTCCGGGGAACCCGCGGCGGACCGTACGCGGGATCTGGGCGAAGGAGGCGTGGCGCCGTACCCTTGGGGGTATGGGCTTGGGAAGACCATTCCCGGACACACAGCTCCGCCGCACACTGTTGTCCCCCATAGAGGATAAAAACGCCGAGACAGCCATGGCCGGTCACGAATTCTTCGAACCCGCGGACCGCAAGCGGCCCGTCGCCGAACCTACGGCGGCCGAGCCCCTGGCGGCCGAAGAGCCACGCCAGTCGTGCGACCCAGCCTTCAAGCACGGTGTCGTCGTCGGCTTCGACGGCTCCACATCCAGTGAGCGTGCCCTCGCGTACGCCATCGGCATGGCACGCCGGCTCGGCTCCGGCCTGGTCATCGTGCACGTCGCCAACCGGCTGCCCACCACCGTGTGGGCCGGCTGCGAGCCCCCCGTCTTCGTCGACGTACCGGACCACCGCACCGAGGTGCTGGGTCTGGAGCTGGCGTGCGCGGACTACCTCGCCGAGGTGCCCTGGATCCTGGTCGAGCGTGGCGGCGACATCTGCCACGAACTCGAGGAGGTGGGCCGGGAGTACGAGGCGGACGCCATCGTCGTCGGCTCCAGCCACGGCCTGGTGGGCCGCCTCTTCGGCTCCGTCGCCGGCCGGCTCGCCAAGCGGGCGAAGCGGCCCGTGGTGGTCATCCCGTAGCCGACTCGGCGGCTCGAGGTGGCGCCCCTTCCCGTCATGCAGCGTGAACCTACCGACGCGTAGAGGTTGTTTGTGCCCTTGTGAAGGGCATATACGGGTCACCGTACAACCGCACATGCATGAAGGGAGCCCGCCGTGGACAATGACGTCTCCGCGGGAAGCACCACCACGATCGTCGGCCGACTCGCTCTCGGCGTCACCCTGCTGGCCTTCGGCGTCGGCCACACCGGCGTGGTCGACGGCGTGACGGCGGCCGACGCCGTCACCGTCGCCCAGTACGTCGGCGGCGTCGCCCTCTTCGTCGCCGGTCTGCTGGCCCTGCGCGACCGGGACACCGCCTCCGGTACGGCCTTCACCGTGCTCGGCGCGCTGTGGTTCACCTGGGCCGTCTCGGTCGGCGGCCAGGTCTCCGCCAACGCGGCGGGACTCTTCCTGCTCCTGTTCGCCCTCGTCGTCCTCTCCCTGACGTTCGCCGGCGGCGACCTGCTCGGGCAGGGGGTGTACGGGCTGCTCTGCGTGTCCCTGCTGCTGCTTTCGATCGCTGCCTTCGCGGACGGTGAGGCGCTGGGGAAGGCGGGCGGATGGTTCGCCGTCGCGGCGGGGGTGGTCGCCTGGTACGCGGCGACGGCGGTTCTGGCGCACTGGCCCACGGCCTTGCGCGGGCGCGGTGCGGGCCGGGGCGTGACGGCCACCGGTTAGCTGCCGCCGGCTGGGGGTTGGGCGGCCCCCCGGCGACGGGACGGCCCCCCGCGTGTGTGGTGGCACACGAGGGGGGCCGTTCGGTTGTCTTGCCCGTGCGGTGCGTCGTGGCTTGTCGCGCAGTTTTCCGCGCCCCTGAAAGCCACAAACGGGGCGCTACTCCACCGTCACCGACTTAGCGAGGTTGCGCGGCTTGTCGATGTCCCGGCCCAGGGCCAGGGCCGTGTGGTACGCGAGGAGTTGGAGGGGGATGCCCATGAGGATCGGGTCCAGCTCGTCCTCGTTCTTCGGGACGACGATGGTGTGGTCGGCCTTCTCCTGGTCCTGGTGGGCGACGGCGAGGATCTGGCCGCTGCGGGCCTTGATCTCCTCCATGGCCGCGCGGTTCTTCTCCAGCAGGTCGTCGTCCGGCACGATCGCGACCGTCGGCAGGGCCGGCTCGATCAGCGCGAGCGGGCCGTGCTTCAGCTCGGAGGCCGGGTAGGCCTCGGCGTGGATGTAGGAGACCTCCTTGAGCTTCAGGGAGGCCTCGCGGGCGACCGGGTAGCCCCGCACGCGGCCGATGAAGAGCATCGAGCGGGCGTCGGCGTACTGCGCGGCCAGCTTCTTGATGTCCTCCTCCTGCTCCAGCATCTCGGCGATCTGCGCGGGCAGCTTGCGCAGCCCCTCGATGATCCGCTTGCCGTCGCGGACCGAGAGGTCGCGGGTGCGGCCCAGGTGCAGGGCGAGCAGCGCGAAGGCGACGCAGGTGTTGGTGAAGCACTTGGTGGAGACGACGCAGACCTCGGGGCCGGCGTGCACGTACATGCCGCCGTCGGCCTCGCGGGCGATCGCCGAGCCGACCACGTTGACGATGCCGAGGACGCGGGCGCCCTTGCGCTTCAGCTCCTGCACGGCGGCCAGCACGTCGTACGTCTCACCGGACTGGGAGACGGCGATGTACAGGGTGTCGGGGTCGACGACCGCGTTGCGGTAGCGGAACTCGGAGGCGGGCTCGGCGTCCGCGGGGATGCGGGCCAGCTCCTCGATCATCTGGGCGCCGATCTGGCCCGCGTGGTACGAGGTGCCGCAGCCCAGGATCTTCACCCGGCGCACGGCACGCGCGTCGCGGGCGTCCAGGTTGAGGCCGCCGAGGTGCACGGTGGAGAAGCGGTCGTCGATCCGGCCGCGCAGCACGCGGTCCACGGCCTCGGCCTGCTCGTGGATCTCCTTGTGCATGTACGTGTCGTGGCCGCCCATGTCGTAGGAGGCCGCCTCCCACTCCACGGTGGTCGGCTCGGCGGTGGTGCGGGTGCCCTCGGTGGTGTACGTGCGGAAGTCGTCGGCCTTGAGGGTGGCCATCTCGCCGTCGTCGAGGGTGACTATCTGGCGGGTGTGGGCGACCAGCGCGGCGATGTCCGAGGCGACGAACATCTCCTTCTCGCCGATGCCGAGGACGACCGGCGAGCCGTTGCGGGCGACGACGATGCGCTCGGGGAAGTCGGCGTGCATCACGGCGATGCCGTAGGTGCCCTCGATCAGCCGGAGGGTCTCGCGGACCTTGTCCTCCAGCTTGTCCGCTTCGGAGCGGGCGATGAGGTGGACGAGGACCTCGGTGTCGGTCTCGGAGAGGAACACGACGCCGTCCGCCTCCAGTTTGCGGCGCAGGTCGCCGGCGTTGTCGATGATGCCGTTGTGGACGACGGCGACCTTGTTGTCGGCCGACATGTGTGGGTGGGCGTTCAGGTCGGACGGGGCGCCGTGGGTGGCCCAGCGGGTGTGGGCGATGCCGGTGGTGCCCTTGAAGCGCGCCGGGACCTTGGCCTCCAGGTCGCGGACCCGGCCCTTGGCCTTGACCATCTTCAGGCCGGCCGCCTTCGGCGAGGTGACGACGATGCCCGCCGAGTCGTAGCCGCGGTACTCCAGGCGCTGGAGGCCCTCAAGGAGCAGGGGGGCGACGTCACGCTTGCCGATGTATCCGACGATTCCGCACATGTATACGTAAACCTCGTGTTCCTCTTCGGCTTCTCAGCCGTAGACGATGCGGCGCAGCTGGCGGAGCGACAGCTCCGGCGGTGCGACCGCCCGGTATTTCAGGTCCGCCTCGATCCGTTCGAAGATCGTCGCGTTCACCAGGCCCTGGGCCTGGAGCTCGCGGTGGCGGCGACGGACGTACTCCTCGGTCGTCTCGTCGAAGTAGGCGAGCACGTCCTGGATCACGCGCAGTGCCTCGCCCCGGCTCAGGGGGGTGGACCGCGTCAGATGATCAACGAGTTCGTCGTGCACCCGGTAGATCCTGGGGTACGGGTGAGGGTTTCGCAAGAATCCTGCCCGATTTCGGGCAAGCGTGCCGGGTGTGCGGGGCTACATCCGCTTCAGTACCGCCTGCTTCGCCAGGGTGAACTCCTCGTCCGTCAGGATCCCGGAGCGGTGCAGTTCGCCCAGTTCCCGCAGCCGGCGCAGCAGCGCGTCGTGGTCGTCCTCGGCGGTGGCGGGGGCCGGGGCGGGCGCGTCCTCGGCGGGCCGGGCGTCCTCCAGGGCGGCGCGGGCCGCCGGTGCGGCCGGGTGCGGGAGGCGGGCCTGCACGGCCGCCGCCACCAGCGCCATCAGCGGGTCCCTCTTGAAGCCCCACAGCTCCACCGCGTTGGGGTCGTACTTGGGCGGCGCCTTGGTCGGCGCCGCCCGCACGGTGAAGCGGAGGTGGCCGTTCTCCAGCCCGACCGTCGGCTGCCACTCCACCGCGGTGATGTCGGTGAGGGGGAGGGTGCGGGTGCCGGCGGCCGACTTGGCGTCCTCCGCCTGCCACTTCCACTCCAGGCGCACGCGTTCGCCGTCGAAGCTCGCGACGCCGTCCCCGGCGGACACCGACAGCGGCACGGAGGGGCCGGGCAGCAGGTAGGCGTCCACCGGGCCGGACGGAACCTGGTCGAGCAGCAGGGCGTTGCGCACCTCGTCCGCGAAGTACTCGGCGACGCCGTACCGGTCGGACTCCACGGTCAGCTGGTACGGGTCGTGCGGCTCGGTCAGCCGGCCGCCGGTCGCGTGCAGCAACGGGTCGGCGCCGTCCCGCAGACGCAGCCGCAGCCGCCCCGACTTCTTGCCCTGCTCGAACGATATGCCCGCCAACGCCGCCAGCGGGACGAGTAGTTCACCCAGTTCCCTGCGGAGCAGGCTGACGTTCTTGTCCCGCCCGGGAGTCAGCCGCAGGGTGTCGCCGTCGAAGACCCACGTTCCGTCCTTCTGGATGATTTCCGCCATGCGCGGATTGTTTCACCGCTTCTGCGTACGGCGGTTGTGAGAGAGAGTGGTCTACACCCCCATCTGTGCACCATCGTGAAGGGAGCGCACGTGAGACCTCTTCGACGGCACCACAGAACGACTCCCCGACTGACCCGGATCCTGGGCTCGCTGCTGCTGGTCGCCGCGGTCGGCGCCATGACCACCGGCGCGGCGCCGGACCGTAGGACGCCGGCGACGACTCCCCTGGACCGGGTGATTCCGGCCCCCGCGTCGGTCGACCCGGGCGGCTCCCCGTACCGCATCACCCGCGGCACCCACATCCGCGTCGACGACTCGCGCGAGGCCCGCCGCGTCGGCGACTACCTGGCGGACCTGCTGCGGCCCTCCACCGGCTACCGACTCCCCGTCACCTCCCACGGCCACGGCGGCATACAACTCCGCCTGGACAAGGGCCCCTACGGCGACGAGGGCTACCGCCTGGACAGCGGCCGCGACGGCGTCACCATCACGGCCCGCAAGGCCGCCGGTCTCTTCCACGGCGTCCAGACCCTGCGTCAGCTCCTGCCCGCCGCCGTCGAGAAGGACTCCGCGCAGCCCGGCCCCTGGCTGGTCGCGGGCGGCACCATCGAGGACACCCCGCGCTACGGCTGGCGCGGCGCCATGCTGGACGTCTCCCGGCACTTCTTCACCGTCGACGAGGTCAAGCGCTACATCGACCGGGTCGCCCTCTACAAGTACAACAAGCTCCACCTGCACCTCAGCGACGACCAGGGCTGGCGCATCGCCATCGACTCCTGGCCGCGCCTGGCGACCTACGGCGGCTCCACGGAGGTCGGCGGCGGCCCCGGCGGCTACTACACCAAGGCCGACTACCAGGAGATCCTCCGTTACGCCGCCTCCCGCCACCTGGAGGTGATCCCCGAGATCGACATGCCGGGCCACACCAACGCGGCCCTCGCCTCCTACGCCGAGCTGAACTGCGACGGCGTGGCACCCTCGCTGTACACCGGCATCAAGGTCGGCTTCAGCTCGCTGTGCGTGAACAAGGAGGTCACGTACGACTTCGTGGACGACGTCGTGCGCGAGATCGCCGCGCTCACCCCGGGCCGCTACCTCCACATCGGCGGCGACGAGGCGCACTCCACCCCGCACGAGGACTTCGTGAAGTTCATGGACCGGGTGCAGCCGGTCGTCGCGAAGTACGGCAAGACGGTCATCGGCTGGCACCAGCTGGCCGGAGCCAACCCGGCCGAGGGCGCGCTCGTCCAGTACTGGGGCCTGGACCGCACCAGCGACGCGGAGAAGGGCCAGGTCGCCGAGGCCGCGCGGAACGGGACCGGACTGATCCTCTCCCCGGCCGACCGGACGTACCTGGATATGAAGTACAACAAGGACACCCCGTTGGGCCTGTCCTGGGCGGGCTACGTGGAGGTGCAGCGGTCCTACGACTGGGATCCGGCCGCCTATCTGCCGGGCGCCCCGGCCTCCGCGATCCGCGGCGTCGAGGCGCCGATGTGGACGGAGACCCTGGAGACCCCGGACCAGATCGACTTCATGGCCTTCCCGAGGCTGCCGGGCGTCGCCGAGCTGGGCTGGTCCCCGGCGAAGACGCACGACTGGGACACCTACAAGGTGCGGCTCGCCGAGCAGGCACCGCGCTGGGAGGCGCTGGGGATCGACTACTACCGGTCGCCGCAGGTGCCCTGGCAGACGGGCTGACCCGCAACGCCCGACGGGCACCCCGGAGGACCGTCTCCGGGGTGCCCGCCCGTCTGTGCTGGCCCTTTCGCCGGGGCCCTTCGCTACCGGCCCGCGATGGGGTTCTTCAGGTTTCCGATCAGCTGGAGCGCGCCGGACGGGTCGGCGAGGTCCACCATCTGCTCGTTGTTGCGCAGTTGGAGCCGGTTGAGGCAGGACAGCGCGAACTCCGGCGCGAACATGTCGTACCGGTCGAACTTCTCGGCCAGTTCCGGCACCGACTCCTGGTACTCGCGGGTGACGTCCGCGACCGTCCGCCAGAAGTCGTCCTCCTCCACGATCCCCTCGCCCGCGAGGTTCGCGGCGAGGAAGCGGAAGAAGCAGTCGAAGACGTCCGTGAAGATCGACAGGAGCTTCTTGTCCTCCGGGACCTCGACCGCGATCCGGGCGACCTCCGGCGGCAGCACCGCGTCCGGGTCCATCACCGCGATCTCCTCGGCGATGTCCTTGTAGATGGCGCGCTGCACGACCCCGTCCTTCAGGACCAGGATCACGTTCTCGCCGTGCGGCATGTAGACCAGGTCGTAGGCGTAGAAGCTGTGCAGCAGCGGGACGAAGTAGGCCCGCAGGTAGTGCCGCAGCCACTCGGTGGGCGCGAGCCCCGACCGCTCGATCAGCGCGCCCGCGAAGGACGCGCCCTCGTGGTCGACGTGCACGAGCGACGCCATCGTGGCCAGGGACTCCCCGTCCTGGAGGGACGGCACCGGGCTCTCCCGCCACAGCGCCGCCAGCATCTTGCGGTACGGCGAGTAGCGGTCGGTGGCCTGCTCGTACTCCAGGTGCCGGTAGCCGACGGCCGCCCGCTCCCGGATGATCGACAGGCCCGTCGACTTCAGCACCGGGTCGCCCTCGATGAGCTGGGCCAGCCAGTCGTTGATGGCCGGCGTCGCCTCCATGTACGCCGCCGACAGGCCGCGCATGAAGCCCATGTTGATGACGGACAGGGCCGTCTTCACGTAGTGCTTCTCGGGGTGCGAGGTGTTGAAGAAGGTGCGGATGGACTGCTGCGCCAGGTACTCGTCGTCGCCCTCGCCGAGGCAGACCAGGTGCCCGCGGGCGACCTCGGCGGCGAAGGTGACGGTGAGCTTGTTCCACCACTGCCAGGGGTGGACCGGGATGAACAGGTAGTCGGCCGGGTCCAGGCCGCGCTCGCGCAGGACGCCGTGGAAGCGGTCGACGGTCGCCTCGCCCAGCTCGTCCCGTACGAAGGACTCGTACTCGATCCCGACGCCGGCCGTGAACGCCGCCCGCGAGCGGTCCGCGGCCAGCCACACCAGCCGGACCGGGCTCGCGGTCTCGGGGGCGTACGACAGGTACTCGTGGATGCCGAAGCCGAGCCGCCCGTTGTTGGCGACGAAGCAGGGGTGGCCCTCGGTCATACCGGTCTCGACGGCCTGGAAGCCGCTGTTCGCCAGCTCGGCGGAGGTGAGCTTCGGCTTGGTGAGCTTGTAGCAGGTGCCGGAGAGGGTGGAGGAGATCTCCTCCAGGTAGACGGGCAGGATCGCGTCGCTCAGGCCCAGCGACTCCTTCAGCTCGATGAAGAAGTCCAGCGCGGCGAGCGGGAGGTCCGTGCCGTCGCGGTGGCGGGTGATCGAGTCGGCGTCCACCTGCCAGTGGTCCAGGGCACGGACGGCGGCGGTGAAGCGGTACTCGGTCTTGCCGTCGTCGGAGCGGACGACGTACGCGTCGCCCGTGGACTTCTCGGGCGTGATCAGCCGCTCGTGCGTGAACTCGGCGAGGGCCTTGCGGATCAGGAGGCGGTTGGCCCGGTCCCAGCGCTCGGGGGAGAGGTGGGCGACGGCGTCGGCGAGGCTCATGCGGACACCGCCTTCTCGAACTGCTCGCGGGTGCAGAAGCTCAGCAACGCCTTCTTCTCCGGCTTCTGGATCTCGCGCTCGGGCACGAATCCGACGGCTGCGTTCAGGGCGTGGACGGCCTTGTTGTCGAGGTCCGGCTCGACGACGACGCGGGCGGTCGCCGGGTCGGCGAACAGTTCGGCCATGACGGCGGTGATGACGGCGCGGGTGAAGCCGTGCACGGGCCGGTCGGTGGGGGCGACCAGGAAGTGCATGCCGACATCGCCCGGCTCGGGCTCGTACAGGCCGGTCAGCTCGCGGTGGACCGGGTCGTACTTCTCCATCAGGAAGGCGGGGACGCCGTCGTGCAGGCCGATGTAGGCGTGGTGGTGCTCGTCGGCGGCTATCTCCATGTAGGCGCGCTCGACGTCGACCAGCTTCGCGTCCTGCATCATCCAGAACGCGGACTTGGGATGCGTGACCCAGCTGTGCAGCAGGTCGGCGTCCCTCAGCGGGTCGAGGGGGCGGAGGGTGAGCGCGCCGATGCCGGCGGCCGTGGGGGTGGTGGTGCTCATGCGCTGAACTCCTGGAACGCGATCGACTTCTCGACCGGGTAGTACTCGGTGCCGAGCAGCTCTCGGACGATGTAGCTGTTGCGGTAGGCACCCATGCCCAGATCGGGGCTGGTGATGCTGTGCGTGTGGACACCCGCGTTCTGCAGGAACACGCCGCCGCCCGTGACGTCGACGGCGTAGTTGCGGGCGACGTCGAAGTTGCCCTGGGAGTCGTAGCGGAGCCGGTCCCGGACGGGCTTGAGGAACTCCGGTTCGGCGTACCGGTAGCCGGTGGCCAGGATCAGGCCCTGGGTGTCGATCTCGAAGTCCTTGCCCTGCTCCTCCTGCCGGAAGCCGAGGGTGTACGTGCCGTCCGCGTACCGGGCTTCGGTCAGCGCCGAGTTGGTGAGCAGGCGGGTGGGGACGGGACCGCCGAGCTTCTTCTGGTAGAGCAGGTCGAAGATCTCGTTGATCAGGTCGCCGTCGATGCCCTTGAACAGGCCCTTCTGCTCGCTGGTGAGGCGGTAGCGGGTCGGCTCCGGCAGCGCGTGGTAGTAGTCCACGTACTCCGGGGAGGTCATCTCCAGCGTGAGCTTGGTGTATTCGAGGGGGAAGAAGCGCGGGGAGCGCGTCACCCAGTTGAGCTGGTAGCCGTGGACGTCGATCTCGCTGAGCAGGTCCTGGTAGATCTCGGCGGCGGACTGGCCGCTGCCGACCAGGGTGATCGACTTCTTCCTCTGCAGCTCGGCCTTGTGCTGCATGTAGCGGGAGTTGTGGAGGAAGTCGCCGGCCAGGCCCCGGCAGGCGTCCGGGATGTGCGGCGGGGTGCCGGTGCCGAGGACGAGGCGGCGGGCGCGGTAGGTGTCGCCGCCCGTCGTCGCCACGACGTACAGCTCGTCCCGCTCGTCGTACGTCACCTCGGTGACCGTCGTGCTGAAGCGGACATTGGAGAGTTTGTTCGCGGCCCAGCGGCAGTAGTCGTCGTACTCGACGCGCAGCGGGTAGAAGTTCTCCCGGATGTAGAACGAGTACAGTCGGCCCTTCTCCTTCAGGTAGTTGAGGAAGGAGTACGGGGACGTCGGGTCGGCGAGGGTGACCAGGTCCGACATGAACGGGGTCTGGAGGTGGGCGCCGTCCAGGAACATGCCGGCGTGCCACTCGAAGTCCGGCTTGGACTCCAGGAAGACGCCGTTCAGCTCGGCGATGGGCTCGGTGAGGCAGGCCAGGCCGAGGTTGAAGGGGCCGAGGCCGATCCCCACGAAGTCGTACGTCGTGGTGGACTCAGGAAGCGCGGTCAAGGGACTCTCCCAGGTACTGCTCGGCGTGGCCGGCGATCAGGTCGAGGACGGCGGCGATGTCGGCCGTGTTCGTCTCGGGGTTGAGCAGGGTGAACTTCAGGTAGTGGCGTCCGGCCACCTTGGTGCCCGCGACCACGGCGTCGCCGGAGGCGAAGATGGCCTTGCGGGCGTACAGGTTGGCGCGGTCGATCTCGGCGGGGTCGGTGACGGCCGCCGGTATGTAGCGGAAGACCAGGGTGGAGAGCGACGGCTGGACCACGACGTCGAAGCGCGGGTCGGCGGCGAGCAGTTTCCAGCCCTCGGCGGCCAGGTCGCACACCTCGTCGAAGAGCTGCCCGATGCCGTCGGCGCCCATCACGCGCAGCGTCATCCACAGCTTGAGCGCGTCGAAGCGGCGGGTGGTCTGGAGGGACTTGTCCACCTGGTTGGGGATACGTTCCTGCACCATGCGGCGCGGGTTGAGGTACTCCGCGTGGTAGGTGGCGTGGCGCAGGGTGGCCGCGTCCCGGACCAGCACGGCGGACGAACTCACCGGCTGGAAGAAGGACTTGTGGTAGTCCACGGTGACCGAGTCGGCGCGCTCGATGCCGTCGATGCGGTCCCGGTACTTCAGGGAGGCGAGCAGCCCGCAGCCGTAGGCCGCGTCAACGTGCATCCACACGCCGTACTGCTCGCACAGTTCGGCGATCTCCGGCAGCGGGTCGATGGAGCCGAAGTCGGTGGTGCCGCCGGTGGCGACCACGGCCATGGGGACCAGGCCGTTCTCCTTGCAGCGCTCCAGTTCGCGGGCGAGGGCGACGGTCTGCATGCGCTTGTCGTGGTCGACGGGGATCGACACGACGGCGTCGGGGCCGAGGCCGAGCAGTTTCGCGGACTTCTTCACGCTGAAGTGGCTGACCTCGGAGGCGAAGACGCGCAGGTCGGCGACGTCCTCGGTCTTCGCCTCCTCGCGGGCCAGCAGCAGCGCCTGAAGGTTGGACTGCGTGCCGCCGGAGGTGAACACGCCGTCGGCCGCCGGGCCGAGGCCGATCCGGGCGGCGGTCCAGTCGATCAGTTTCCGCTCGATGAGCGTGCCGCCGGCCGACTGGTCCCAGGTGTCCAGGGAGGAGTTGACGGCGGAGAGTACCGCCTCGCCGAGCACGGCCGGGATGACGACCGGGCAGTTGAGGTGGGCGAGGTAGCGGGGGTGGTGGAAGTAGACGGCGTCGCGGAGGTAGACGTCCTCCAGCTCGTCGAGGACCGCGGCCGTGTCGTGCAGCGGCTTGTCGAGGTCGATCTCGTCGATGCGGGGGGAGAGGGCGTCGACCGTGACGCCGGTGAACGGGCGGTCGGTGGTGGCGATTTTGGCGGCCACCCGCTCGACTCCTTCGGTCACGGAGCGGCGGTACTGCTCCGCGGTGGTGTCGTTGAGCAGGTGCGAGCGCATGTGGGGGTCCTCCGGTTGGGGACGGGCCGAGAGGGGGACGGGGAAGGGCGGAGCCCTTGCTTCGACTTAGGTTAGCCTAACCTAAGTCGCTCTGATCAAACGCATGCCTCTACGTGACTGCCGTCACTCGCGCCTCACCCGTGCGTCACGGGCGGTGAGTTGGGGTGTTCGAGGCTTTGCGGGGCGTTCGAGGCTTTGCGGTGCCGGTCGTCAGCCCTGCTCGCGGAGTTGTTCCTCCGTCAGGCCCTGGCGCCAGTAGCCGACGAAGGTGACGCGGCGGCGGTCGATGTCGCGCTCGCCCACGAAGTGCCGCCGCAGCTGCTTGACGCGGCCGGACTCGCCGGCGATCCAGACGTACGGGCGTTCGGCGGGCGGCAGTTGGGCCGCGCGGAGGGTGCCGAGAGTGGCCTCGGGTCCGCTGGTGACGTCCCTGACCAGCCAGTTGACCTCGGCGTCCGCCGTCGTCGTCAGCTCCTGCACGTCCTCGGCGTGCGGCACCTCCAGCCAGACCCGGGCGCGGGTGCCGGCCGGCAGTGACTCGACGATGGCGCAGGCGGCCGGTACGGCGGTCTCGTCGCCCCAGACGACCACCAGGTCGGTGTCCTCGGGCGGCCGGAAGCGGATCGCCCGGTTGTCGGCGACCGCCGGGCCGAGCAGTACGACCCGGTCACCGGGGGCGGCGTCGGCGGCCCAGCGGGCGGCGGGGCCCGCCTGGATCGAGGCCCTGGGCTCGACCCCGTGCAGCACGAAGTCGATGTCGATCTCGGCGGTGTCCCCGTGGGCGTCCCGGCGCAGGGCACGCAGCGTGTACGAGCGCATCACCGCCCGTACGTCGTCCGGGAGATCACGCCACCCCTGCCACCAGCCGTCGCCCAGCTCGATGGGCACCGCGGGCTCCGGCTGCCCCGGGTGCGGCAGGAACAGCGACAGGGACTGGTCCTGCCCGTCGGAGTGGAAGGCGCGCAGGTCGGACCCGGCGAAGGTGACCCGGGCCAGAGACGGGCCGAGCCGCCTCGTCCGTACGACCTGGAGGGAGAAGAAGCGGAACGGGGCGGCCACGGCCGTCGTCATGAAGGGCTCCGGGGGAGAAAGGGCTCCGGGGGAGAAGGGGGGAAGGTCAGCCGACCTTCTTGGCGTTCTCGATCGCCTCGGCCAGATTGTCGAGGAGCGGCGTGCACTTGTCGTAGGACAGGATCGGCTCGGGGGAGCGGGAGATGACCTGGCCGGCCTTGACCGCGGGCAGCTGCTTCCAGGTGCCCTCGGTGATGTCGGCGGGCTGGATGGTCGAGGCGCGGTCGTCCATGATGATGACGTCCGCCGGGTACTTGTCGACGTTCTCCCAGCTCAGGGACTCGAACCAGCCGCCGGTCGCCTTCTTGGCCGCCTCGGAGGGCTCGACGAAGTTCACGCCGAGGGCCTTGAAGTACTCCAGGTCGACGGAGAGGTTGGTGCCGGAGACGTAGAACAGCTCGGCGCTCGCGGAGCCGGCCAGCACCCTGATCTCGGGCTTGGCCTTGGCGGCGGCGCGCAGCCGGGCCGCGGCCTTCTCGAAGGCGGCCTTGGCGTCGGTGACCTTCTTGGCCTTCATGTCGGCGCCGAGCGACTCGGCCAGTTCCCACATGCGCTGGAGCGGCTGGGTGAGCTGGCGGTCGAAGACGGAGATCGCGACGCTCGGGGCGAGCTTGGCGATCTTGTCCTTCGAGTCCTCCGGGACGGACCAGAGGGTGCCCGCGGTGTCGAACGTCGTGGTGATGAGCACCTCGGGGGCGAGGGTGGCGTACTTCTCGACGTTGAGCTTGCCCCACTCGTTGCCGAGCACGGTGACCTTGTCGACGTCGAGGTCGCCGGCCTGGACGTCGGGCTTGCCGTCCTTGGTCGTGGTGGGCCCGAACACGCCCTTGACCTGGACGCCGTAGTCGTGGAGGGCGGCGGCGACACCGGTGAAGGCGACGATGTTCGTCGGGACCTTGTCCAGCTTCACGGTCGTGCCGCGGTCGTCCTTGAAGGACCAGGGGCCGGACTTGGCGGCGGCCGTCCCGTCGTCCGAGCCACCGCTTTTCGCGTCGTCGTCACCGCAGGCCGTGAGCACGGCGCCGAGGCCGAGTGCGCCGCCCGCGGCGAGGATTCCGCGACGGGTCAGGTGGGTAGCTCTGGCGTTGAACATGGCGTGGCTGCTTTCGAACGGTGCGGAGCGTCCGCGGGACAAGTTCAAGGTAGGTTAGCCTAACCTCAGATCTTGTCCATAGGGCGGGGCTGTGACCAGCCCCGGACCAACCCCGCCCGGACGGCCCGTACCTCAGCCCACCAGGCCCAACTCCCTCGCGATCAGCATCCGCTGGACCTCGCTGGTCCCCTCGCCGATCTCCAGGATCTTCGAGTCCCGCCACATACGGGCCACGGGGTACTCGTTCATGAAGCCGTAGCCGCCGTGGATCTGCGTGGCGTCCCGGGCGTTGTCCACCGCGACCGTCGACGAGTACAGCTTCGCCAGGGCCGCCTCCTTCTTGAAGGGGTCGCCCGTCACCAGCCGGGAGGCCGCGTCGCGCCACGCGAGGCGGGCCGTGTGGGCCTTCATCTCCATGTCGGCGATCTTGAACTGGATGGCCTGGTTGGCGCCGATGGGCTTGCCGAAGGCGTGACGTTCCTTCGCGTACTTGACCGACTCGTCGACACAGCCCTGCGCGAGCCCCGTGCCCAGCGCGGCGATGGCGACGCGCCCCTCGTCGAGGATGCGCAGGAACTGGGCGTACCCGCGGCCCTCCTCGCCCAGCAGGTTCGCCGCCGGGACCCGGACGTCGGAGAAGGACAGCTCACGGGTGTCCGACGCGTTCCAGCCGACCTTCGAGTAGGGGGCGGCCACCGTGAAGCCCGGGGTGTCGGACGGCACGATGATCGCCGAGATCAGGGGCCGGCCGTCGGGCTTGCGGCCGGTGACCGCCGTGACGGTCACCAGGCCCGTGATGTCGGTACCCGAGTTGGTGATGAAGCACTTGGTGCCGTTGATCACCCACTCGTTCGTCGCCTCGTCGAGGCGGGCCGTCGTCCGCGTCGCGCCCGCGTCCGAGCCGCCGTCCGGCTCGGTCAGGCCGAAGGCGCCGAGGATCTCGCCCGAGCACAGCCGGGGCAGCCACGTCCGCTTCTGCTCCTCGGTGCCGAACAGGTGGATCGGCATCGCGCCCAGCGAGACCCCCGCCTCCAGGGTGATGGCCACCGACGAGTCGACCCGGGCCAGTTCCTCCAGGGCGATGCCGAGGGCGAGGTAGTCGCCGCCCATGCCGCCGTACTCCTCCGGGAAGGGCAGGCCGAACAGGCCCATGCGGCCCATCTCCCGGACGATCTCGTACGGGAACTCGTGCCGCTCGTAGAAGTCGCCGATCTTGGGCGCCACGACGTCGTGGGCGAACGCCTCCACCGTGCGGCGCAGGTCCTCGAGTTCGGGGGAGAGTTTGTGGTCCATGGTTGTCACTTCTCCTGGTCGGAGTCGTCGCCCGAGCCCGCGAGGGCTCGAACGGTGCGGGACGGGCTGGGTCGGCCCAGGTGGGCGGCCATCCAGACGCTGGTGGCGACGAGAGAGCCGAGGTCGACCCCGGTGTCGATGCCGAGACCGCGCAGCATCCACACGAGGTCTTCGGTGGCGAGGTTTCCGGTGGCGGACTTCGCGTAGGGACAGCCGCCCAGTCCGCCGGCGGAGGCGTCGACGGTCGTCACGCCGTGCCGGAGGGCGGCGTACGTGTTCGACAGGGCCTGGCCGTAGGTGTCGTGGAAGTGGACGCCCAGCGTGCTCACGGGCACACCGGCCTCCGTCAGCGCGGTGAGCAGGGCGCTCACGTGTCCCGGGGTCGCCACCCCGATCGTGTCACCCAGGCTCAGCTCGTCGCAGCCCATGTCCAGCAGGGCCCGGCAGACCTTCACCACCTGCGGGACGGGGACCGCCCCTTCCCACGGGTCGCCGAAGCACATCGAGAGGTAGCCCCGTACGTGAACGCCGTCCGCGTCCTTCGCCCGCGCCACCACCGGCTCGAACATGGCCAGGGCCTCGTCAAGGGTGCGGTTGAGGTTGGCCTTGGCGAAGGACTCCGTGGCGCTGGCGAAGACCGCGACGCGGCGGGCGCCGAGCGCGAGCGCGCGGTCGAGGCCGCGTTCGTTCGGCACCAGGACGGGCAGGTCGACCGGCAGGTCCGCGACGGCCGGGAAGAGCTGCTCCGCGTCCGCCAGTTGGGGCACCCACTTGGGGTGCACGAAGCTCGTCGCCTCGATGGTGGTCAGGCCGGTGGCGGCCAGGCGGCGGATGAACTCCGCCTTCACCTCCGCCGGGACGGTCGCCTTCTCGTTCTGCAGGCCGTCGCGGGCGCCGACCTCGTGGATGCGGACGCGGGCGGGCAGGCCGTCCGCCGGGACGGTCATGGGCAGGCCCAGTTCGGGGGTGTTCACGACGTCTCCTCCTCTACCGGGGCGATGACCGCCAGCACCTGGTCCATGGCGACCGTCGTGCCCGGCGCCACGTCCAGCTCGGCGACGGTGCCGGCGTGCGGTGCGGAGATGACGTGCTCCATCTTCATCGCCTCCACCACCAGCAGGCTCTCTCCGGCGGCCACCTCGTCGCCGACGGCGACCTTCACCACCGTCACCGTGCCCGGCATGGGCGCGGTCAGCGAGTCGGCGCCCGCGTGGGCGGCGCCCGTGAGGGAGGCGGCGACCGGGTCGTGGTCGCGCACGTGCCAGGCGTCGCCGTCGCGGCCGAGCCAGTCGGCGGCACGGTGGAAGGTGTGTCGGACGCCGTCCAGAGTCACGGACACCCGGTCCTCGGTGACGGTGTGGGTGCCGCGCGGGGTGTGAGTGACGGGTTCAAGTCCCGTCGTACGCAGGGGGAAGGCGACCGGCTCGGGCTCGCCGCCCATGCGCCAGCCGCTCGGCACCGAGAACGGGTCCGTCCAGCCGTCCCCGCGCGGACGCAGCGCGTCCAGCCGTACGGCCGCCGCCGCCTCGTACACCTCCTCCGGTACGTCGGTGGGGACCAGGCCGTCGACCTCCCGCTCCACCAGCCCCGTGTCCAGCTCGCCCGCCACCACCGCCGGGTGCGCGAGCAGCCGGCGCAGGAACCCGGCGTTGGTCTGCACGCCCAGCGTCACCGTCCGCGCCAGGGCCGCCCGGAGTCTGCGCAGGGCGGTGGCGCGGTCGGGGCCGTAGGCGATCACCTTGGACAGCATCGGGTCGTAGAGGCTGCCGACCTCGGTGCCCTCGCTGAGCCCGGAGTCGGTGCGGACGCCGTCGCCCTCGGGCTCGTGAAGGCGCAGCACCGTGCCGCCGGACGGGAGGAAGCCGCGCGCGCCCTCTTTGATGGACACAGTCTCGGCGCACAGGCGGGCCTCGACCGCGTGCCCGGTCAGCCGGACGTCCGCCTGCGCGAAGCCCAGCTCCTCGCCCGCCGCCACCCGCAGCTGCCACTCCACCAGGTCCACTCCCGTGACCAGCTCGGTCACCGGGTGCTCGACCTGGAGGCGGGTGTTCATCTCCATGAAGTAGTACTGGGAGGGGTCGCTGCCCGGCACGATGAACTCCACCGTGCCCGCGCCCCGGTAACCGCACGAGCGCGCCGCCTGCACGGCCGCCTCGCCCATCGCGGCGCGGGTCGCCTCGTCGAGGAGCACACTCGGCGCCTCCTCGATGATCTTCTGGTGGCGGCGCTGGAGCGAGCACTCGCGCTCGCCCAGGTGCACCACGTTCCCGTGGCCGTCGGCCAGGACCTGGATCTCGATGTGCCGGGGCCGGTCGATCCACCGCTCGACCAGCAGCGTGTCGTCGCCGAAGGAGGCGCGGGCCTCGCGGCGGGCGGCGGCGATCTCGTCGGCGAGCACGGCCGCGTCCCGCACCAGCCGCATGCCCTTGCCGCCACCACCGGCCGACGGCTTCAGCAGCACCGGCGTGCCGATCTCGCGGGCGGCGTCGGCGAGCTGCGCGTCGGTGAGCCCGCTGCCACTGCTGCCGGGGACGACCGGCACCCCGGCCGCCTTCACCGTCTCCTTGGCGCGGATCTTGTCGCCCATCAGGGCGATGGCGTCGGCGGACGGTCCGATGAAGACCAGCCCCGCCTCCTCGCAGGCCCGCGCGAAACCGGCGTTCTCGGCGAGGAAGCCGTACCCCGGGTGGACGGCCTGCGCGCCGGTGCGGGCGGCGGCCTCCAGCAGCCGCTCGACGGACAGATAACTCTCCGCCGCCGGTGCCGGGCCGATCCGTACCGCCTCGTCGGCCTCCCGCACGTGCCGGGCGTCCGCGTCGGCGTCGGAGAAGACCGCCACCGAGCGCACGCCCATCGAGCGCAGGGTCCGGATGACACGCACCGCGATCTCACCGCGGTTGGCCACCAACACCGTGTCGAACATCAAGCTCCCCATCGCGCTTCCCACCGAAGTCCCCTCCTCACATCCGGAAGACGCCGAACTGGGGCTCGCCCAGTGGCGCGTTGGCACACGCGGTCAGGGCCAGACCCAGCACCTGCCGGGTGTCGGCGGGCTCGATCACCCCGTCGTCCCATAGGCGGGCGGTCGCGTAGTAGGCGTTCCCCTGGTGCTCGTACTGCGCACGGATCGGCGCCTTGAAGGACTCCTCCTCCTCGGCCGCCCACTCCTCGCCCCGGGCCTCCAACTGGTCCCGCTTGACCGTCGCCAGCACGGACGCGGCCTGCTCGCCGCCCATGACGGAGATCTTGGCGTTGGGCCACATCCACAGGAAGCGCGGCGAGTACGCCCGCCCGCACATCGAGTAGTTCCCCGCGCCGTACGACCCGCCGACCACGACCGTCAGCTTCGGTACGCGCGTGCACGCCACCGCCGTCACCATCTTGGCGCCGTGCTTGGCGATGCCGCCTGCCTCGTAGTCCTTGCCGACCATGAAGCCGGAGATGTTCTGCAGGAACACCAGCGGGATGCCGCGCTGGTCGCACAGCTCGATGAAGTGGGCGCCCTTCTGGGCCGACTCGGCGAACAGGATGCCGTTGTTGGCGACGATCCCGACCGGGTGGCCGTGGACGCGGGCGAAGCCGGTGACCAGGGTCTGCCCGTACTCGGACTTGAACTCGGCGAACCGGGAGCCGTCCACCACGCGGGCGATGATCTCGCGCACGTCGTAGGGGGTGCGGGAGTCGACCGGGACCGCGCCGGACATGCCGTGCGGGTCCACCTTCGGCTCGGCCGCCGGCTCCACACCCCAGGGGAGGGTTCCGCGCTCGGGCAGGGTGTCGACGATCTGCCGCACGATCCGCAGCGCGTGCGCGTCGTCCTCCGCCAGGTGGTCGGTCACGCCGGACACGCGCGAGTGGACCTCGCCGCCGCCCAGCTCCTCCGCCGTGACCACCTCACCGGTGGCCGCCTTCACCAGCGGCGGGCCGCCGAGGAAGATCGTGCCCTGATTGCGGACGATCACGGCTTCGTCGCTCATCGCCGGGACGTACGCCCCGCCCGCCGTGCAGGAGCCGAGGACGGCCGCGATCTGCGGGATGCCGGCGCCGGACATCCGGGCCTGGTTGTAGAAGATCCGCCCGAAGTGCTCGCGGTCCGGGAAGACCTCGTCCTGCATCGGCAGGAAGGCGCCCCCGGAGTCCACGAGATACAGGCACGGCAGCCGGTTCTCCAGCGCCACCTCCTGCGCCCGCAGGTGCTTCTTCACGGTCATCGGGTAGTACGTGCCGCCCTTGACGGTGGCGTCGTTGGCGACGATCACGCACTCCCGGCCGCTGACCCGGCCGATCCCGGCGATCACGCCGGCGGCCGGGGCCTGTCCGTCGTAGAGCCCGTCGGCCGCGAGCGGCGCCAGCTCCAGGAACGGCGAGCCCGGATCGAGCAGCGTGTCC
This sequence comes from Streptomyces sp. NPDC056296, assembly GCF_042268605.1. NCBI lineage: Bacteria > Bacillati > Actinomycetota > Actinomycetes > Kitasatosporales > Streptomycetaceae > Streptomyces > Streptomyces sp. NPDC056296. The sequence goes on along the minus strand of NZ_JBHJRX010000030.1, from coordinate 12,049 downwards.
ACGCGGTCGCGCGGCAGCAGCTTGCCGCGCGCGGTGTGCCGGGCCCGTGCCCGCTCGCCGCCGCCGAGCCGGGCCGCCGCGAGCTTGGCGCGCAGCTCCTCCACGAGGACGCGGTGCGCCTCCTCGTTGGCCCGAAAGGCCTCGGAGGCGGGATCTGCCGCCGTCGTCAGCTCCGGTGCCTCTTGCATCCTGCGGTCCCCTCACCCGATGGTCGATCGGTCGATCGGTTAATGAGCGTTAACGCATTTCCTTCAGGTTAACGACCGCTAACCTCCCTGTCTAGAATTGGCTCCATGGCCACGAGAACCGACGCCCCCACCCGTCGCGAGCAGATCCTCAAGGAAGCCGCCCGGCTCTTCGCCGAGCGCGGCTTCCACGGTGTCGGCGTCGACGAGATAGGCGCCGCGGTCGGGATCAGCGGCCCCGGCCTCTACCGGCACTTCGCCGGCAAGGACGCGATGCTCGCCGAGCTGCTGGTCGGCATCAGTGACTCGCTGCTGACCGGCGCGAAGCGGCGGCTGGCGGAGGCGGACGGGGTGACCGGCTCCGGCGTGGGTCCCGAGGCGGTCCTCGACTCGTTCATCGAGGGGCACATCGATTTCGCGCTCGACGACCGCCCGCTCATCACCCTGCACGACCGCGAGCTGGACCGCCTCCGGGACGCCGACCGCAAGATGGTGCGGCAGCTCCAGCGGCAGTACGTCGAGCTGTGGGTCGGGGTGGTGCGCGAGGTCTATCCGGCGGTGTCGGAACCGAGCGCCCGCTCGGCGGTCCACTCGGTCTTCGGCCTCCTGAACTCCACCCCGCACCTGGGCCGCCCCGGCTCCCTGCCGGGCCGCGCGGTGACGGCGACGCTGCTGCACCGGATGGCACGGGGGGCGTTCGCGGCGGTGGGCGCGGAGTAAGGGGGCGGTGAGGGGGGCAGGGGAGGAGGGGGCCGGGGAGGAGGGGCCGGGGAGTGACGAGGGTTACCCACGCCCCACCCTGGACGCCTTCCCTACCCGCCGGTACGGTTGACTCTGAGCAAGCGCTTAGATATTCGTACCCTGGAGGTGGCGCGGTGCGCCGTACGGTGTTCAACGAGGACCACGAGGCGTTCCGGGAGACCATCCGCGCCTTCATCGAGGCCGAGGTCGTCCCCGTCTACGACGAGTGGTTCGCCGCGGGCCAGGCGCCGCGCGACTTCTACTACAAGCTCGGCGAACTGGGCATCTTCGGCATCAACGTGCCCGAGGAGTTCGGCGGCGCCGGCATGGACAGCCACAAGTTCGAGGCCGTCCTCTACGAGGAGACCGCCCGCGCGGGCGTCCAGTTCGGCGGCTCCGGCGTGCACGTGCTGCTCGCCCTGCCCTACATCAACATGCTGGCCACCGACGAGCAGAAGAAGCGCTTCCTGCCGAAGTTCGTCACCGGCGAGGAGATGTGGGCCATCGCGATGACGGAGCCGGGCACCGGTTCCGACCTCGCGGGCATGAAGTCCACCGCCAAGCTCTCCGAGGACGGCACCCACTACGTCCTCAACGGCGCCAAGACCTTCATCACCGGCGGCGTGCACGCCGACAAGGTGATCGTCTGCGCCCGCACCGCCGCGCCCACGGCCGAGGACCGCCGCCACGGCATCTCCCTGTTCGCCGTGGACACCAAGTCCGAGGGCTACTCGGTGGGCCGCAAGCTGGACAAGCTGGGCCTGCGCACCTCCGACACCGCCGAGCTGGCGTTCGTCGACGTCAAGGTGCCCGTCGAGGACCTGCTCGGCGAGGAGAACAAGGGCTTCTCCTACCTCGGTCACAACCTGGCCTCCGAGCGCTGGGGCATCGCCTTCGGCGCCTACGCCCAGGCCGCCGCCGCCGTCCGGTTCGCCAAGAGTTACGTGCAGGAGCGCACCGTCTTCGGCAAGCCGGTCGCCGCCTTCCAGAACACCAAGTTCGAGCTGGCCGCCTGCCAGGCCGAGGTGGACGCCGCCGAGGCCGTCGCCGACCGCGCGACCGAGGCCCTGGACGCCGGTGAACTCACCCCCGCCGAGGCCGCCAGCGCCAAGCTGTTCTGCACCGAGGTCGCCCACCGCGTCATCGACCGCTGCCTCCAGCTGCACGGCGGCTACGGCTACATGAACGAGTACCCGATCGCCCGCCTGTACGCGGACAACCGCGTCAACCGCATCTACGGCGGCACCAGCGAGGTCATGAAGATGATCATCGCGAAGAACATGGGCCTGTGACCCACGGGGCATGAGCGAAGCACTCCAGTCCCTCCTCGAACTGCTCGACCTCGAGCGGATCGAGGAGGACATCTACCGCGGCCACTCGCGCTCCGCCGTCGTCCCCCGGGTCTTCGGCGGGCAGGTGGCCGCCCAGGCACTGGTCGCCGCCGGGCGTACGGTCCCCGAGGACCGGCACGCGCACTCCCTGCACGCGTACTTCCTGCGCCCCGGCGACCCGGGCGCCCCCATCGTCTACAACGTCGACCGCCTGCGCGACGGCCGCTCCTTCACCACCCGCCGCGTGGTCGCCGTCCAGCACGGCAAGCCGATCTTCGGCCTGTCGGCGTCCTTCCAGACGTACGAGGAGGGCCTCGACCACCAGGCCCCGATGCCGCCCGCACCGGACCCGGCGACCCTCCCCACCGGCGAGGAGCGGCTGCGGAGTTACCCGCACCTGCCCGCCGACACCGTCGAACGCTTCGTGGAGGCCCGCGCGGCGGTCGACCTCCGCTACGTCGACGACCCGCCCTTCGGCGACTTCGGCACGCCGCGCGACCCCCACTCCCAGGTCTGGTTCCGCACCAACGGCAAGCTCGCGGACGACCCGCTGCTGCACGTCGTCCTCGCCACCTACGTCTCCGACATGACCCTCCTCGACTCGGTCCTGCTCGCGCACGGCCGCGGCGGCTGGGCCGTCGGTGACGTCGTCGGGGCCTCGCTGGACCACGCGATGTGGTTCCACCGGCCGTTCCGCGCCGACGAGTGGCTGCTGTACGACCAGCAGTCGCCGTCCGCGTCCGGCGGCCGCGGCCTCGGCCAGGCCCGCATCTACACCGAGGACGGGCGGCTCGCCATCTCGGTCATCCAGGAAGGCGTGGTGCGCGTCCCTCGGTAACACTGAGGGGCATGGCGGAACCTGCACGGGAAGCACGGGAAGCACGGGAAGCACGGGAAGCACGGGACACGACGGGCGGCGGCGACAGCACCTTCACGGTGATCGTCGCCGCCCTCGCCAATCTGGGCATCGCCATCGCCAAGGCGGTGGCCGGCGTGCTCAGCGGGTCCAGCGCGATGCTGTCGGAGGCCGCGCACTCGGTCGCCGACACCGTCACCGAGGTCCTGCTGCTGACCTCGCTCAAACGCAGCGCCCGCCCCGCCGACGAGGACCACCCGCTCGGCCACGGCCCCGAGTGCTGCCGAACGCTTGTGCAGAGATCCGCTCTTCAGGGTGGAGGTTCAAGGCATCCTGCCTCCAATGGCCCGGAGGGCCGCAGCGGCAGGGCTAGGATCGCCTCATCCGATGACGGAGTTGTCGGATCTACCGCCGGACGGGCGGAAAGTGACGCTTGTGGAGGCCCCGTAAGACCGATCTCCCTGGAGGGCGGCAAGGGCCAATGAAGCAGGAACCCAAGGTGGCATCGCGTGGCGGTGCGGACCGGAATCTCCTGCCCTCGGGCGGGGGGAGGGCGTCAAATCTGGGCCCTGCTCGCGTGCGCGTCGGTGCCCTCCTGCTGTACGTCGCCTGGTGCTGGGCCGCTCCAACGCCGAGTTCCTCATCGGCCGCCCGCTGCCCCGCACCGCCCGGGACCGGATCCGGGCGGAACTGGTGGCCGTCGAGCACATCGAGGCCGTACTGGAGCTGACCACCCTCGTGCAGGGCCCGCGGGAGGCGCTGGTCGCCGCCAAGGTCGACTTCCGGGACGTGGCGACGGCGGCGCAGATCGAGTGGGCGTGCGAGCGGGCCGAGCAGCGGCTGCGCGAGGAGTTCCCGATGATCCGCCGGGTCTACCTGGACCCGACGCCCGGGTTCGCGCAGCGCCGCTCGGAAGGACTCAACCCCTGGCCGTGACGGGGCCTGGGGGGTTGGCACGGTTGACGAGGCGGAGGGGCTACTTCAGCCCGGCCTCCGTCAGCAGATACGCCGTCATCGGGTCGTAGTAGCGCGGGCTGACCACGTGGTCGTCCAGCGGCACCGCGACCTGGAGGGTGCCCTCGGACTCGGCGAGGAAGAGGGCCGGGTCGTTGCAGTCGGCGTAGCCGACGGAGTCGACGCCGTGCTGAGCGGCGTAACCGGCCCAGCCGTGGTCGGCGACGACCAGGTCGGGCAGCGGACGGCCCGCGCGCTCCAGACCGGTCAGGATGGCCTTCATCGGTTCACCGGAATGGGTGTGCCACAGCGAGGCACCGTGCTCCAGCACGGCCACGTCCGCGAACTGCTGGACGTACCCCTCCTCCGTCGTCAGCCCCTCCGGGATCACGACGATCTCGCATCCCGCCGTGCGCAGCGCGTCGGCCGTGGCACGGTGCACGTCGAGCAGGCCGCCGGGGTGACCGGTCGCGAACAGCACGCGCTGCCCGCCGTCCGCCGCCTTGCGCAGCCGGCCCGCCATGCGCTCCAGCGCGGCCACGGTCAGCTCGGGGTCGATGGTGTCCTGGCCGTACCGGTACTCGGGGTCGTCGTTGACGCCGACCCGCTCCGCCATCACCGCCAGCACGTCCTGCTCGTCACTCCAGCGGTCGCCCAGCTCCAGACCGAGCCAGAAGTTGCGGTCGCCGTTCGCCAGCTTCCGGTAATGGGAGAGGTTGTTCTCGCGGGGCGTGGCGACGTCGCCCGCGATACGGGTTCTGACGAGGTGTTCGGCGAGTTCGGCGCGGCTGGGTGTCCCGGGTATCGGCATGGCTCCATTGTGAAGCAGCCGACAGTCGGCGTCTTGGGCATATCGCACGCTGGGACGTGGGTCACCTCCGCAGCGCGAACCACAACTCCATCCGAACGTCCGGGTCGTCGAGGTCGGCGTCCAGCAGGGCCGCGCAACGGGCGATGCGCTGCCGGACGGTGTTGCGGTGCACGGACAGGGCGACGGCGGTGCGGTCCCAGCTGCCGTGCAGGGAGAGCCAGGAGCGCAGCGTCTCGGTGAGCGCCGGGACGGCGGCGATGGGCGCGAGCAGCGCACGCGCGTGCGCCTCGGCCTCGCCGTCCGGCACGAGGTCGGCCAGCGCGGGCCGCGCGCCGTGCCGGACCAGCGGCACACGGGTGGCCCTGGCCCGGGCCAGGGCGCGGCCCGCCTGGGCATCGGCGGCCGGCCACTCGGCGGGGGCGACGGGGGCGCTGACGCCGAGGGTCCAGCCGGGCTGAGCGGCTGGGCCGGCGACGGCCGCCCGGCCCCCGGTCCCGGCCCCCGGGTCGGTTGTGGGTGCGGGGTGCGTGCTGGTTCCGGCTCCTGGGTCGGTTGTGGGTGCGGGGCCCGCGCCGGTTCCGGCCCCCGGGTCGGTCGCGGGTGCGGGGCCCGCGCCGGCCCTGGGGCCTCCCTCCGCGTCGGCGTGCGGGGCGGCCGGTACGAGTACCCGTACGACGTCCCCGTCCGTGTCGACCAGTGGGGAGCCGAGGGCCGTGCCCAGCGCGGAGGCGGAGACCGGGCCGGGGGCCCCGGTGGCGGGGCGAGCGTGCACGACGTGCCAGTGGGTGACGCCCTCGCCGCCCCCTCCGCCCAGCAGCGGCGCGACCTCCTCGGGGCGGGCGCCCAGCAGCAGCCGTACGAGTGCCGAGGAGCGGGCCGCGCCCGTGCCGCTCTGGTGTTCGCCGGTGAGGAGGGAGAGCAGCACGGCCGCGACCGACGCGATGGTGTGGTCCCCGGAATCCCGGTGCGGGGCCGCCACCGCGAGGACGAAGCCCTGCCCGGTGCCGAGGGCGTACGCGGCGAGACGGGTGCCGGCCACCGTGTCCGTGGCGGTGCTGGAGGCGTGGCCGGTGACGTACCGAGCCAGCTCCGCCAGCGCCCGCCGCACCTCACCCCCGGGCTCCCGCCCCGCCGCCGCGATCTCCGCGCCGTCCGGCCCGTACAGCACCGCCCGCCCGTCGAGCCGGGTCGCCAGTCGGCGCAGTACCGACGGCACCGGGTCCGGACGGGAGGCCGCGGCCGCCAGACCCTGCTGGGCCTCGGAGACCCGGCGCAGCTCGGCGAGCCGGGCCTGCGCCATCAGCTGCCACACCGCGCGGGCCACACCCGAGAACGTCGTCCTCGGCGGCACCTCCACCAGCGGCAGCCCGTACGCCTCGCAGGCCGCGACCAGCGCCCCCGGCACGGTGTCGTGCACCGGCGCCACCCCGAAGCCGAGCGCGGCGCCGCCGGCCGCCACGATCCGCGAGACGTAGTCGTCGAAGTACGTCCCCGAGGCCGCCCCCACCGGGATGTGCACGCCCGCCGTCAGCAGCAGCTCGCCGCCCAGCAGGTACGGGAAGGGGTCGGACATCTCCGAGGTGTGCGCCCAGTGGACCGTCACGTCCGCGGCGGGCGGCCCGGCGATCTGGCGCAGCCCCAGTTCGTCGCGGGACAGCACAGCGGCGAGGGGCACGGGAGGGGTGGGGGGCGTGGCGGGGCCGGAGGGAACGGCCGGTTCCGGCATGGTGGACCTTTCCTCCAGTACAGCGGCACCGAGTGGATGAAACGTACACTTCGCAGTCGCTTTTGGGCCACCTAGTGTCAACCTCGACCGGCGGCCGCGGGTACGGGCGGATGTCCCCGCGACCAGCCACCGGACACATCCCACTGCACGACACGCCACTGAGAGTGCGCGAAGGAGGGCCCCTTATGGCCGTCGACTACATCGTGATCGTCGTCTATCTCGCCGGCATGCTCGCCATGGGCTGGTGGGGCATGCGCCGCGCCAAGTCCAAGAGCGAGTTCCTCGTCGCCGGGCGCCGTCTCGGCCCCGCGATGTACTCCGGCACCATGGCGGCGATCGTGCTCGGCGGCGCGTCCACCATCGGCGGCGTCGGCCTCGGCTACCAGTACGGACTGTCCGGCGCCTGGATGGTCGTCACCATCGGCCTCGGCCTGCTCGCGCTGTCCGTCTTCTTCTCCGCGCGCATCGCACGCCTGAAGGTCTACACCGTCTCCGAGATGCTCGACCTCCGCTACGGCGGCAGGGCCGGCGTCATCTCCGGTGTCGTCATGTGGGCGTACACCCTGATGCTCGCCGTCACCTCCACCATCGCCTACGCCACGATCTTCGACGTCCTCTTCGACGTGAATCGCACCCTCGCCATCATCCTCGGCGGCTCCATCGTCGTCGCCTACTCCACGCTCGGCGGCATGTGGTCCATCACGCTCACCGACATGGTGCAGTTCGTGGTGAAGACCATCGGCGTACTGCTCCTGCTGCTGCCCATCGCGGTCGTCAAGGCCGGCGGCTTCAGCGAGATGAAGGCGCAGCTGCCGACCTCGTACTTCGACCCGCTGGGCGTCGGCGGCGAGACCATCTTCACCTACGTGCTGATCTACACCTTCGGCATGCTCATCGGGCAGGACATCTGGCAGCGCGTCTTCACCGCGGGCAGTGACCGGACCGCCAAGTGGGGCGGCACCATCGCCGGCACCTACTGCCTCGTGTACGCCGTCGCCGGTGCCATCATCGGCACGGCCGCCAAGGTGCTGTACCCCAAGCTCGGCAGCCCCGACGACGCCTTCGCCACCATCGTCAAGGACGAGCTGCCGATGGGCGTCCGCGGACTCGTGCTGGCCGCCGCCCTGGCCGCCGTGATGTCCACGTCCTCCGGCGCCCTCATCGCCTGCGCCACCGTCGCCAACAACGACATCTGGTCCCGGCTGCGCGGCCTGATCCGCAAGGAGGGCGAGCCGGACGAGGTGCACGACGAGGTGAAGGGCAACCGCGCCTTCATCCTCGCCATGGGCGTGGCGGTGATCCTCATCGCCATCGCGCTCAACGACGTCGTCGAGGCCCTCACCGTCGCCTACAACCTCCTCGTCGGCGGTCTCCTCGTCCCCATCCTCGGCGGGCTGCTGTGGAAGCGCGGCACCGCACAGGGTGCCCTCGCCGCCGTAGCCGTCGGCGGCCTCGCGGTCGTCGGCCTGATGGCGGCCTACGGCATCCTCGCCAACGAGCCCGTCTACTACGGCCTGCTGGCCTCCCTCGCCGTCTACGTCGCCGTCTCCCTGGCGACCCGCCCCACCGACGAGGCCATCCTCACCGCCTGGCGCGAACGCCTCGCCGGACGGGCCCCCGAACCCCAGTCCGAACCGGCGGTCCCGGCTCACCAGTAGAGTCGGACCGCAGTAGTACATACGCGACGAAGCGTAAGAAGGAAGGCAGTACATGAGCAGCAACGAGACGCCCCGCGGCCCCGTCGACTCCTCCCGCGTCCCGCGGTACGCGGGTCCCGCGACCTTCGCCCGGCTGCCCCGCCTCGACGAGGTCGGCACCGCCGACGTCGCCGTGGTCGGCGTGCCGTTCGACTCGGGCGTCTCCTACCGGCCGGGAGCCCGCTTCGGCGGCAACGCCATCCGCGAGGCCTCCCGCCTGCTGCGCCCCTACAACCCCGCCCAGGACGCCTCCCCCTTCGCCCTCGCCCAGGTCGCGGACGGCGGTGACATAGCGGTCAACCCGTTCAACATCAACGAGGCCGTCGAGACCGTCGAGGCCGCCGCCGACGACCTCCTCGGCACCGGCGCCCGGCTGATGACCCTGGGCGGCGACCACACCATCGCCCTCCCGCTGCTCCGCTCGGTCGCCAAGAAGCACGGCCCGGTCGCCCTGCTCCACTTCGACGCCCACCTGGACACCTGGGACACCTACTTCGGCGCCGAGTACACGCACGGCACCCCGTTCCGGCGCGCCGTCGAGGAGGGCATCCTCGACACCTCCGCGCTCTCCCACGTCGGCACCCGCGGCCCGCTGTACGGCAAGCAGGACCTCACCGACGACGAGAAGATGGGCTTCGGCATCGTCACCTCCGCCGACGTCTACCGCCGCGGCGCCGACGAGGTCGCCGACCAGCTCCGCCAGCGCATCGGCGACCGCCCCCTCTACATCTCCATCGACATCGACTGCCTGGACCCCGCCCACGCCCCCGGCACCGGCACCCCCGAGGCCGGCGGCATGACCTCCCGCGAGCTGCTGGAGATCCTGCGCGGCCTGGCATCCTGCAACCTGGTGTCGGCCGACGTCGTCGAGGTGGCCCCCGCGTACGACCACGCGGAGATCACCTCGGTCGCGGCGTCCCACACCGCGTACGAACTGACCACCATCATGAGCCGCCAGATCGCCCAGGCGCGCGCGACGGACCAGGAGACCGAGACCAAGTGACCCACGACCACGACCTGGTACTCCGTCCGACCGCCGCCCAGACGGAGGCCGCGCTCAACCCTCCCCCCGGCCGCAACGGCGGAGACCTGGTCGTGGAGACCCTGGCCGGGCTCGGCGCGACCACCGTCTTCGGCCTGCCCGGCCAGCACGCCCTCGGCATGTTCGACGCGCTGCGCCGCTCGGACCTGCGCTACATCGGCCTGCGGGTGGAGAACAACGCCGGTTTCGCGGCGGACGCGTACGGCCGGATCACGGGCGAGGCGGCCCCGCTGCTCCTGTCCACCGGCCCGGGAGCCCTCACCTCCCTGGCCGCGCTCCAGGAGGCACGGGCCGCCTCCGCCCCCGTCCTCGCGATCAGCAGCCAGGTCCCGACGGCCGGCCTGGGCGGCGGCCGCCACGGCTACCTGCACGAACTCCCCGACCAGGCGGCGTCGTTCCGGGGCGTGGTGAAGTCCGTCCACACGGTCCGCACCCAGTCCCAGATCCCGTCCGCGATCGCGGAGGCGTGGACGTCGGCGCTGACCGTCCCGCACGGACCGGTGTGGGTGGAGATCCCGCAGGACGTCCTGTTGTCCGAGACGCCGATCCCGGTGGTGACCGGCGGTGACACCTTCCCCGAGGAGCTTCCCCCGCGCCCCGAACTGACGGCGGTCGCGGCCGACCTGCTCGCGCGCGCGGAACGTCCCGCGATCATCGCGGGCGGGGGAGTCGTCCGCGCCGACGCGTCGAAGAAGCTGCGACAGCTGGCCGAGCGCCTCCAGGCCCCGGTCGTCACGACCTTCGGCGGCAAGGGCGCGTTCCCGTGGACGCACCCCCTGTCCCTCCAGTCCTGGCTGGAGGACCGTCACACGACGGACTTCCTGGAGGACGCCGACGTACTCCTGGTCGTCGGCTCCGGCCTCGGCGAACTCTCCTCGAACTACCACACGTTCAAGCCGCGCGGCCGGGTCGTCCAGGTCGAGGCCGACCTCGGCAAACTCGAATCCAACCACCCGGCGCTCGGTATCCACGCCGACGCCCGCCTCGCCCTCCAGGCCCTGCTGGAGACGGTGGACGAACGCACCGACCCCGCTGCCCCGGAACGCGTACGGGCCGTGCTGGACAAGGTCCACGAGCGCATCGCGTCCCAGGAACTCACCCTGGAGCAGGACGTACTGGCGGCCGTCCGCAGGGCCCTCCCGGCCGGCGCGCCGTCCTTCTGGGACATGACCATCCTCGCCTACTGGGCGTGGTCGGCCTTCGACGCCAAGGCCTCCAACACCATGCACTCGGCCCAGGGCGCGGGCGGCCTCGGCTACGGCTTCCCGGCGGCCCTCGGAGCAGCGGCGGCCGACCCGACCCACCCGGTGCTGGCGGTCTCCGGCGACGGCGGGGCGCTGTACTCCATCGCCGAACTCGCCACCGCCCGCCAGTACGACCTGAACGTCACCTGGCTGATCGTCGACGACGGCGGCTACGGCATCCTGCGCGAGTACATGACCGACGCCTTCGGGCAGCCGACGGCGACGGAACTGACCCGCCCCGACTACGTGGCCCTCGCCGAGTCGTTCGGGGTGCCGGGCGTGCGTACGTCGCCGGAGGCGCTGGAGGCCGACCTCGCGAAGGCCCTGGCCGCACCGGGGCCCTCGGTGGTCGTCCTCCCCGCCGTACTGCGCATGTTCGCGCCGACGCACCTGGACTGAGGGCGGCTGGACCTACCAGATCGCCTCGACCCACTCCGGGTGGTCGACGAACGGGTTGCGGTTGTGCTGGTAGTCGTCGTAGACGACCTGGTTGCGGCGCTCTTCGAAGGCGTCCGGCGGGTCCTCGTCGTTCCATTCCTTCAGTACGGCGAGCTTGCCGATGTACGGGCTGCTGCCGTTGTCGACGCTGCCGTTGACCTCCAGGTCGGCCCAGCCGTCGCCGCCCTCGTAGCGGACCGCCATGTAGAAGATCATGCGGGCCACGTCGCCCTTGACGGCGTCGCGGGGCTCGAAGGAGTCGGAGTCGGTGAGGCTGCCACCGTTGTCGGTGAAGCCGCTGCCGCCGTTGTCGAAGTCCTTGTTGCCCCGGACGCCGTTGACCCGGACGTCCTCGGGGCGCAGGTGGTGGATGTCCGTGCCGGGTCCGGTCGAGGTGCCGAAGTCGCCGTGGGACTTGGCCCACACGTGCTCGCGGTTCCAGTCGCCGCTGTCGCCGCCGTTCAGCGACTTGCTGCGGGAGATGCCTGAGTAGAGCAGGATGACGTTGCCGCCGTCGGCCGGGTCCTGGTCGGTGACCTCCAGGGCGTCCCAGACCGCCGAGTAGGAGAGCTTGGTCTGGTCGCTGATGATCGCGTGCAGGGACGACTTGAGGCTTGCACCGGTCTTGCCGATCGCGTCCTCGTAGTACGTCGAGTCGTAGGCCGTTGCCGTTGCCGTTGCCGTTGCCGTTGCCGTTGCGGTGGCGCTGGCGGTGGCCGTGGTGGCGGCCAGGGAGGGGGCGGCGAGGCCGGCGAGTGCGGCGGCTGTGGCGAGGACCGCGATTTTCCGGCGCCGTATGCGTATCGCGAGCATGTGGGGTGTCCGATCTACGCGAGTAGTGGAACGGTGAACTGAGCGTGACATGGACATGTTGTAGGTGGGGTGTACGGAGCGTGGCGATTGCGTGACGACGGGCCCCCGACCGTGGTCTTGGGTTCTAACGGTCCTCGCAACACCCGCGATCTGTGGGAGTTGCGAGGACCGTGGCTGTTGGACGCGATGATCTTGCGGGGGTGAAGGAGCG
>NZ_JBHJRX010000029.1:85501-116742 GCF_042268605.1 Streptomyces sp. NPDC056296 | reverse complement strand
AAAAGACAACACCCCCCCCCCCCCCCCTTTCCCCCCCCCCCCCCCCCCCCCCGCGGGGCCGGGCCGACGGCGTTCCCACCCCTCGGCGCCGCCCATCCAGCCCCCAGGGGCCCCGCCCACCACCATCCAGCCCCCAGGGGCCCCGTCCGCCCAGCCGCCCCCTCCCCCGCCCCCACCGCCCGATAGCCTCTGCCCGTGAGCAGGAACGCCGCCTTCACCCCGCCCTCCCACGCCCGCGCGTACCGGCTGCGTACCGCGCGCGGTGAGTTCGCCGTCGTCGACTCGCCCGTGACCGGCGGGGTCGAGGCGAAGGGGACGGTGCTGATGCTGCCCGGGTTCACGGGAAGCAAGGAGGACTTCACGCTGCTGCACGAGCCGCTCGGGGCGCGCGGGTACCGTACGGTCGCCGTGGACGGGCGGGGCCAGTACGAGTCCGACGGGCCCGAGCACGACGAAGCCGGCTACGCGCAGGCGGAGCTGGCCCGGGACGTACACGCGCAGGTCACCGCACTCGGGACGCGTGCGCATCTCCTCGGGCACTCCCTCGGCGGTCAGATCGCACGGGCCGCCGTGCTGCTGGACCACGCCCCCTTCCTCTCACTCACGCTGATGTCCTCGGGCCCGGCGCGGATCTCCGTCTCCCAGCAGCAGCGCGTGAAGCTCCTTCGGGACGCGCTCGACACCATGACGATGGCCGAGGTCTGGGACGTGATCCAGGCGATGGGGCCGCCCGAGGAGGTCGGCGCCCCGGCACCCGCGCACGGACCGGAGGAACCGGAACGGCTGCGCGGCCGCTGGCTGGGCACCAGACCCGCTCAGCTCCTCGCCACGGGACGGCAACTGTGCACGGAGCCGGACCGCGTCGGCGAGCTCGCCGCCGTGCCGCTGCCGTTCCACGTGCTGTCGGGCGCCTACGACGACACCTGGCCCGTGCCCCTCCTGGACGAGATGGCCGTACGGCTGGACGCGCGCCGGACCATGATCGCCGGTGCCGAGCACTCCCCCAACACCGACCGGCCCGAGCCGACCGCACGCGCCCTCGCCGACTTCTGGGACGGCGTCCCCACCCGGCCGCGCTCGGCCCACCGCTAGTACCGCGCACCCAATACCGTGCGCTCAACACCGCGCACCCAATACCGCGCGCTCAGTACCGCGCGCTCAACACCACGCCCTCAGTACTGCGCCTGCAAATGCTCCCAGAAGCCGTCCCGCAGCGCCCTGCGCAGGTCGGCCTGGCCGCGTAGCGAGTACTGGAGCAGTCCCTCGGCCTCCACCAGCAGGTCCTGGTCCACCGAGCCGGGGAGGTAGGGGTGGCCGGGGAGCAGTTCCACCAGTGACTCGCGGCCGCGTGCCGCCAGCCACTTCGCCGCGATCTGCGCGCCCACGAAGCGGACGTCCTCGCGGGCCGGCCGGGCCACGCCCGTCGCGTCGAAGGCGTGGGCCGTGCGCCGGGAGACGTACGGCTTGAAGAAGTCCAGGTCGAAGGTGCGCTGGCTGTCGACCTCCCAGAGCAGCGGGTCGGCCTGGTTGCGGCCCTCGGGCGCCTCGATGCCCCACAGGTGGACGCGGGCGCCGTACCCCTGGGCGGCCTCGACCGCCGAGACCAGGTCCTCGTCGCCGCCGAGCAGGGCCGCGTCGCTGATGGCGCGGTGCCGGGCGAGGGACTCCAGGTCGGAGCGGATGAGTGAGTCGACGCCCTTCTGCTGGTTGTTGGCGTTGAGGTTGCCCAGGCGGACCTTCACGTCGGGCAGCTCGGCGATGGACTGCTGCTCGGCGGTGTGGATGCGGCGCCGGGCGCCGTCGTACCAGTAGACCCGCAGCAGGCGGCTGTCCGCGAAGATGGTGCGTGCCTTGTCGATGAGCGCCTCGATCAGCCCCTCGGCGTCCAGGTCGAAGGCCCGGCGGTCCTCCGTCCCGGCCACCAGGCGTCCCGCCGCCGCGTAGAGATACCCGGCGTCGACGAAGATCGCGTGGGTCGAGGGCGTCTTGGCCACCTCGGCGAGCATGCGCAGCAGCAGCTCGTTGGTGCGATCGATGCGGGCGTTCAGGGACGCGAGGTCGTCGTTCATCGCCTCCATTGTCCCGGCGGTCACGCTGCGAACACAACCGGTCCCGGTCAGTCTTGTTCCGGATGCCCGACGCGCCGAGACAAGCGACTTACCAGTCAGTAATTAGCAGTTCGAAAAATTTCCTTAGCGTAGGGAATGTTTGCAACATGCAGCCCGTTGACTAACTACGTAAGCCCGGGCACCGACGACCCAGGAGCCACACCAGTAGTTCTCCTCAGGAGGATGACCAGATCAAGGGAGAGGCCATGCGCTTTGAAGTCATGCGACTCGACGACGTCGACGGAACCCCCGTGGACACGACCGTCGTGGACGCCGCCTCCGTGAATCGCATCGTTCAGCAGGCCGCCGCCATCGGGCAGCGCCTGTGGATCCGCCCCGCCGACACCTCGGCCTTGTAGCGCGGACCCTGCACACACATCCAGGGCCTCCGCACGGAACTCCGTGCGGGGGCCCTGTGCATGCCACATGCCCGCGGCCGGGCCGCCGCCCGGTCCGGCCGGCCCCCCGCCCGGTCCGCCGGTCCGCCACTCGCTCACGCGCCCTGGATCACCTGCGTGACGCCGTTGATGATCTGCTGCACGGCGATCGCGGAGAGCATCATGCCGGCGAGGCGGGTCACCAGGACCACGCCGCCGTCCTTGATGACCCGGATGATCAGCAGCGAGTACCGCATCACCAGCCACAACACCACGTGGATCGCGAGGATCGCCGCCCACACCGAGACCTGGCCGGTCACGCCGTCCGCCTTCTGCACGGCCAGGATGACCGAGACGATCGCCCCGGGGCCGGCGAGCAGCGGCATGCCCAGCGGTACGAGCGCGACGTTGACGTCCTTGGTCTGCTTCGGTTCGTCGGTCTTGCCGGTGAGCAGGTCGAGCGCGATGAGCAGGAGCAGCAGCCCGCCCGCGATCATCAGCGCGGGCACGGACACGTGCAGGTAGTCCAGGATCTGGTGCCCGAGCAGACCGAACACCGTGATCACGCCACCGGCGACGCAGACGGCCTGGAAGGCCATTCGCTTCTGCACCTTGGCGGGCCGGCCGGAGGTCAGCGCGAGGAAGATCGGAGTGATCCCGGGGGGATCCATGATGACAAAAAGGGTCAGGAAGAGGGAGCCGAAGACGGCGATGTCGAACATGGGTGAGCTACTGGCCTTGCGGGAGAGGGAAGGGTGGGCGTGCGGGAGGGGGGTCGGACCACGCGGGGGGATCAGACTCCGCTCAGACCCCGCCGGCCCCGGGCACGGGGAACGCCCCGAAAGCCCGCCGCGTGATCTCCCCGTACACCTCGGGGTCCGTCGTGTACTCGCCGAGCACGCAGGTCTTCCGGCTGCCGTGGTAGTCGCTGGAGCCGGTCACCAGGAGTCCCAGTTCCCTCGCCGTCCCGCGCAGCCGCGTCCTCGTGTCCACGTCGTGGTCCATGTGGTCGACCTCGATACCGTCGAGGCCGGCCGCGGCCAGCTCCGCGATCGTGGTCTCCGGCACCGTACGGCCCCGCTTGGCGGCGGCCGGGTGCGCGAACACGGCGACCCCGCCCGCGCCCTTGATCAGGCGGAGCGCCTCGAAGGGGTCGGTCTCGTGCTTCGCCACGAAGGCCCGGCCGCCGTCGGCCAGCCAGTCCTGGGTGAAGGCGTCGCCCACGGTCGGCACGACGCCGAGTTCGACGAGGGCGGTGGCCACGTGCGGCCGCCCGACCGAACCGTCGCCGGCGATGCGCGCGACCCGCTCCCAGGTGACGGGCACGCCCAGCGCGTTGAGCTTGGCGACCATGCCCTTGGCCCGCGGCACCCGGTCGTCCCGGACCAGTTCGCGCTCGGCGAGCAGGGCGGGCTCCTCGGGGTCGAAGAGGTAGGCCAGCATGTGCATGCTGACACCGCCGACTCGGCAGGAGAGTTCGGCGCCGGTGACGAGCGTGAGCCCCTCGGGGAGCGCGGCGGCGGCTTCGGCATGGCCGCGGGTGGTGTCGTGGTCGGTCAGCGCGATGACGTCCAGCCCGGTCGCGGCGGCCTTGCGCACCAGCTGGGCCGGGGTGTCCGTGCCGTCGGACGCGGTGGAGTGGGTGTGCAGATCGATGCGCACGACGCTGACTCCAAGCGGTGACGGGACGGAAGGGGACGCTCAAGGATAACCGGAATTCCACCCGCCACTGTCACACCCGCAGCGGCCCTGCGCCCCCTACGCCCGCCACCGGCGCCCACCACCGGCGCCCGCCATCGGCGCCCCACCATCGGCGCCCACCACCGGCGCCCGGCACCTACGGCTGGATCAACCGCGGCGACAGCGCCCCGCACGGCACCAGGTCCACCTCGGCGCCCGCGTCCCGCAGGTCGGTCAGCACCAGCTCCTCGTACATGAGCAGCCCCGAACGCTCGGGCCACACGACGGCCCACAGCCACATCCCGAGGGCCTCCCCGGCGAAGACGGCGCGGTCGGCGGGGGCGCCGGAGACGTGCCAGAGGGGGGTCGGACGGCCGGCGGCCAGGACCTTCGCCTGGGGCGGCTTCTCGACGTTCATGTACGGGCCCGGGTCCGGTGCGTCGATGCCGGCGTACCGCGCGCCGAGACCGACGCCGAGTTCCTCGGCGACCAGGATCAGCTCACCGAGGCCACCGAGGGGGCCGGGACCGGAGCAGGCCACGGCGGTCGCCCGGCCGCCGCTGCGGTCGTCGCCCGCGCAGGCCACGCCGGTGAACAGCCAGCCGACCGGCAGCGGCCACGGCATCCACACCGGTACCTGCGTGCGGTGCACCACGACGCCGAGCGCCTCGACGCTGGGCGGAAGCACGGGCTGCAGCGGGTGCACGGTGCCGTGCAGGTCGCACTGCCAGGAATCGGCGAAGAGACCGGGAGCCCTGACCCGGCCACCACACTTCGGGCAACTGGGTTCGCCCCTCATAGAGCCCCACGGTCCTACCCCCACTCCCTCACGTCAAGGACGATCACCCATCCGGGCGGAACGGCTGACCAGCGGGAACTAGATGCATCTTGCATTAATTAGCATCGCTAACTTACTATATGTAAACCCCAACCATCCGGTTCCCCACCCCCGTCGGCATTGGAGCAGACATGGACCCCTTCGACGCGGACACGGGCGGCATCCTGCGACAGCCCAAGGCCGTATGGGCGACCGCCGGTGCGTCCGTCGTGGCCTTCATGGGCATCGGGCTCGTCGACCCGATCCTGCCGTCCATCGCCAAGGGCCTGGACGCGAGCGCCGGCCAGGTCTCCCTCCTGTTCACCTCGTACTTCCTCATCACCGCCCTCGCGATGCTGGTCACGGGCTTCGTCTCCAGCCGCATCGGCGGGCGCAGGACCCTGCTGCTGGGCCTGGCCTTCGTCGTGGTCTTCGCGGGCCTGGCGGGCACCTCCGACACGGTCGGGCAGCTCGTCGGCTACCGGGCCGGCTGGGGCCTCGGGAACGCGCTGTTCGTCTCGACGGCCCTCGCGGTCATCGTCGGTGCGGCGGCCGGCGGGAGCGCCGCGGCGATCCTGCTCTACGAGTCCGCCCTCGGCCTCGGCATGGCCTGCGGCCCCCTGCTGGGCGCGCTGCTCGGCGACGCCAGCTGGCGCTACCCCTTCTTCGGCACCGCGTTCCTGATGGCGATCGGCTTTCTCTGCATCACGGTGTTCCTGAGGGAACAGCCGAAGCCGGCCCGCAAGACGTCGCTGCTGGACCCGCTCAAGGCGCTGGGCCACGGCGGTCTCGCCTCCGCCGCCGCGTCGGCGTTCTTCTACAACTACACGTTCTTCACGGTGCTGGCCTTCACGCCGTTCGTGCTGAACATGACGCCGTACAAGTCCGGCGCCGTGTTCTTCGCGTGGGGCGTGCTGCTCGCCGTCTTCTCGGTCCTCGTGGCGCCGCGCATGCAGAAGCGGTTCGGCTCACTGAAGGTGCTCGGCGGCTCGCTGGTACTGCTCGCGGCCGACGTGCTGGTCCTCGGCTACGGCGACCACACCACCGCGATCGTCTGCACGATCCTGTCCGGCGCCTTCATCGGCGTGAACAACACCGTCTACACCGAGCTGGCCCTCGGGGTGTCGGACGCGCCGCGTCCGGTGGCGAGCGCGGGCTACAACTTCGTGCGCTGGTTCGCGGCGGCGGCCGCTCCCTTCTTCGCGCCGAAGATCGAGGAGTGGACCGACATCCACATCCCCTTCGTCGTGGCGGCGGTCACCGCCGTGCTGGGCGCGGCCGTGGTCCTCGTACGACGCCGCGCGCTCACCCACGACGCGGAGGAACTGGAGCCGAAGCACGCGACCGAAGACGGGGTCACGGTCTTCGCCGGCTGAAGGCCGGCCGACAGACCAACTGACGGACGGAAGCTGGTGAGTTCCGTCACTCCAGCGGAACGGACCTGCGGGACGGATCGCGCAGGTCCGTCCCGTGCGTCAGCCAGCGTTCCTGGAGGGCCTGCGCGCCGTGCACGCGCTTCCAGGCGGCCTCGTTCGCGGTCATCGGCAGCAGCGGCAGGAACCGTACGGGATCCAGCGGGGCGTCCAGCTCCAGATCCTCGACCAGGCCGCCCGGCTCGGCGACCAGGACCGACGTGTACGGCGCCCCGGGCCACAGCGGCCCGCCGACGTCCAGGGAGGCGCCGGGCGCCACGATCACGCCCTCGACCTGCGGGGACGCGGCCAGCACGGCGAGCGGTCGGAGCACCTTGTCGGTGTCGGCGAGACCGGCCCGGACGGAGAGGACCAGCTCGGCACGGGGGCCCTTGACCGGGTCGGCGAGCACGGCCGTGGGGTCCGCCATGGGCTGCGCCGACATACCGAGAGTGGCGTAGCGGACGATGTCGCCCTCCGGGCCACCACCGGGAAAGCGCAGCACCTCGATGCGGTCGGTGCCGAGGAAGGTGACCGCCGCGCGCGCGTCCGGTTCACCCAGCGCGCTGCCCAACCGGGCTTCGACCAGAGGAAGAACATCAGCCATGCGGCGAGCATAGAACTCGTAGGGAAGCGGCAAAGCGGCGCCTTGACACGCCGGGTGACTGGTACTCTGGCCCAGCCGTCGGGGCAGCACGCAGCGCGTCGCGATCAAGCTCCCGACGCTATGAAGACTCCCCTACGGGGAACCCCTCCAAACGAGGGAATCGATCGTCCCTCACGAGGGACCGGCCGGAGGAGGTGGGGCTGGCATGGACCGAAGTCGACCGTGCAGTACCACTCGCTCTTCCGGCCGCTGACACAGCTGCTCCGGTTCTTTCTGTCGCCGCTTTCTGCCCGCGCGCCTTCACAGGGAAGAGCACTTCGTCTCGTTTTGCCTGATCCGGTCCATCGATCCGGGTCAGCAGCTGAATCACCAGCTGAATCAGCAGCGAAGTCGGCCACCGCGACGGTGCGGTGCTCCCCGCTTTGTGGACGTGCCGTACGCACGTAGCCAGGACGTCCTCATTCCGGGTGGTTCCACCCGTCACCGGCCTCGTTCGCTGCCCGTCGCGAAGGAGCCTGCCATGTCGATGATCCGTGACCTGCGCGCCGCGGTCCGCCCGTCCCGCGTCTCTCTGCGCAAGGACGGCGGCGCCTACGACACCACCCGCGACCCGGCGACCACGTCCGCCGTCGTCGACTGCGCCGTCTACCGCGACGGCGCGCGCGTCGAGACGGAGACCCCGCTGAGCCCGCACCGGGCGATGCGCCAGGTGCGCCGCGACGGCGGGTTCGTGTGGATCGGCCTGCACGAGCCCACCGAGGACGAGTTCGCCGGTATCGCCCGGGAGTTCGGACTGCATCCGCTGGCCGTGGAGGACGCCGTCCAGGCCCACCAGCGGCCCAAGCTGGAGCGCTACGACGACTCCCTGTTCACGGTCTTCAAGACCGTCCACTACGTCGACCACGACGAGCTCACCGCCAACAGCGAGGTCGTCGAGACCGGCGAGGTCATGTGCTTCACCGGACGGGACTTCTTCATCACCGTCCGGCACGGCGGGCAGGGCTCGCTGCGCGCACTGCGGCACCGGCTGCAGGCGGACCCCGAGCTGCTGCTCAAGGGCCCCTCGGCGGTGCTGCACGCCATCGCCGACCACGTCGTGGACGGCTACATCGCGGTCGCCGACGCGGTGCAGGACGACATCGACGAGGTCGAGACGGAGGTGTTCTCGCCGGGCCGCAAGGGCACGCCGCGCGGTACGGACGCCGGACGGATCTACCAACTCAAGCGCGAGGTACTGGAGTTCAAGCGGGCGGTGTCCCCGCTGCTGCGCCCCATGCTGCTGCTCAGTGAGCGGCCGATGCGGCTGATCGACCCGGAGATCCAGAAGTACTTCCGGGACGTCGCCGACCACGTGGCGCGGGTGCAGGAGCAGGTCATCGGCTTCGACGAGCTGCTGAACTCCATCCTCCAGGCCAACCTCGCCCAGGCGTCCGTCGCGCAGAACGAGGACATGCGCAAGATCACCTCGTGGGCGGCGATCATCGCGGTGCCGACCATGGTGTGCGGGGTGTACGGCATGAACTTCGACTACATGCCGGAGACGCACTGGAAGTTCGGCTACCCGCTGGTGCTGTCGATCACGGTCGGCCTCTGTCTGGGCATCCACCGCACGCTCAAGCGCAACGGCTGGCTCTGACCGGGGCCGAAGAGGGCTGGATAGGCTGAGCGCATGACAAGCGAGCTGCTCGACCAGGCCCTCGTCGAGGAGGCCACGAAGAAGTCCGGCCTCATCTGGGTCAAGGGGGCCGGGGCTCCCGCCCGCGCGCTGTGGCACGTCTGGCACGAGGGCGCGGCCTGCGTCATCGGCGACGGACCCGGCGAGCAGCCGCTGCCCGGGCTGGCCGACGGGGCCTCGGCCGAGGTGACCGTGCGCAGCAAGGACAAGGGGGGCCGGCTGGTCTCCTGGACGGCACGGGTCGTGGAACTGCCGGCCGGCTCGGAGGCATGGCAGGCGGCGGTCGCCGACCTGAAGGGCAAGCGCCTGAACGCCCCGGACGGCGAGGCGATGACCGACCGCTGGGCCCGCGAGTGCCGGGTGCTGCTCCTGGAGCCGACGGGGGCGACGGCGCCGCTGCCCGACGGTTCGCTGGCCGAGGCACCGCTGCCGAGTCCGGCGACGACGCGCGAGCCGATCCCGGCGGGGCTGCCGCGCCTGCTGCTGAAGCGCCGGAAGAAGCGTTAGCCCTGACGACAGGGCCTAGGAGGTCGGCAGCTGCTTGCCGTAGTCCAGCGTGTCGTCCTCGGCCGGCTCCTCCAGCGTGAAGTCCTTGTTCCAGTCCGAGAGGCTGAGCGTGCCCGCGCTGCCCGCCCGCACCAGGCGCAGCGGATACGGCGTGCCCTCCAGGGAGACGTCCAGCGAACCGCCGGCGCCCTGGTCGCCGGTGATCCGGATGGTGCGCACGCCCGCCTGCTCGTGCCGGCCGTCCGTCTCCACCGTGCCGTGCAGGGTCAGCAGACCACCGATGAGGACGTCCTTGTCCGTGAAGCCGCTGAACTTCTTGTACACGGGATCGCTCTGCGGCACCTTCACGTACTTGTCGGCCAGCTTCTCGGCGGCCGCGGCGTCCCCGCCGTCGTGGCTCCAGAACCCGGCATCGGCCTTGAGGAAGAGCTGCTCGCCGACGCGCAGCAGCCCGAACGTCGTCCCCTCGGCGGCGACCGACCCGGTCCCCCCGTCGGGCTTCAGCCGCATGTCCAGGGTGTACGTGTTCCCGCCGGCGGCCACGGTCCCGTGCAGGCGTACCGCTTCGGCGGACTCGGCGGCCGTGCGGGCCTTGGCCTGGATCTTGTCGGCGGAGAGTTTCCCGACGCCGTTGGTGCCAGCGTCCGGGTCCTCACTACTGCATCCCGTCAGCCCCGCTCCCGT
This sequence comes from Streptomyces sp. NPDC056296, assembly GCF_042268605.1. NCBI lineage: Bacteria > Bacillati > Actinomycetota > Actinomycetes > Kitasatosporales > Streptomycetaceae > Streptomyces > Streptomyces sp. NPDC056296. Next base: position 106,875 of record NZ_JBHJRX010000029.1, on the reverse strand, counting down.
CACCGCCAGGGCGCACACCGCGCCCATCAGAGCGGCCCTGCGGATTCGGCGCCGGGGAGTCGCAGACACAGGTGGGGCTGCCTTTCTGACATGGGCGGGCAAGGGCTGGCAAGGAGCTGACCGGGTCCGGACAGGCCCTGGCGGCGTACCGCAGCGTACCGGGGCCGTGGACGGCGAACGGAGCCAGTCCGTCCGGACCGGCCACCAGAGCGGAGCCGTTCGGGACGGGCTAGCCTGAAGCCCGTCCGAGCGGGCAATTCGGAAAAGGAACACCGTACGAATCAGCTCTCACACACTCCGATCTCACACACTCCGACGCACGCCTACGAAGCTTGAGAAAAGGAGCCGCGGCCATGGCAGCGGGCGCCCCCCGGATCTTCGTCTCCCATCTCTCCGGCATCGCCGTCTTCGACCCGGCCGGCGACCAGGTGGGACGCGTGCGCGATCTGGTCGTCATGCTCCGCGTGGCCCGCAAACCACCGCGGGTGCTCGGCCTGGTCGTCGAACTCACCACCCGCCGCCGCATCTTCCTGCCCATGACCCGGGTCACCGGCATCGAGTCCGGCCAGGTCATCACCACCGGCGTGGTCAACGTCCGGCGCTTCGAACAGCGGCCCACCGAGCGCCTCGTCTTCGGCGAGCTGCTCGACCGGCGGGTCACCCTCACCGAGACGGGTGAGGAGGTCACCGTCCTGGACCTGTCGGTGCAGCAGTTGCCCGCCCGCCGGGACTGGGAGATCGACAAGGTCTTCGTCCGCAAGGGCAGGAAGGGCGGCGCCTTCCGGCGCAACAAGGGCGAGACGCTGACCGTCGAGTGGTCCGGCGTGACCGGCTTCTCCGTGGAGGAGCAGGGGCAGGGCGCCGAGAACCTCCTCGCCACCTTCGAGCAGCTGCGCCCCGCCGACCTCGCCAACGTCCTGCACCACCTGTCCGCCAAGCGCCGCGCGGAGGTCGCCGCCGCCCTCGACGACGACCGCCTGGCCGACGTACTGGAGGAGCTGCCGGAGGACGACCAGATCGAGATCCTCGGCAAGCTCAAGGAGGAGCGCGCCGCGGACGTGCTGGAGGCGATGGACCCCGACGACGCGGCCGACCTGCTCGGTGAGCTGCCCGAGGAGGACAAGGAGCGGCTGCTGAGCCTGATGCGGCCCGAGGACGCGGCCGACATGCGGCGCCTGATGGCGTACGAGGAGCACACGGCGGGCGGTCTGATGACGACCGAGCCGATCGTGCTGCGGCCCGACGCGACCGTCGCGGACGCCCTGGCCCACATCCGCAACCCCGACCTGTCCCCGGCGCACGCGGCGCAGGTCTACGTCTGCCGGCCGCCCGAGGAGACCCCGACCGGCAAGTACCTCGGCACGGTCCACTTCCAGCGCCTGCTGCGCGACCCGCCGTACACGCTGGTCGGCTCGATCATCGACGACGACCTGCAACCCCTCGATCCGGACGCCGCGCTGCCCGTGGTCGCCGGGTTCTTCGCCGCGTACGACATGGTCGCGGCGCCCGTCGTCGACGATTCCGGGTCACTGCTGGGCGCGGTCACCGTGGACGACGTACTGGACCACATGCTGCCCGACGACTGGCGGGAGACCGAGTACCACCTGGAGGAGACGACGGGGGAGGTGAGCGCCGATGGTGCCTGAGCGCGAGACCCCGCCCCGTGAGCGTGCCGCGTCGGGCGCCACGGCGGCCTCCCGTGCCCGGGCCCGGCTGGACCAGCCCCGTCCGCCGCGCCGCAGGCTGCTGCCCGAGTGGGACCCGGAGTCCTTCGGCCGGCTGTCGGAGCGCGTCGCGCGGTTCCTGGGCACCGGGCGGTTCATCGTCTGGATGACCTTCGTCATCATCCTGTGGGTGGTGTGGAACGTGTCCGCGCCGAGCGGCCTGCGCTTCGACGAGTACCCGTTCATCTTCCTGACGCTGATGCTGTCGCTGCAGGCCTCCTACGCGGCCCCGCTGATCCTGCTCGCGCAGAACCGGCAGGACGACCGGGACCGGGTCAATCTGGAGCAGGACCGGAAGCAGAACGAGCGGTCGATCGCCGACACCGAGTACCTGACGCGCGAGATCGCCGCCCTGCGCATCGGCCTGGGCGAGGTCGCGACGAGGGACTGGATCCGCTCCGAGCTGCAGGACGTGCTCAGGGACCTGGAGGAGCGGCAGAACGGCCACCACCCCGACCGCGGCGTATTCCCGGCGGATCGGTCCGCGGGGCGTGACGTACACGACCGGTGACGGGGCTTTCCGTGCCCCGTGGGCGGCGCCGTACCATCGACCCTATGGCTACGGAAGACGCGGTGCGTGAAGCACTGGCGACGGTGAACGACCCCGAGATCAACCGGCCCATCACCGAGCTGGGGATGGTCAAGTCGGTGGAGATCGGCGCGGACGGAGCGGTCGCGGTCGCCGTGTACCTGACGGTCTCCGGCTGTCCGATGCGGGACACCATCACGCAGCGCGTGACGGACGCGGTGTCGGGGGTGGAGGGCGTCACGCGCGTCGATGTCGAGCTCGACGTGATGAGCGACGAGCAGCGCAAGGAGCTGGCGAACGCCCTGCGCGGCGGCCAGACCGAGCGCGAGGTGCCCTTCGCCAAGCCCGGCAGCCTGACCCGGGTCTACGCGGTCGCCTCCGGCAAGGGCGGCGTCGGCAAGTCCTCGGTGACGGTGAACCTGGCGGCGTCGATGGCGGCGGACGGCCTGAAGGTCGGTGTCGTCGACGCCGACATCTACGGCCACTCCGTGCCGCGCATGCTCGGCGCCGACGGGCGGCCCACCCAGGTCGAGAACATGATCATGCCGCCTTCGGCCAACGGGGTGAAGGTCATCTCGATCGGCATGTTCACCCCGGGCAACGCGCCGGTCGTCTGGCGCGGCCCGATGCTGCACCGCGCGCTCCAGCAGTTCCTGGCGGACGTGTACTGGGGCGACCTGGACGTCCTGCTGCTCGACCTGCCGCCCGGCACCGGCGACATCGCGATCTCCGTCGCGCAGCTCGTGCCGAACGCCGAGATCCTGGTCGTGACGACCCCTCAGCAGGCCGCCGCCGAGGTGGCGGAGCGGGCGGGCGCCATCGCCGTACAGACCCACCAGAAGATCGTCGGCGTGGTCGAGAACATGTCCGGCCTGCCCTGCCCGCACTGCGGCGAGATGGTCGACGTCTTCGGCACCGGGGGCGGCCAGTCGGTCGCCGACGGGCTGACCCGCACCACGGGCGCGTCGGTCCCGGTCCTCGGCTCCATCCCGATCGACGTCCGCCTGCGCGAGGGCGGCGACGAGGGCAAGCCCGTCGTCCTGACCGACCCGGACTCCCCGGCGGGCGCGGCCCTGCGCTCGATCGCCGGGAAGCTGGGCGGGCGCCAGCGCGGCCTCTCGGGGCTGTCGCTGGGGATCACCCCGAGGAACAAGTTCTGACGCTCGTACGGGACTGTCGTACGAGGCTGGGGCGCTGTCCGCCGGGACGGCGCCCCTTGTCGTAGGCCCGGGCGCCCGGGCCCCGCCGGTCAGGGGGTGTCGTTTGGATCAGGTCGGCTCCAGGCAACGGTGCCTTGCGACTGACCCGAGCGGGGTCTGGTGCGTGCAGCTGCAAGGCGGAGGAGGGCGACAGGGCGGAGCCCTGGCAACCGACGACAACGCCGCAGATGTGCGTGCCAGACCCCGCGACCCCGGCAAGATCCAAACGACGCTCCCTAAGCGTACGCGGCGATGTCCTTGACCACGGAGAAGGCCAGTCCGTACGCGCTCATGCCCCTGCCGTAGGCGCCCAGGTGGACGCCCTGCTCGGTGGAGCCGGCGAGCACCCAGCCGAACTCGGACTCCCGGTAGTGGAACTGCGTCGGTACGCCGTCCACGGGGAGGGACAGCGTCGACCAGTCCGCTCCGCCGAGATCGTCCGCGAGGACCCACGCGGTCTCCGTCTGCTGCTCCAGCCAGTCGTCGCGCAGCGAGTGGTCCATCTGGCCCGGCCAGGTGAAGGACAGCAGCCCCACCCCGGCGAGCCACGCCGCCGACGACACCGAGGTGGCCTCCAGCAGACCCGTGCCGTCGGCGCTGCGCCGGTCGGGGTTGGCCGCGACGGTCACGACGACCGCGAACTTCTCCTTGGCGTCCTGGTCGTCGCCGGACACGTGCTCGTTGCGCACCGACGGTTCGTCGCCGTGCCCGATCGAGCCGTGTTCCACGGCCCCGTCGGCCGCCGTACCGACCTGCATCAGCCAGCGCCGCCCCGTGAAGGCCTCGTCGAGGCCGTACCACGGGAAGGGCGCGCGCAGGTAGCCGTCGATCGTCCGCCGGGCGGAGGGGACCTCTTGTCCATCCTCCGTGCCCGGCGTCTGCGCGACCGCCTGACTCGTCGTCTCCATGTGCCCGGACGCCTCCTCGCTCTCGTCGGACCGGAACGGCCCGCCCCCCTTCGGGCGCACTCGTCCGGTCCGCACAACGACTCGGGCAGCATAGCCACACCAGTGGCGGCAGCCGGGAAATCGCCCGGCGCGTGGGTCGCTCGGGCGTCGCCTTCAGGCCCCGTGCGCCCCGTCCGGAGTGTGAGACGCGTCACGTGCGGTGAGGGAGCCGGCTCCCGTGCCGTACCGCGGCCCGTGGGACGGACTCAGGTGGCGTCCGCGTCGAAGGGCGGGCGGTCGTCGAGAGCGGGAGTCTCGGGCTTCTTGGACATGTCGACGCGACCGCCGGTGGAGCCGGACGCCGAGGAAGCGGACGAGGAACCGGACGACGACTCCGACTCGCGGCCGTGGACCGCGTCGGTGACCTCGGCCATCTCCTTCTTCAGGTCGAAGCCGTTGCGGAGCTCCTTGAGCCCCAGCTCGTCGTTGTCCATCTGCTTGCGGATGAACGTCTTGGGGTTGAGGTCCTCGAACTCGAAGTCCTTGAACTCGGGGCCCAGCTCCTGCCGGATGTCCTGCTTGGCGCTGTCCGAGAACTCCCGGATCTTCCGGATGGTGCGGGTCACGTCCTGGATGACCTTGGGGAGCTTGTCCGGACCGAAGACGAGCACGGCGAGGACGACGAGCGTCACCAGCTCTAGTGCGCCTATGTCATTGAACACCTGAAGCTCCTTGGGATGTCCGGGCCGCCACCACGGTACCCGCCGACCCCGTCCGACCGGTACCGTCCCGTGGGCCCCGAGTGCGTGTATGCGGACGCTTTCCGAATTGTTTGCCTTCCTGGCCCCTTGTCGGGACCTGCGCGGGCACTCAGTCCCCGCCGGAGGAGCCGAGCACCAGTGAGACGTTCGTCTCCTCGCCGTCGCGCTCCAGCGTCAGTTCCAGGCGGTCGCCGGGGCGGTGGGCGCGGGTCGCGACGATGAGTTCCTCGCCGGAGTGCACGCGTCGGCCGTCGACCGCGGTGATCACGTCCCCCGGCTTGATGCCGGCCTCGGCCCCGGGACCGCCCGTGGTGACCGCGGGCCCGCCGTCGCTGCCCTTGGCGCCGACGCGGGCGCCGTCGCCCGTGTAGTTCATGTCGAGGGTGATGCCGATGACCGGGTGGGTGGCCTTACCGGTGTTGATCAGTTCCTCGGCTACGCGCTTGCCCTGGTTGATGGGGATGGCGAAGCCGAGCCCTATGGAGCCGGCCTGGCCGCCGTCCGACTCGGCGCCGCCGCTGCCGGCGGACCGGATGGCGGAGTTGATGCCGATGGCCCGGCCCCGGGAGTCCAGGAGGGGGCCGCCGGAGTTGCCGGGATTGATGGGCGCGTCGGTCTGCAGGGCGTCGACGTACGAGACGTCGCTGCCGTCGCCCTCCTCGCCGCCCGCCGTGATGGGCCGCTCCTTGGCGCTGATGATGCCGGAGGTGACCGTGCCGGCCAGGTCGAAGGGGGCGCCGATGGCGACGACGGGGTCGCCGACCCGCACGTTGTCGGAGTTGCCGAGCGGCAGGGGGCTGAGGCCGCTGACGCCCTTCACCTTCACCACGGCGAGGTCGTATCCGCTGTCGCGGCCGACGACCGTGGCCTCGGCGGTGTCGCCGCTGTTGAACGTGACGGTTATGTCGCCGCCGGATCCCGCGGGCTCGACTACGTGGTTGTTGGTCAGGATGTGGCCGCGGTCGTCCAGTACGAAGCCGGTGCCGGTGCCTGCCGCGTCGCCGCCGCTCACGTGCAGGGTCACCACGCTGGGCAGGGCACGGGCGGCGATCCCGGCGACACTGCCCGGCGCCCGCTCGGCCGCTTCCTTGCCGGCCTGCGGCAGCTCCACCGTCCCCACGCCGCCGTTCCGCTCCAGGTACGTGCCCAGGGCGCCGCCGATGCCGCCGGAGACCAGGGCGATCAGCAGCGCGCCGCCGACGATCAACTTTCCGGCCCGCTTACGGCGCTGCTCCCGCGTCGGCGCGACCGCGCCGTTCTGCTGGAGGGGCGCGGCGGCGGCCGAGGCCGCCCAGGGGTCGTAACGCCCCCAGGGGTCGACACCTCCCGAACTGTCGCCGCCCGTCCCACTGGACACCGGCGCCTCCGGCGACCCCACCGCCGGGTGAGGCACCGCCGCTGCCGTCACGCCCTGCACCGGTGTCACCGGCGGAGCCGGAGGCGGCGCGTCCGCCAGCGCCGGGTCGGGTACGGCACCCGCAGGCGCCGCGTCCGCGAAGGTCGGGGCGGCTACGGCGCCCAGAGGGGGAGTCTGCGGCGGCACCGCGCTGACGGGAGTCGCCGCCGGGTGCCGGACCGGCGGAGCCGGAGGCGGCGCGTCCGCCAGCGCCGGGTCGGGTACGGCACCCGCAGGCGCCGCGTCCGCGAAGGTCGGGGTGGGCATCGCCCCCGGAGGCGGAGTCTGCGGCGGCACCGCGGGCACGCCGGACGCGGGAGGCCCCGCCGCCACCGTGCCGTGCGCCGGCGTCGACGCCGGATGCTGCACCGGCGGAGCGGGGGCCCAGGGGCCCGGCTCGCCGTACGGCGGGGTGCTGTACGGGTCGGGGTCGTGCAGCGGCTTGGGACGCTCGCCGACGGGCGCGACGGTCAGGCCGTCGTCGCCGTCGACACCGCCGGAATCAGCGCCCGCACCCGCGTGCAGACCCGCACCGGCGCCCGCGCCCCCGTACGGATCGGCGTCCGTGTGTACGTCCGTCTCGGTCACCGGCCGGTCGAGTTCGTAGTCCCCCTCGTCGGCCACGCGGATCGGCGCCGGGCGTTCCAATTCGAAGTCGCCACCGTCGGACCCGCCGAACCCGTCGGATCCGTCACCACCGGTGCCGGTGGTGTGGGCCGGGCGAGGGCGTTCCAGTTCGAAGTCGCCGTCGGTCGCGTCCTCGGACGAGCGGGGACGACTCCACCACTTCGCCTTCGTGGGCTTCCCCTCGTTCATGTTCTCCCCCGCAGCCGGCCGCAGATCGTCGGCTCCAAGGGATCTGGCGCCACCCAGGATTCAATCAGGTTCCCGGCTCGGCGCGCAGAGTCCGGTCAGGGAGCGGGACGGTGAGAGGCGGCGGGGGACGCCGCCGGGTAGGGGGAAGGGACCGGGTCGGGGACGGGTGCGGCGAACAGGCCCGGCGGCCTGACCTCGGGGGTCGTCGGCCAGGAGGTCAGGGCGAGCGGCGGAACGGCTTCGAGCGGACGTATCAGCGGGGACATGGCGGCGGCACCGGCCGTCACCGGAGTCGTCAGCGCACGTAGGCTCTGCTGCCGCGGATCGGCGCCGGCGGGGGCGGGCAGCCCGGGCAGCAGCGGCGCGGACATCGTGGTGGGGGCGACCGGGGTGTCGCCGAGCACCCGCTGCCCATGGACCTGCCCGAGCAGCGGACCGCTCCCGCGGCGGCGCTGGCTCTCGGACCCCGTGACCGCTCCCGCGCCCTGGGTGCGCGTCGGCGTCACATTGCTGCCGCTCCCGGAGCCGCGGGCCTCCGTGCTGGTGTCCGGCGTGCCGACGGTGACACCGCCCAGCGCGATCGCGGCCAGCGACACCGCGCCGGCGGCGGCACAGGCGAACCGCAGGCCGCGCGAGGACGACCGCTCGGACTCGTGCCGGCTCACGTCGTGGATCCGGAAGCCCCTCCCCGGCGAGGAGGGCGACAGCACGGGGGTGTGCGGCCGGGCGGGGACGTAGTCGAACTCGAACCGCTCGCCGCGCTTCGTTCCGAAGACCCCGTCGAGGCCGCCGGCGAATCCTCCGCCGCCCAGCGGAGAGCCGCCGCCGTCCGTGTCACCGCCCCCGGGAAGCCCCTGGAGGCGGGCCAGGAAGCTCTCGGAGGGGGCCGGCGGGGCCGCTTCCGCGAAGACGTTCTTCAGCCGGCGCTGCGCGTCCACCTCCGCCTTGCACTTCGGGCAGGTGGCCACGTGCGCCAGTACACGCTCACGCGTGTCATGACCGAGCTCTCCGTCCACCAGGGCGGAGAGTCGGTCTCCCAGATGCTGCTCTGCGAGGTGCCCCTCGGAATTCGGCCGTGATCCACTCACGCGCTCGTGCCCCCTCCTCCCAGTGCGGGAACACGGGCCGCGAACGAGCGACGCTCGGCACGCGCCTTGGGAGACCGGTGCGCGAGTGCCTTGCGCAGCTGGGAACGGCCACGGTGGATCCGGGAGCGGACCGTGCCGAGCTTGACGCCGAGGGTCGCGGCGATCTCCTCGTACGACAGCCCCTCGATGTCGCACAGGACGACCGCCGCGCGGAACTCGGGCGCGAGGGTGTCCAGGGCCTGCTGGACGTCCGCGTCGAAGTGGGCGTCGTGGAAGACCTGCTGCGGGTTGGGCTCCTTGCTGGGCAGCCGCTCGGCCGCGTCGTCGCCGAGCGCGTCGAAGCGGATGCGCTGCTTGCGCCGGACCATGTCCAGGAAGAGGTTGGTGGTAATGCGGTGCAGCCAGCCCTCGAAGGTGCCCGGCGTGTAGGTCGACAGCGACCTGAAGACGCGGACGAAGACCTCCTGGGTGAGGTCCTCGGCGTCGTGCTGGTTGCCGGTGAGGCGGTAGGCGAGGCGGTAGACCCGGCCGCTGTGGGTGCTGACGATCTCCTCCCAGGTGGGCGGAGTCCACGCCTGCCCGTCCGCGTCGCTGGAGAAGGTCGCGGTCTGGGCGTGTCCCGTGGTGGGACCGTTCGCGTGGCTGTGGTCAGCAGCGGTGTCGTTCACGGATTTCGGCCTGCCTGCCGATCCGAGGAAGCGCCGCAGCGCTCCTCCCCGATCCGCGGGTGCGGCCGCACCTCCCCTGTCGGCTCTGGTGGTGTCCAGTGGAGCCCCTACCATAGCCACCTCGCCCGTTAGCTCCGGATAAGCGGTTTTACGAGAATTTGATCTGGGCCGACACGGCTCGTACGACTGCGTCAGCACTTGCTGGGCACCCTGGTCCATCCGCCACCCCCGTCGCAGCCCCGCCGCTCGGTCGTCTCTTTGCTCTCCCCTTTAAACGACCGGTCCCATCTGCGGGTTCCCGACGCCAACGGATACAGTCACGCCGAGGCAACGACGGGGACAGGAGAGGGTCATTACCGGCAACCGGCAGACGAGCTGGGCGTTCGCCGACGCCTATGTCGCCGAGGACGACGCGCTGCTCTGGGCACGCGACCGGGCCCGGGACGCGGGCCTGCGTTCGGTGACGCCCGGCACGGGCTCCGCGCTGGGGTTGCTCGCCGCCGCCGTGGACGCCAAGGCCGTCGCGGAGATCGGCACCGGCTGCGGCGTCTCCGGGATCCATCTGCTGCAGGGCATGCGACCGGACGGGGTACTGACCACGGTCGACCCGGAGCCGGAGCACCAGCAGTTCGCCCGCCAGGCCTTCCGGGCCGCGGGCTTCGCCAGCAACCGGGCCCGCTTCATCCCGGGCCGCGCCCTGGACGTCCTGCCCCGGCTCGCGGACGCCGGTTACGACCTGGTCTTCTGCGACGGCGACCGCCTGGAGTACCTGGACTATCTCGCTGAATCGTTGCGCCTGCTGCGCCCCGGAGGTCTCGTCGCCTTCGAGGGCGTCTTCGGCGCCGGCCGGACGATCGACTCCGGGCCGCAGCCCACCGAGGTGCTGCGGCTGCGGGAAGTGCTGCGCGCGGTGCGCGAGAGCCAGGAGCTGGTGCCGTCGCTGCTGCCGGTGGGCGACGGGCTGCTGTGCGCCGTCAAGCGGTGAAGGACCGACCGACCTGAGAGGCCCACGGGAAAACCCGGGATCTCACGTGAAAACAGAAAAACAATCACCCCGGCACCATGTGCGGTACCGGGGCGATTGAACGGGTATGGTCGCTCGCGCGTCAGCCGACGACCTTCTTGAGGGCGTCGCCGAGCGCGTCGGCCTCGTCGGGGGTCAGCTCGACGACGAGTCGACCGCCGCCTTCGAGCGGAACGCGCATGACGATGCCCCGCCCCTCCTTGGTCACCTCGAGCGGGCCATCGCCCGTCCGCGGCTTCATGGCCGCCATGCTCGTTCCCCTTCCTGATACCAGCTCACCGTCACCGCCGACGGCCCGTGAGGGCACGCGCAGTCCGGCATGGACGCGCGACACCGGCATCGAACACATTGCTTCCCAGCCATTATCCCGCATCCCAGGACCCGATGACCAACATCGGTCGGCATCGCTTGGGCAACGCGCGCGAGCAAAACCACTCAATTCGGCGATGTGACTGCGATACTGCGCGCCCTCGCGCACTTCCGCCGAATGGAAACGGACCGAAATTCTTTGACGCAGGTCACATCTCCCGAGCGATCCGTTGCCGGTGATCTCCGTCATGCTGTGTCCCGGACACGTACGACGACGCGGAGGGGAACCCATGGCCGACACCGTGCTCTACGAGGTGAGCGACGGGCTCGCGACGATCACGCTGAACCGCCCCGAGGCGATGAACGCGCTGAACATCGAGACCAAGGTCGCGCTCAGGGAGGCGGTGCGCTCCGCGGCGGGGGACGACGCCGTACGGGCGGTACTGCTGACCGCGGCCGGGGAACGGGCGTTCTGCGTAGGTCAGGACCTCAAGGAGCACATCGGGCTGCTGGCCTCCGACCGGGAAACGGGCTCGGGCCGGACCATGAGCACGGTGCGCGAGCACTACAACCCGATCGTGCGGGCGCTCGCCGAGGCGGAGAAGCCGGTGGTCGCCGCCGTGAACGGCGTGGCGGCCGGGGCGGGCTTCGGCTTCGCGCTCGCGGCGGACTACCGGATCGTCGCGGACACGGCGGCCTTCAACACGTCCTTCGCCGGGGTCGCGCTCACCGCCGACTCGGGCGTCTCCTGGACGCTGCCGCGCGTCGTCGGCCCCGGGCGCGCCGCCGACCTGCTGCTCTTCCCGCGCAGCATCGGCGCCCGGGAGGCGTACGAGCTGGGCATCGCCAACCGGGTGGTGCCCGCCGCCGACCTGCGCGCCGAGGCCGAGCAGACGGCGCGGGCGCTGGCGGAGGGTCCGACGGTGGCGTACGCGGCGCTGAAGGAGGCGGTGGCGTACGGGCTGACGCACTCGCTCTCCGAGACGCTGGACAAGGAGGAGGAGCTGCAGTCCCGGGCGGGTTCCTCGGAGGACCACGCGATCGCGGTGCGGGCCTTCGTCAACAAGGAGAAGCCTCGCTACCTGGGCAAGTGAGCCGCTGACCGGCCCCCGGACGGGCTCTTGCGCGCCACGCACGCCGCCAGGTGGTCGTCGACCAGTCCGCACGCCTGCATCAGCGCGTACGCCGTCGTCGGGCCGACGAAGCGCAGTCCCTGCTTCTTCAGGGCCTTGGACAGCGCCGTGGACTCCGGTGTGACGGCCGGGACGTCGGCGAGGGTCCTGGGCACCGGGCGCCCGTCCGGGTCCGGGGCGTGCGACCAGATCAGCTGGTCCAGCTCGCCGGAGGCCCACTCGGCGAGCACGCGGGCGTTGGCGAGGGTCGCGTCGATCTTGGCGCGGTTGCGGATGATGCCCGCGTCGGCGAGCAGGCGTTCGCGGTCCTCGTCGGTGAAGGCCGCCACCTTGGCGATCTCGAAGCCGGCGAAGGCGGCGCGGAAGCCGGGGCGGCGGCGCAGGATGGTGATCCAGGACAGGCCGGACTGGAAGGCCTCCAGGCTGAGGCGTTCGTACAGGGCGTCGTCGCCGTGGACCGGGCGGCCCCATTCCTCGTCGTGGTACGTCACGTAGTCCGCGGTGGACAGGGCCCAGGGGCAGCGCGCCGCGCCGTCCGGTCCCGCGACGGCCTCCCCGGCGCTCACTGCTGCTCCTCCTGGGCCGGCTTCTCCATGGAGACGTGCTGGTGGGCGATGGCGGCCCGGGCGCCGGACAGCGCGGACTCCAGGTCGGCGATGCGGGCGTCGCGCTCGGCCAGCTCGGCGCCGAGACGGCCGAGGGCGTCGTCGACGTCCGCCATGCGGTAGCCGCGGGCGGCGAGCGGGAAGCGGAGGCGTTCCACGTCCGCGCGGCCCACCGGGCGGTCCGGGGGCAGGGAGTCCCGCAGCCGCTCGGGGGCGGCGTCGGGCAACGGCCCGCTGTCGCCGCCGCTCACCACGGCGAGCGTCACCGCGGCGACCACGACGGCCAGCGCGACGACGAGGAACAGGAACATGACCATCGCTGAGGCCCCCATGGTCGGGTCGAGCGCGGCGATCGCGTGGGTTCGAGGATTCGACGGATCGCGTGCTGGTTGGATCGGAGTCGGAACCGGGTTCCGAGCCGGAGTCGGTTGTGTCGGGTCCGATCGTGCCATGCGAGTCTGACAGTCGGGGCCGCCGGTGGTCGAAGGCCGGGCCCCGAGGTCGATTCAGCGGGACGTGAGAACGGTATGGACGAGGAGATGTCACAGGGGATGCTCAGGCTGGGCAGGCGTGAATTCGCGGCGCACGAGCCGGTGATCATGGCGATCGTGAACCGGACCCCGGACTCCTTCTACGACCAGGGGGCGACCTTCCGCGACGAGCCCGCCCTCGCGCGCGTGGAGCAGGCGGTGGCCGAGGGCGCCGCGATCATCGACATCGGCGGAGTGAAGGCCGGGCCGGGGGACGAGGTGTCGGCCGAGGAGGAGGCGCGGCGGACGGTGGGGTTCGTCGCGGAGGTGCGGCGGCGTTTCCCGGACGTCGTGATCAGTGTGGACACCTGGCGGCACGAGGTCGGCGAGGCCGTGTGCGAGGCGGGGGCCGACGTGCTGAACGACGCGTGGGGCGGCGTCGACCCGAAGCTCGCGGAGGTCGCCGCGCGGTACGGGGTCGGGCTGGTGTGCACGCACGCCGGCGGCGCGGAGCCCCGGACGCGGCCGCACCGGGTGACGTACGACGACGTCATGGCCGACATCCTGAAGGTGACGCTGGGGCTGGCCGAGCGGGCGGTGGCGCTGGGCGTGCCGCGGGAGTCGGTGCTGATCGATCCCGGCCACGACTTCGGGAAGAACACGCGGCACAGCCTGGAGGCGACGCGGCGGCTCGGGGAGATGGTGGACACGGGCTGGCCGGTGCTGGTGTCCCTGTCCAACAAGGACTTCGTCGGGGAGACGCTGGACCGGCCCGTGAAGGAGCGGGTGCTGGGGACGCTGGCGACGACGGCGGTGTCGGCGTGGCTGGGGGCGCGGGTGTACCGGGTGCACGAGGTGGCGGAGACCCGGCAGGTGCTGGACATGGTCGCGACGATCGCGGGTCACCGGGAGCCCGCCGTCGCCAGGCGGGGACTGGCTTAGGTACTCCCGGTACCGGATCCGGAACCAGGGGGCCCGGCCCCCTGGCGTCCCCGGCCCGTGCCTACCGCCCCGCCTCCTTGGAGACCAGGGCCACCGCCTCGTCCACGTCGTCCGTGACGTGGAAGAGCAGGAGGTCCTTCTCGGCGGCCTTGCCCTGGGCGACCAGGGTGCCGCGCAGCCAGTCGACCAGACCGCCCCAGTACTCGGAGCCGAACAGGACGATGGGGAAGCGGGTCACCTTCTGGGTCTGCACCAGGGTGAGGGCCTCGAAGAGCTCGTCGAGGGTGCCGAGGCCGCCGGGCAGGACCACGAAGCCCTGCGCGTACTTCACGAACATCATCTTGCGGACGAAGAAGTACCGGAAGTTCAGGCCGATGTCGACGTACGGGTTGAGCCCCTGCTCGAAGGGCAGCTCGATGCCGAGGCCGACCGACGTGCCCTTCGCCTCCAGGGCGCCCTTGTTGGCCGCCTCCATGGCGCCGGGCCCACCGCCCGTGATGACCGCGAAGCCGGCCTCCACCAGGCCACGGCCCAGCCGCACGCCCGCCTCGTACTCCGGTGAGTCCGCCGCCGTACGCGCCGAGCCGAAGACGCTGATCGCGGGCGGCAGTTCGGCGAGCGTGCCGAAGCCCTCGATGAACTCCGACTGAATGCGCAGCACGCGCCAGGGGTCGGTGTGGACCCAGTCGGTCGGGGCACGCTCGTCCAGCAGGCGCTGGTCCGTGGTGCTCTTCTGGACCTGACCCCGCCGCCGGAGGACAGGGCCCAGGCGCTGCTCCTCCGGTGGCCGCTTCTTGCCCTCGGGGTTGCCGGTAGCCATGCGCGCTCCCTCCAGTTGCAGGTTCTTCCACCTCAGCGTAGATCTACGCGGGTTACGTACGAGGGACCTGAGCATGTCCGTCACACAGCGGCGTAAACCCGGTGTGGATCACGCCGTCAGCCAGGACCGCAGGCGCTCCTCCCCCGCGAGGATCTTCGCCACTTCCACCCGCTCGTCGCGCTTGTGCGCCAAGTGCGGGTTGCCGGGGCCGTAGTTGACCGCGGGGACGCCGAGCGCCGAGAAGCGCGACACGTCCGTCCAGCCGTACTTGGGCTGCGGGGTGCCGCCCACCGCCTCGATGAAGGCCGCCGCGGCCGGGTGGGACAGCCCCGGCAGGGCCGCGCCGCTGTGGTCGTCGACCACGAACTCCGCCACCCCGCAGTCCGCGAAGACCTCCCGCACGTGGGCGAGGGCCTCCTCGGGGCTGCGGTCCGGGGCGTAGCGGAAGTTGACCGTGACCACGCACTCGTCGGGGATGACGTTGCCCGCGACCCCGCCCGTGACGCCGACCGCGTTCAGGCCCTCGCGGTACTCCAGGCCGTCGATCACCGGGTAGCGCGGCTCGTAGGCCGCCAGGCGCGCGAGGATCGGGGCGGCGGCGTGGATGGCGTTGGACCCCATCCAGGAGCGCGCGGAGTGCGCCCGCTCCCCCGTCGTCCTCAGCAGCACCCGCAGCGTGCCCTGGCAGCCGCCCTCCACCTGGCCGTCCGACGGTTCGAGGAGCACCGCGAAGTCGCCCTCCAGCCACTCGGGGTGCGCCTCGGCGACGTGCTTGAGGCCGTTCAGCTCGGCGGCGACCTCCTCGTTGTCGTAGAAGACGAAGGTCAGGTCGCGGTTGGGGGCCGGGACCGTCGCCGCGATGCGCAGCTGCACCGCGACGCCCGCCTTCATGTCGCAGGTGCCGCAGCCCCACAGGACGCCGTCCTCGTCCAGCCGGGACGGTACGTTGTCGGCGATCGGGACGGTGTCGATGTGACCGGCCAGGATCACGCGCTCCGCCCGGCCCAGGTCCGTACGGGCCACCACGTTGTTGCCGTACCGCTCGACCGACAGGTGCGGCAAGGCTCGCAGGGCGCTCTCGATCGCGTCCGAGAGCGGCTCCTCGGTGCCGCTCTCGGAGGGGAAGTCGACGAGCCGCGCGGTGAGCTCCGCGGCGTCCAGCGTGAGGTCAAGCGGGGTATCGGCCATGGCCCCGACCCTAACGCCCTTGCCCTTTCAGGCACTGTCCGTACCCGGCGGACACCACTCCCTACCCTCCAGTACCTTGTACGCGTGCTTCAGCCGTCGCCATCCCGCAAACGCCATGGCCGCCTT
This sequence comes from Streptomyces sp. NPDC056296, assembly GCF_042268605.1. Lineage (NCBI taxonomy): Bacteria > Bacillati > Actinomycetota > Actinomycetes > Kitasatosporales > Streptomycetaceae > Streptomyces > Streptomyces sp. NPDC056296. Next base: position 91,190 of record NZ_JBHJRX010000029.1, on the reverse strand, counting down.
CTCCGTTCCGGCGCGGCCTCCGTGGTCCTGCTCGCGGTCGCCGGGTACCTCACGGTGCAGTACGTCACCGGGGGCGCGGGCGCCCCGGGTTGCGAGGTCGTCTCGGCCGACGACGACCGGACGACCTACGAGTTCACGCCGGAGCAGGCGGTGAACGCGGCGACGATCACCGCCGTGGGCACCGCGCGCGACCTGCCGGAGCGGGCGGTGACGATCGCGCTGGCGACCGCGCTGCAGGAGTCGACGCTGCGCAACATCGACTACGGCGACCGCGACTCGCTCGGCCTGTTCCAGCAGCGGCCCTCCCAGGGCTGGGGCACGCCGGAGGAGATCATGGACCCGGCCTACTCGGCGACCAAGTTCTACGACGAACTGGTCGAGGTGCCCGGCTACACCGGCCTCCCGCTGACCGTCGCCGCCCAGCGCGTGCAGCGCAGCGGCTTCCCGGACGCCTACGCCAAGCACGAGACGGACGCCAGGCTGCTCGCCGCCGCGCTGACCGGACGGTCCGCGGCGACGCTGACGTGCGAGGGGCGCCCCGGCACGGCCCGGGCCCAGGGGCCGGACGCGGTCCGCGCGGCGCTCGTACGGGACTTCGGGCAGGACGTGCTCCAGTCGGCCGGAGCGGCCGTGGACGACGCCTCCGCGGCGCCCACGGCCTCACCCGCACCGACCGCGGGCACGACGGGCGGCGCGGGCGGCTCCGACGGGCGGACCGTGACGCTGCCCGTGGCCGCCGGCCCGGGTACGGAGGGGCGCCTCGATCAGCGCGGCTGGCAACTGGCGCACTGGGCGGTGGCCAACGCCTCCTCGCTGCGCATCGAACGGGTCTCCTACGCGGGCCGGGAGTGGACCGCGGGAAACACCGACAGCAAGTGGCGTCCGACGGGTGCGGGCAGCACCGGCGGCGCCGAGCGGGCCGCGGAAGCGGTCCGCATCACCTCCGCGCGGTAGCGCTCGCCCGTACGGTTCGTCACTCCTGGGAGTTACCCGCGACGGCGTCGGGTCGACGCGGTGCACGGGTTTTCCGGTCGTCACCCTGGAATCCGCCGGAGGCCTGGAAAATCAAGGGCTGTAAGGATTCGGCAGACTTTCCGACCGGCGCCCTTTTGCCCGTTTTTCTGTGCACCTGATAATGCGACACATTACCAACTCTTTACTTTGTGCCGCCGCAACCTTCGTCGCCTTCGAGCGGTAGTCACTGCGTCCGAGCCCGTCGATCACTCGCCGGGCACGGTCGGATTCCACATCACTGACTTCCGTCGAAGGAGCATCATGTCCCTCCCCCTGACCCGCCGGATCGCCCGTGCCGCGCTGCTCGTCGCTGCGGGAGCGGCTGCCGGGGTCGGTGCGGCCGGCTCCGCCAGCGCGGCTCCCGAGCTGCCCGCCACCCCGAACCTCGGGGGACTGACCGCCCTGGACGGGGCGAACGTCGGCAACACCGTGGACGCCGCGGCCCAGAACGTCACCCAGACCGCGGGCGACACCGGCAGCAAGGCCGTCAAGAAGACCGTGCCGGCCGCGGGCAAGACCGGTGGCTCGGTCGTCAAGAAGACCACCCCCGTGGCGCAGAAGGCCGCCGGGGACGCCGCGGGCTCCGCCGGGGAGATCGTCGGTGACACCGCGGGAACCGCCACCGAGGGCGGGCTGCCGACGGACGCGCTGGGCAAGGGCGGGCTGCCGGCCACCGGTTCGCTGCCGGTGCAGGGGCTGCCGCTCGGCTGACGGCGGCCGCACCCCGCTCGTACGGCGCCGGGGCCCAGGATTCCTCTCCTGGGCCCCGGCGTTCTGCGTGCCTACGTCGAACCAGGCCGTCAGGCGGTCAGGCCGTCAGGCCGTCAGGCGCGACACCGCCGCGCGGACGCGCTCGTCCGTGGCCGTGAGGGCGACGCGGACGAAGTTCTCGCCCGCCGGGCCGTAGAAGTCGCCGGGAGCCACCAGGATGCCGCGCTCCGCCAGATGGGCCACCGTGTCCCAGCAGGACTCGTCGCGGGTGGCCCAGAGGTAGAGGCCGGCCTCGCTGTGCTCGATGCGGAAGCCGTGGCCGAGGAGCGCCTCGCGCAGGGCCGTGCGGCGGGCCGCGTAGCGCTCGCGCTGCACGCGGACGTGCTCGTCGTCGCCGAGGGCCGCCACCACGGCCGCCTGGGTCGGCGCGGACGTCATCATGCCGCCGTGCTTGCGGATCTCCAGGAGGGGCACCAGGACGGCCGGGTCGCCCGCCAGGAAGGCCGCGCGGTAGCCGGCGAGGTTGGAGCGCTTGGAGAGCGAGTGGACGGCCACCAGGCCGTCGTACGAGCCGCCGTTGACGTCCGGGTGCAGGACGGAGACCGGGTCGGCCTCCCAGCCCAGCTCCAGGTAGCACTCGTCGGAGACGACGAGGATGCCGTGCTCGCGGGCCCAGGCCACGATTCGGGTCAGGTCGGCCTTCGACAGGACCCGGCCGGTGGGGTTGGACGGGGAGTTGAGCCAGAGGAGCTTCAGGCCCGCCGGGTCCAGCTCGGTGGGATCGTCGTACGCCTCGTACTCGGCGCGGGCCAGGCGCGCGCCGACCTCGTACGTCGGGTAGGCCAGGCGCGGGAACGCCACCCGGTCGCCCGGACCGAGGCCCAGCTGGGTCGGGAGCCAGGCGACGAGTTCCTTGGAGCCGACGATGGGCAGGACGTGGCGGTGGGTGACGTCGCGGGCGCCGAGGCGGCGCTCGACCCAGCCGGTGATCGCGTCGCGCAGTGCCGGAGTGCCCCAGACGGTCGGGTAGCCCGGGGAGTCCGCCGCGTCGATCAGGGCCTTCTGGATCAGCTCGGGGACCGGGTCGACCGGGGTGCCGACGGAGAGGTCGACGATGCCGTCCGGGTGCGCGGCGGCCGTCTTCTTGTACGGCTCCAGCTTGTCCCAGGGGAAGGTGGGAAGCCGGTCGGAGACTGCGGACACGATGGTGGCTCTCTTTCGTCTTCGTCCTACGGCAAACGCCTCGGTCCCGTACCGCGCCGATCGAGGTGATCAGGCCGTACGGGACCGAGGCGGCGCGGGTGCGGGCCGCTCTTACTGGTTCTGCGGCGGCAGCGCGGCGACGAAGGGGTGGTCGCGCTCGATCAGTCCCAGCTTGCTGGCGCCGCCGGGCGAGCCGAGCTCGTCGAAGAACTCGACGTTCGCCTTGTAGTAGTCCTTCCACTCCTCCGGAGTGTCGTCCTCGTAGAAGATCGCCTCGACCGGGCAGACCGGCTCACAGGCACCACAGTCGACGCATTCGTCCGGGTGGATGTACAAGGACCGCTGGCCCTCGTAGATGCAGTCGACCGGGCACTCCTCGATGCACGCCTTGTCCTTCACGTCGACACAAGGCTGCGCGATGACGTAGGTCACGCTGTCGTTCCTCCTCGATAGGGCGCTGGCGGGCCTCCTCAGGCTCCGCCGCCTGGCGCGCGGGAGCGCGGCGTCGTCGATGCCCGCCCCTAGTATCTCCGTTCTTGGGCATGATCCGAACAGGAGGGGTGTACCGACCCGTGGAAATCTCTGCCGCAGGCCGCCTTGAGGTCCGTATCACCACTGCTGACGTGGGCAAACGAGTCTCCGTACGGCGCTTGAGCGAACCGGGTGTCGCGGGTGAGAAGTTCACCGACACGGTCGGTGTTCTCACATCATGGGACGACGGTGTGCTGCTGATCACACGAAAGAGTGGCGAGTCCGTCCGTATCCCGGAGTCCGCGCTGGTCGCGGGCAAGGTCGTGCCGTCGGCGCCCGCGCGGCGGCGCGGTCCCGCCGCCTCGTACGAGGAGCTGGCGCGGGTCGCCGCTCGGGCCTGGCGGCCGGTGGAGAGCGAGCGGCTCGGTGAATGGGAGCTGCGGGCGGCCGCCGGGTTCACGCGGCGGGCCAACTCCGTGCTCCCGCTCGGCGATCCGGGGCTGCCGCTCGACGAGGCGCTGACCGCCGTACGACGCTGGTACGCCGAACGGGGGCTGCCCGCGTACGTCCAGACCGCCACCGGGGCCGAGGGCACGCAGGAGTCCCTGTGCGCGGAGCTGGAGCGGCGGGGCTGGGTGCGGGAGGTGACGGCCGAGGTGTGGACCGGCGCTCTGGCGCCGGTCGCCGACCTGTCGGAGGGGACCGGCGTGGTCCTGTCCCGGGAGGCGGACGAGGCGTGGCTGGCGCGGTACCAGCGCAAGGGCGTGAGCGAGGTGGCCCTGCGGGTACTGGCCGGAGGGCCGTCGGTGTGGTTCGCGACGGTGCCCGGTGCGGACGCGGCCGCCCCGGCGGCGATCGGGCGGTGTGTCGTGGACGGGCGGTGGGCCTCCTTCGCGGCCGTCGAGGTCGACCCCGCGCAGCGGCGCCGGGGGCTGGCGACCGCCGTGATGGCCGCGCTGGCCCGGCGGGCGCTCGACGAGGGCGCGTCGGCGGCGTGGCTCCAGGTCGAGACGGACAACGCGGGGGCGCGGGCGCTGTACGCCGGGATGGGCTTCGCGGCGCATCACGCGTACCACCACTACCGGGAGCCCGCCGGCGCCGGAACGGACCGGTAACCGATCGCCGTGAAAGGGCACGAGCCAGTTATGCGTCATCCACGTCCCCCGCGTCCGCCGTCACCGGAACGCTCCGCCGAAGTGCGGCGCCGGTTCGCCGAAGAGGCACGCTCCGAGCGGCCCGACCTGGCCACGCTGTGCCTGCTGGTGGGCGCGGAGGCGGACGGGTCGCTGGACGAGGCGGGTCTGGACGCCGCGCAGGTGGAGCTCGACCGGCTGGCCGGAGAGCTGCCGTTCCGGCCGGGTGCGCCGCGGGCCTGGGCGGCGGCGCTGCGGGACCTGCTCGGCGAGCGGTACGGGTTCCAGGGGGCCGCCGCGGACTACCAGCGGCTGGAGTCGTCGTTGCTGCACGAGGTGCTGGAGCGCCGGCGCGGGCTGCCGATCATGCTGTCGGTGGTGTGGCTGGAGGTGGCCCGGCGGGCGGGGGCGCCGGTGTACGGGGTCGCGCTGCCGGGGCACTTCGTGGTCGGGTTCGGGGCGGAGTTCGGGCCGGAGGAGGAACGGGTGCTCGCCGATCCGTTCGACGGAGGCCGGGTGCTCAGCGGGAACGACGCGGAGGTGCTGGTCGCGGGGGCGACGGGGGCCGCCCTGCATCCGTCGATGCTGGAGCCCGCGGCGCCGTTGGAGGTGGTGTCGCGCGTCCTGAACAACATCCGGGCGTGGGCGGCGGCCCGGCCGGAGCGGTCGGATGTCGGGCTGTGGGCGATCGAGCTGGCGTTGCTGCTGCCCGCGCACCCGGCGCGGCTGCGGTACGAGCGGGCTCGGCTGCTGGTGCAGCGGGGGGAGTTCTCGGCGGGGGCCGGGGAGTTGGAGGCGTACGCGGAGGTCGTGGGGGCGGTGGACGAGGCGGTCGCCGAGCAGGTGCGGGGGGAGGCGCGGGCGGCTCGCGCCATGCTCAACTGAGGACGCGAGGGCCTGTATTGAGTTCCCCGTCGTCCGCCCGAAGGGCGGGCGCAGCGGCGGTCGGTGCGGGCGATCGGTGTGCGGCGGTCCAGGTCATGTGGCGGAGCCACCTGTCCTGGACCGCCGTGCAGCGAGCGTGCGTGCCGGGCGTCGGGGCGCAGACGGGGAACTCAATACAGGCCCTAGGGGGGCGGGCGGGGGGGGGGGGGGGGCCCCCCCCGGGGGGGGGTGTTTGACCGGGGGTTGGTTCTACTGCCCCCCCCCCGTCTGTT
>NZ_JBHJRX010000029.1:0-85491 GCF_042268605.1 Streptomyces sp. NPDC056296 | reverse complement strand
GGGGGGGGGGAGACATTGTTTGGGGACCGTGGGGAGGGGAGGGTGGGGGGGGGGGGTGGGGGCAGAAGGGGGAACCCAAACACGGGCCCGGGGGGGGCGCCCGGCGAGTGCCGGGCGCCCCCTCGTGGAGTGGCGTCGTCAGCTGGGGCTGGTCTCGATGACCGCCACGCGGTCGGTCTTGCTCTTCAGGGCCTGGCGCACGGCGCCGTAGACGTCCTCGGGGGTGACGGGCGTCTTCTCACCGTTGGCGCGGGTGATGAGCACGCCGTCGAAGGTCCCGCCGTAGAGCTCCTTGAGGGCGTTGAGGTCCGGCTTGTCGACGAGTTTGCCGTTGACGGCCGTGACCCGGAGGAACTTCCACAGCGACTTCTCCGGGCTCATCTTGATGGAGTGCGCGGCGTCGGTCTGCACGGTCACCGTCGCCGACATCGCCGGCTCGGCGAACTCCTTCATGATCCGGTCGACCTCGGCCTTGGAGACCGTGGGCTGCTGGGTGGTCGTCGGCACGTTCACGGGGGTGGCGGTGCCCGTCTCCACCTGGGCGCGGTACGCCTCCTGCACGGCCTCGGTCGACTTGGCGACGTCGATGCCCTTGCCGGCCTTGCCGTACACGGGGACGGCCTTGCCGGACTCGAACTTGACGGTGCCCTCGGTCACCGATCCGGCCCCGCCGGCGGCGTCCTCCAGGGCGGCGTGCAGCTTCTCCTCGTCGACCGGCATGACCGGGTCGACGACACGCTGCTGGCCGAGGAGGGAGCCGAACACGGACATCGGGTTGTAGTCGCTCTTCGCCGCCGCGCTGGCCGTGGCCTGCGTGTCGAGCTGGAGCCCCGCCTGGTCCGGCTTCAGGGCGACCGTCTCGCCGCCCACCGTGAGCTTGAGCGGCTTGCTCGCGCGCGCGGAGAGGACGTCGTCCAGCTTCTCGACGGCGTCGTCGCGCGTGCCGCCGCCGATGTCGACACCGAGGACGGTGGTGCCCTTCGGCACGTCGGAGCGGTTCATGAGCAGGCCGGCACCGTAGGCGACACCGGCGACGAAGACCAGGCCGCCGACGAGCAGCGGGAGCTTCTTGCGGCCCTTCTTCTTGGCCGGCTTGGCGGAGCTCGCCGGGGGCGCGGAGACCGGCTCGGGCAGCTTCGGGGGCGTGTGCGGCAGCGGTCCGTCGCCGGGCGCGCCCTGGAACGGCGGCGCGTTCCGGTCGGTCGGCACGACGGGGATGCCGCTGGTGACGGTGTTCCCGGAGACGTTGTCCGGGTTGCCGTAGCCGGGAGTGCCCGGCTCGGGGGCCGGCTTCTGCGGGGTGAGGATCGCGGTGTCGTCGCTGAGCCCGCCGCCGGGGCCGAGGCGGGCGGCGTCGGCGCCGGGGCCCTGCGGGCTGCCCGGACCAGCGGGACCAGCGGGACCAGCCGGGCCGCCCGGGCCACCGGGGCCGCCCGGGCCACCGGGGCCGCCCGGGCCACCGAGGCTGCCCGGACCGCCGGGAGCACCGAGGCCGCCGGGAACACCGGGACCACCGGGACCAGCGGGACCAGCGGGACCAGCCGGGCCGCCCGGGCCACCGGGGCCGCCCGGGCCGCCGAGGCTGCCCGGACCGCCGGGAGCACCGAGGCCGCCGGGAACACCGGGACCACCGGGGCCGCCCGGACCGCCGGGAGCACCGAGGCCGCCGGGAACACCGGGACCGCCCGGACCACCGAGGCCGCCCGGACCGCCCGGAGCACCGAGGTCGCCCGGACCACCGGGACCGCCGGGACCACCCGGGCCGTGCAGGCCGTTCGGTGCGGGTCCGCGCTGGCCGTTGGGCGCGCCGGGGCCGCCGGGTGTCCTGGGCCGGCCCAGATCGCCGATATCGCCGACCGGGGGCGGCGTCAGCCGGCTCTCCCCGGTGACCGGGCCGCTCGTCGCGCCCGCCGGGCCCTGGGTGCCGCCGTACGGGGACTGCCCGTTCGGGCCGCTCTGCCCGCTCCGGGGGCCGGGGGCCTGGTTGCCCTGCCCGTTCTCCGGGAAGTACGGCAGGTCGTCGCGGCGCGGTTCGGCGCCGCCGCCGTCGGAGCCCGGGCGGGCGCCGTTGCCGTTGCCGTTGCCCAGCGGTCCGGCCGCCAGTGCCTCGGTCACGTCGAAGGAGCCGGTGCCGCCACCGTGGCCGGGCGCCACGGGTCCGCCCGTCGCGCCGGAGAGACCGGCGCCGCCCGTGGAGCCGGGCCGGGAGCCGCCCGGCACGTTCATGGAGCCGACGACGCCACCGGGACGGCCACTCCCGCCGCCCGGTCGCGCACCGGCACCCGGCCCCGCACCCGCGGGGCCCGCGGAGGGCGCGCCCGGCGTACCGGCCGCCGCGCCGGAACCACCGGAACCACCGGAACCGCCGGGCAGACCGGCACCGTTGGTGGAGCCGCCACCCTGAGCGCCCTTGCCCGGGCCGGACTTGCGCGGCGCGAACCAGTCGCTGGTCGGCTTGTCCTCGGTCGGCCGGGCGGACTGCCCCGGCTCGGCGGGGGCCTCGACGGCGCCCGAGGCCTCCGCGGCGCTCGGCGCCGACGTGGGCGCGGGCCGCTCGGCCGTCGTCTCCGGGGCACCGGCGGTGCCCTCGGCGTCCGCGACGGGCTTGCGCACGACGACCGGCGGGATGGGCCGCGACCCGGGGATGTTGATCCGGATTCGGGTCGTCAGCGTCGTCTCGGTCTTGCGCTCCTCCGGCCGCGAGGCCGAACGGCCCGCGTCCGCACCGGCGTCGGAAGCCGTGGGTGTCCCGTAGGGCGGGGTGCCCGACGGGTATGCGGCTCCGCCGCGCCCGTGGGGCCCGGAGGACGAACTGTCAGTTTCACGACTCAAGGCAGGTTCTCCCGGTTGGCTCCGCCGCCCGGCACACCAGAAAGCGGGCGGCTCGGCGGCGCGCACCACCATACTGGCCACTTCTCGCGCGTATCCCGTGACCGCTGGGGAAACCCACACCGGACTCGCACGCCCGGGCCGCGGCGAAGTAGTACGTCACTTGCCAAGTCGGACGGCGTCGCCGTCCGGTTGCCGCACCGGTGCGAGGGTGGCGCACATCACAGCGGCGGCGATCCCGCCGAGCAGGAAGAGGTACGAGCCGCTGCCGGCCGCGAAGAGGAAGTCGCCCTCGGGACGGCTGGTCGTGAGCAGGACCACGGCGAGCGCCCAGCCCGCGGCGGGCGCGACGGCCCCGCCCCGGCGGCCCACGGCCCGCCCCGCTCCGACACAGAGTCCCGCCTCGGCGGCCAGCGCGAGCAGCAGCCCGCCCGGAAACCACCCCGGCTGCACCAGCGCGCCCGCCACCCCGACCAGGGCGCCGAGCACGAAGAGCCCCAGGTAGAGGGCGGCCCGCCCGAGCGAGGGCGCGCGCAGCGGCTGGGCCAGGGCGGAGGTCGTCGGCTGGGTACGCCCGCTCATGACGCCACCTCGATCCCGGCGATCCCGGCGAAGAGGTCGCTCTCGCGTCCGTCCCCGTCACCGGACCGCTCACCGCGCACCAGCTCGTAGTACTCGGTGGTGAAGAGGGGCTGGGCCAGCTCGTTGGAGAGGACGAAGTACGGCTCGGCGACGGTGATCTGCGTGACGTGCGCACGCATGGCCGCGGCCTTGGCGGCGTTCACGCTGCCCTCGCCGCGGATCTCGGTGGTGATCCGCTCGTCGTCGACGACGCCCGGTACGTCCTCGACGCCCGCCGCCTTCGCGAAGGGCAGGCCGGGCAGGTCCTCGCGGAGGCGGGCGAAGGCGTCCTCGGCGACGGTGCGCGGGACGCGGTTCCAGTAGACCTTGGCGACCGGGCACCCCGCCTCGGCGGCCAGCTCCACCGCCCGCATGGCGATGCGGTGGGCCTGGATGTGGTCGGGGTGGCCGTAGCCGCCGTCGGGGTCGTAGGTGACGAGCACCTGGGGGCGCACCTCGCGGATCACCTCGACGAGGAGTTCGGCGGCCCGGTCGACGTCCGCCTGCCACAGGCAGCCGGGGTCGTCGTTGTCGGGCAGACCCATCATCCCGGAGTCGGCGAACCGTCCCGGCCCGCCGAGCAGCCGGAAGTCGTCGACGCCGAGCGCGCGCATCGCGGCCGCCAGCTCGCCCCTGCGGTGCCCGCCCAGGGCGGCTCCGGTCAGGTGCCCGAGCTCGGACGGGATGACCTCGCCCCGCTCACCGAGTGTGCAGGTCACCAGCGTCACGTGGGCGCCTTCGGCGGCATACCTGGCCATGGTGACGCCGTTGTTGATCGACTCGTCGTCCGGGTGCGCGTGCACCAGCAGCAGACGCCGACCGGGGAGTTCCGTCATGGGCTCCACCCTATGAGGGCGCAGGATCGTCCACGTAACGCGGGAGACCGTCCGTGGACCGGCCCACCGGGACACGGGGGGCGCAGCTCACGCACAAGCTGCGCAGGGCCGGGTAGACCTCTCCCAGCTGACCGTCAAGTCCGACAACGTACGCCCCCGGCGACGGTTGCGGCCCCGAGGGCCCCCGCCCAGCGGCTGTCCGATGCCCGGCGGCGCACCCTCGGGAGCACCGGGCGTCACCCTTTCTCGTCGAGCACATGAGCGATCGCCAAGGCAATGCGCTCAATCCAGTCGATGGCGTCCGTAACTTCCGCCTCGTCGATGGGACGACGCTGCTTCAGGTCCCCGTCGACGAGGTCGGCGTCGTGCGCGATCCTGTTGCGGCGCTGGGTGATCTCCAGGTAGCGGCTGCGCAGCTTCTTCTCGTTGAAGGTGGTGCGCCCCTGGAAGAAGTGCTGGTTGAGACAGCCGGCCGCCTCGTACCAGACCTTCTTCTCCGTCACGAGCCTGAGCACCTCGGAGATCTTGCCGGGGTGCTGGAGTGCCTGCACGGCGAGTTTCTCGCGCAGATGCTCCACCACGGCCTCGGAGAGCGTGACCTCGCCCCGCCGTACCGCCTCGACCCGGTGCAGCGGAAGTTCGTACCTCCTCAGCTGGGGCGGCATCTCAGGGCTGTCCTTGGCGGTCAGCTCCGCCACCCGGCGCAGCACTTCCTCGTGCAACCAGTGGTCAATGGCGGCGACGGCCTGGACCCAGGCCGCCCGATAGAAATCGTCGATGTCGATCGTGGGTGACCGGAAGGGCGTGAGCATCCGGCCCGCCTTCACCATGCGCCGGGCGTACGACAGGTTTGTCATGAACGCCTCGAACTGGCGCGTCTGCGGTGCGGAAACAGCCATGTGCAACCCCGTGATCACTTATCGCAACGATCTATGCATGCACGATCGCGGAGCCGTAGGGGGGTGGGTCAAGCCAGGACCTGCCGCCCAGGCGAAGGTGTCCGAAACAGTTCGCTCCGTTTCCGGATCACGCCCCTGGCACATCGTCGCTTTCCGCGTGGTCACCCTGGCCTGCGTTTGTCCCGTCCGGTAGCCGTGGGGCTCGCCCCTCGACCGCCCGGGACAAGGAGCGTCCCGTTCAGACTAGGCGGTCCCCGGGTGATCAGTTCGACAGTCGCGGCAGCGGCCGGGGGCGGGGGCGCGGAAGCCTCGGTCACAGCCGTCGCAGTTCTGCATCGGGTGGCGTACCGGCGACGAAGGGGCGGCGACCGGAGCCCGGTAGGGGGCCGGTGGCGGAAGCTGGGTGACGAGCCGGTGGGCCAGGAGGGCGGCGGGTCGTCGTACGCCCTCGGGTGGCAGATCGGCGGTCAGGACGCGGCGTACGGCATCGGGGGTGACGTCTCGTTCCAGCCACGCGGCGACGCCGGGGGCCAGATGGGCAGTGTCGCGGGCGGAGAGGAGCAGGCTCGGGTCTTGGCGGCGCAGGCTCGCGAGGAGGTCGGTGGCGGCCTGGAGGATCCCGGGTCCGCAGTACGCCGGGCGCGGGACAGCGGGCAGCGCCTTGCGCGGGCGCCTGACGGGCGCTTCGGACACCGCCCTGTCCTCGTCGCGGGGCTGCCCGACCGCCCGAGGCTGCGGCTGGGGCTCGGCGGCCTCCCCGGGGTGCCCCGGAACGGGCGCCGGCTGATTGCAGGAGACCGTGCGGGTGACGATGCGGCCGGAGGACGTGCGGTGGCGTTCGCGGCGCAGGTAGCCGTGCGTCTCCAGTTCACGCAGAGCGGCGGCGATCCGGGTGGCTCCCTCCGGGAACCGGGCGGTGAGGGTCTTGATGTCGGCGGGGGCACCCTTGGGCAGCGACTGGAGGTGCGTGCCGAGCCCGATGGCGAGGAGCGAGAGCTCCCGATGCTGGGCGAGGTGGTTGCCGATCACCGTGAAGCGGGTGGCGTGGCGGGTGTTGTCGTGGACGATCCCGCCACCGGTGCGGTGGCCCGTGCCGGGACGCCGGTTCGCGTGCGTGTGGGGATGCTTGTTGCCCGCAGGTCGGGCGGGAGCGCGCAGGGGCACGCTAGGGTTCTTGGTACCCATCAGGAAGTTGCCTCTTCCTCGGTGGTGAGGCCCTCGCTTTGGGATTCCCGTCCCGGCGGGGGCCGTCTCATGTCTGTCGTCTTCGTGGTGGTGCGTTGGGCTGAGCGTCGGCCCTCGACGGTCCGAAAATCCAGCCGGAACGGCGATGTTCACCCGCCCGAGTGAGTGCGGCCACGGGCGGGAGGGTGCGGTTTGGCGGGGGTGCTTTCCCGGAAGTTCTTTGTCTTTCAGTCGCCGACGACACCGGAGCGCGAGGACTCGGGCTCCGGCGCTGACAGACCCAGTTCCGCCCAGACGGTCTTGCGCGGGAACCGTTCCTCGGCCACGCCCCAACGATCCGCCAGAGCCTCGACGAGCAGCAGGCCACGGCCCGACTCCGCCCCCGCGCCGGGTACTTGCACCACGGGCATCCGTTCACCGCGTGTGTCCGTGACCTCGATGCGGAGTGTCGTGCCGATCATGTAGAGCGTGAGCCGGAAGCTACGGCCCGGGAGACGTCCGTGAATGGCCGCATTGGCGGCCAGTTCCGCGACGACATGGCTCGCCCTCTCGTGCGGCAGCCCCCAGCTCCTGAGCGCATCCACCGCGAGCAGGCGGGCCAGGCGCGCGCCGCGCGGGGTGGACGACAGCAGCACGCTGAAGTTTCGGACGGCACCGTCGGGTTCGGGTCGTGTCCCGGCCTCGGCGAGTCTCTGAGTTCGCTGATTCACATCACTGAGCGTGGCCGACCGGACATACTAAATCGGGTCATTGCTTCGTTACGTAGAGCTACGGTCCAAGGTCCGAAGGACCCTGTCCAAGCTGTCGAAGCGGCTCCTGCGAACAGACCGGAACAGCACGTCGCGCCACAACGGAGGGCACACATGTCGGTGAGCGAAGAGGCGGTGCGGACCAGGGCCGCGACGGACCGGACGGACGAGTCGAGCTGGGAGGTGGACCCCAACGACGACTGGGCGCTGGCCGTGTTGGCCACGGTGGGACGGCAGTTGCGGCTTCGCCGGGAGGCAGCCGGCCTGCGGGTCAACGACTTCGCGATGGCCGCCGGGTACGGCGCGGATCTCGTGTACAAGATCGAGACGGGGAAGCGGATCCCCAGGCCCGAGTACCTGGACAAGGCGGACGAGGTGTTGGACGCCGGTGGGCTCATCTCGGCGATGCGCGAGGACGTGAAGAAGGTCCGGTATCCGAAGAAGGTTCGGGATCTCGCGCAGTTGGAGGCTCGGGCGGTTGAGCTTCAGCTCTATGATCCCCTGCACGTCCACGGCCTGTTGCAGACCTCGGAGTACGCACGTGCACTCCTGACCATGCGGCGCCCGACCTACTCTGCGGAGGAAGTGGAGCGCTTCATCACGGCGCGCATCGCCCGCAAAGCGATCTTCGAGCGAGATCCGGTACCCGACCTCAGCTTCGTCCTGGAGGAGTGGACCCTTCGGCGTCCGCTGGGCGGCAGGGACGCTCTTCGCAGCCAGCTTGAACACCTGCTCGAAACTGCGCAGTTGTGCAACGTCGAGCTTCAAGTGATGCCGCTGGAACTCTACGAGCACGCGGGAGTGGACGGCGGCATCGAGGTGCTCAAGTTCGAGGACGGTTCGGCAGTCGGACGCTCACCAGCAGTGGCCAACGGCCGACCGGTTTCCGACCCGCGGCACCTCCGTATCCTGGAACTCCGGTATGGCATCATCCGAGCGCAGGCGCTCACACCACGTGAGTCGACTGCCTTTGTCGAACAACTGCTGGGGGAGACATGACTCGCAAGACCTCGTACGGAGGCGCGTCCGACCTGGCCTGGTTCAAGAGCAGCTACAGCAGCGGCAGCGAGGGCGACTCCTGCGTCGAGATCGCCACCGAAACCGCTACCGTCCACGTGCGCGACTCCAAGAGCCTCAACGGCCCTCAGCTCGCCTTCACCCCAGCCGCGTGGGCCGGCTTCGTGCCGTACGCGGCCGAGGGCTGACACAGCTTCCCGAAAGGGTGAGCGAATGGCGCAGCACTGTCTTCCGGGCGCTCACGTGAGCGCAACGGCCGAACGCTAGGAGGGGGTCCTCCGTGCCCAGGACCACGCAGTTGCGTACCTACACCGTCCGTGACGGCATGCTCGATGCGTGGGCGGAGCGCTGGCGACAGGAAATCGTGCCGCTGCGGTTGAAGTTGGGTTTCGAGATCGGTGGGGCGTGGCTGGTGCGCGAGCGCAACCAGTTCGTGTGGCTCATCTCCTACGACGGTCCCGAGACCTTCCAGGATCGCAACGCGCTGTACTGGTCTTCGGCCGAGCGTAAGGCGATGAACCTGAACCCTGACGACTATCTCGTCCACACCGACGACTGCACGATCGAACAGGTCTACTGATCACGAAGGGTCGAGCGGCAGCATGTGGTGCCGCCGTTCCTCCCTCGTGAGCGTGCGGAAGACCCGCGTCCGCGCGACGGCTTCCAGCCGGTCGTAGTCCGGTTCCGCCGGCCACACCCTTGCCGTCCCGTCGGCGGAACCGGTCAGCAGCCGGGTGCTGTCGTGGGACCAAGCCACCGAGGTCACCTTGTCCTGGTGAACGCCGACGACTGCCACCTCCTCGAAAGTGTCCGCGGACCACACCCGTACGGTGCGGTCGTCGGATCCAGTGGCGACACACCTGCCGTCAGGTGACCAGGCGACAGCGCGGACGCGCCCCTCGTGCCCCTTCAGGACGTCGAGGCGCCGACCTGTGGCCACATCCCACACGGCGGCGGTCCAGTCCCCCGAGGCCGTGGCGACGCGCGTCTCGTCCGGGGACCAGGTCACGTCCTCCACGTAATTGTCGTGTCCGCGCAGGACTGTGAGTTGCCGACTGTCGTGAGTGTCCCAGAGTCGGCAGGTTCGGTCGTCGGAACAGCTGGCGAGCAGCCGCCCGCTCGGTGACCAGGCCACGCGGCCCACCCAGTCCTGGTGTTCCTCGAACTTCATCCGTTCGGTACCGTCCAGCGCTGACAGGACACGGACGGCGCCGTCATGCCCACCTGTTGCGATCCGTCGGCTGTCCGGGGACCAGGCGCACCCTTCGACAACCTCCCCGCGCCGTTCAAAGAGTGTGTGGCCCGCACCGTCCACGACCCGGAAGAGCCCGTCGTTGGTACTGAGCGCGAGCCGGTCCCCGTGCGGTGGGCAAGCCACACTCCACACTCGGTCGTCCAGGCGAACTACGGGCCCGGCGGTAGATCCCGTTCCAGCGTCCCAGACCCGAACCGTACCGTCGTCCGAGGCGGTGATCACGCGGCTGTCGTCCCCGAACCACGCGGCCTCGTTCACCGGGCCACCATGCCCGTCGACCAGTGTGGTCTCGGCCCCGCGCGGACGCAGGTCCCACACCATTCCGGTGCCATCGGTCGAGGCGGTGGCGAGCTGGGATCCATCGGACGACCAGGTCACTCCCCACACCGTGTCGGTGTGGCCGCGCAGCACCGCCAGGACCTTCGCGTCCTCGGCAGCGACGACACGCACGGTCCGGTCAGAGGAGGCGGAGGCGAGCTTCCGGCCGTCCGGTGACCAGGCCAGGTTCCACACGTAGTCGGTGTGCCCGCGCAGCAGCAGTCGCAGCTCGCCCGTCTCCACGTCCCAGATGCGGGCGGTGTGGTCACCGGAGCCGGTCGCGATACGGCGTCCGTCCGGGGACCAGGCGATGCCCTCGACGAAGTCCGTGTGCCCGGTCAGGGACACGGTGGCTGCCCCCGTCACGCGGTCCCACACGATCACGGTCTGGTCGTGTGAGGCAGTGCCGAGAAGGCTGCTGTCAGGCGACCAGGCAACTCCCCAGACATCGTCGTCGTGCCCGCGCAGTTCGTGCACGAGTCGACCGGTGCGGGCCTCCCAGATACGTACCGCTCGGTCCCTGGAGGTGGCTGCGACGTGTGCCCCGTCGGGCGACCAGGCCACCTGCCTGACGATGTCCCCGGACCCGGTCAGCGACCGTACCGGCTCACCGGAGAAAGCGTCCCAGATCCGTACAACAAGCTCACGGCCGACGGTGGCCACCTGGGCCGCATCGGGCGACCAGGTGACGGACTCGACCATCACACCGTCAGAGGGCAGAACGAACATGGGCCGACCCGACCCGGCTTCGTAGATCCGGGCCGTACCGTCCCGGGATGCCGTAGCCAACCGCCGCCCGTCCGGCGACCATGCGATGTCACGGACGGTGTCCGTGTGCCCGTCGAGCCTCGTACGCGGATGGCTGGCGGCCAGCGCTGCCAGAAGCCCTCGCCTCGCAGAGGGTGTGGGCGTGCACTCGCCGAGCGCGGCCAGTGACAGCAGCAGCGCGCGCTCGGGCTCGGACTCCGCACTGCTGAGAACCTGACGGCCGATGCTGTCGGAGACACGCCTCAGGAAGGCGGTGTCCCGGCGCCGGGAAGCCTCGACAAGCGCTCGCGCGGGTGCTGAAGCCTGCCCGGCTTCCTCCAGGGCTTCGAGCCAGCGCTGGGCCACGGTGAGCCGTTCACCGGTGAGGAGGTAATCGGTGCTGCGCCCGGACTGGTCCCAGTCCTCCGCCCACCGCTCCAGCTCGGCACGCTCGCGCAGCCGCTCGGACCGCGCCTCGACCTCCTGCCGAAGCGGCGCCCACTGGCGGAACAGGGCCTCGTGCGTCACTTGCGCGTATGGTTCCTGACCGGTGGCCACGTCCCCGCGTGCATCGGACCGCAGTAGCCGCGCGTCGACAAACGCATCCACCACCCGCCGTTCCCGGTCGCTGAGGTCCGACAGAGGCACGTGGCGGCGGACCACCTCCTGTCCCTCCACAGTGACGAACTTCAGCAGCACGCGAAGGACGAAGTCGATGGTGTCCCCCGTGCCGAGACCGGCCACAGTGTTGTCGGCCTGCCGCGCCAGCGCGCCGGGCACGCCACCGAGCCGCTCGTACAGCTCCTCGGTGACCGTGCCGCCGGGGCCTGCCACGAAGTACAGCTCCTGGAGGAGGTAGGCAAGCAGGGGAAGAGCGTCGTCGGTGCCCGTCTCAGCGACGATCGTGTCGACCACGCCGGGTGCGAAGGAGAGGTCCACCAGGGCGCCGGGCGCCTCGACGACCTCGGTGAGTTGTGCCCGGCCCAGGGTGCCGATCGCGATGGGGTGTTGGAAGAGTTCGGCGTGCCCGGTGCCGAGAAGTCTTCCGAGGAGGTCGACGCGAAGCGTGGCCAGTACTCGGACCGACGGGTCCTGCTCCAGGCAGCAACTCAGGCAATCGAGAAAGTAGGCTCGTTCCCGCTCGCCTCCGAGAGTAACGAGTTCCTCGAACTGGTCGACAACGAGAAGGGTCCGCCGGAACCTTCCCCCGCGGAGCCGGGCCAGCTCGGCCCGCAGTGCATCAGGCCCTTGGCGGAGGCGCCGCAGTACGGAACCGGCTGCCTCCCGCTCTCCGGCTGCGGTCGCAAGGGACGCGGCAAGCGCGCCGAGAGGATTCGGGCCCGGCGAGAAGGGCGGGATAACGGTCCACCGCCGCTCTCGCAGTCGGGGCAGGACACCGGCCCGCACAAGCGAGGATTTCCCGCTGCCGGACGCTCCGGCCAAGAGCAACAACCGGTCGGCGGGCCGCGTCTCGGAGGTATGTAGCCTGCGCGTCAGCTCAACAGCCTGCGCCTCCCGGCCGAAGTAGACGGCTGCCTCGTCCTCGTCGTAGGCGTCCAGACCCGGATACGGAACTCGGTCACGCGGCCAGTCGGCTTGCTGCGGAGCGGGGTTCTCCAGCCGGTACACCACGACCTGCCCAACCACCATGGCCACCACGAGCAGCCCGATCGCCGGGACCGAGAACCGCTGGATGACCTGAAGCGCCCACGGCACCTCGTCGGTGCTGGTGGCGTAGTTGGTGGTGATGCCAAGCAGACAGGCAACCAACGCCAGGATGACCTGGAGGAGCACCTGCATCCGGTGTCTCATCCGGCACCACTCGCAACCGCGTCACTGCCCGCCGACACGCCCTGCCTCCGATCCATCGGCCGCAACGGACCGGCCATCGCACCCACTTGGTTCCTGCTACCTGCGGGAAAGCCCACATCATCATCCGGTGCACCGAGTACGCGATCAACGGGGCAAAACGGGTTCCGGCCACAGGGCGCGACCGTGCCGTTGGGTCACGAGCAGCTGCGGCAGCGGCGTAGAGACTGACTCCCGCGTCAGGATCGCCGCCGAACCTGCCCCCGTCCATGTACGCGACGTGGGCCGGCTTCGTGCGCGGCCAAGGGCTGACGCACCCTCCCAAAGGGGTGAGCAAGTGGCACCTTCTGTCATCCGGGCGCTCAGGAGAGCGCCCGGATGACAAAAAGGGTCGAAGTGCTCACCCTTTGTGCGAGACCGCCTGTCCGTCTCCTACTCAATCTCGGCCTCGGGCACGTCCACGTCGCCGCCCAGGGAGCGGGCGATGGCCGTGAATTCGTTCAGGGCGGACTGGAGGTCGCGGACGATCTCCTCGGCGATCACCTCAAGCGGCAGGCCACTGTCGGCGTCGTCGAGGGCGGGGTCGGTCATCCACGTGATGTCGAGGTTGACCTTGTCCCGGGCGATCAGGTCGTCGTAGCTGAACTTTTTGAACGGGCCGTTCTCGTCCTCGGACTCGACACGGGAGGAGCGGGGCTCGCCCACGCGGTAGGCCGCTACGAAGTCGTCCAGGTGCGCACGGGTGAGCGGACGCTGCTTGAGCGTGAAGTGCTGGCCGGTACGGAAGTCGTAGACCCACGTCTCGCTGGTGTGGGGCTTGCCATCGGCACGCGGGGGCTTCTTCTCGAAGAACAGGACGTTCGCCTTGACGCCGCCCGCGTAGAAGATTCCAGTGGGGAGCCGCAGGATGGTGTGCAGGTCGAACTCGTCCAGCAGCTTCCGGCGGACCTTCTCACCCGCGCCGCCCTCGAAGAGGACGTTGTCGGGCAGCACGACTGCGGCGCGTCCACCAACAGCCGTCAAAGACATGATGTGTTGCAGGAAGTTGAGCTGCTTGTTGGTGGTCGTGGCGGTGAAGTCGTCACGGTCGTACTCGGTGTCCGGCTTCTCGGCCTCGCCGTCCTGTCCGATCACGGTGATCGCGGACTTGCGGCCGAAGGGCGGGTTCGCGAGGACGAGGGTGGCGTGCTTGCCGCTGGGCTTGTCGGCAAGGGCGTCGCCGACGGTGATCAGGCTCGGGCCGTCGCTGGTCCCGATGCCGTGGAGGAGCATGTTCATCGCGGCCAGGCGGGCGGTGCCGGTGACGAGTTCGTTGCCCCAGATCTTGCGGCCCTCGCCATACGCCTTGCGGTCGTCGAGCGACATGGTCTGCATGTGGTGGTCACGGATGTAGGTGTGGGCCGCGATGAGGAAGCCGCCGGTGCCGCAGGCCGGGTCGGTGATCGTGTCGTCGGGGCCGGGCTGCATGACGTCGACCATGGCGTCGATGAGGGGCCGGGGCGTGAAGTACTGGCCGGCGCCGGTCTTGGTGTCCGAGGCGCCCTTGGCGAGCAGGCCCTCGTAGGCGTCGCCCTTGAGGTCCGTGCCGGTGACGGTCCAGTCCTCGCGACCGATCAGCTCGACGACGAGCCTTTCGAGGAGGGCGGGCTTGGTGATCCGGTTCTGAGCCTCGTCGAAGATCGTGCCGATGGTCGTCTCGGGGCGGCTGCCGAGGTTCTCGAGCACGGCGCGGTAGTGCTTCTCCAGCTCGGGGCCGCGCTTGGTGACGAGGGACTGCCAGTTGTAGTCGGCGGGGACGACGGCGGTCATGTCGCGCCCTTCCCACGGGTCGTTCTCGATTTCGTCGACCATCTTGAGGAAGAGCAGGTAGGAGAGCTGCTCGACGTACTCGATGGTGGACATGCCGTTGTCCCGGAGGACGTTGCAGTAGTTCCAGAGCTTGGCAACGAGCGTGTTGGTCTGCGCGACCGCCTTGGCCGTCTTGACCGGCTCCGGGGCGGGCTGCTGGGCGTCTTCGGGGGCGGCGGTCACAGCTCGAACTCCTGCTGTACGGCGAGGGCGGGGGCGGGTGTCGGTTCGGGGGCGGCCGCGTCGACGGCTCGCGGGGCGGGAACCTTGGTTGCGGCCTTGCGTGTGCGCTTGGGCTTGGGGGTCGCTGCCCTCTCAGCCGCGATGCGGTCCAGAAGCATGGCAGCGGGCTCCTCAGCAGGATCCTGCGGTACCAGTCCCCCGGTGAAAGCTCGCCCTAGTAGGGCCGCCCTCAAGGCATTACCGCGCCTCAAGCCGGTTTCGACCTGCTGGTCCATGGCCGCGATGCCGCTCAACAGTTCGTCGCAACGCTGGACAAGCCGTTTCTGCACGTCCAACGGCGGTACTGGGAACTCGACCTTCTTCAAGCGCTTGGCGGAGAGGTGCGCGATGTTCGTCGTAATGCGCACCTCCCGCATGAACCGCTTCGCGTGCAGATGCCGCCGGAAAACAAGCAGAGCCCATTCCGGGAGAACGTCAGCATTGGCTTTGAAACGCAGCAGGCTGTTGGTGAACGCAACATTCTCAGGGATTCCGCGGTAGAGAGCCGGACGTCCTACGAGGTGAGGGCTCTGCCCCTCGTTGAGCAGAACATCCCCGGGCTCTAGCCGGTACCTCTCCCAGATCCCGGAGAAGTCCATCTCCATGACATCCGTGGTGTCGATCCGGTCTTCGAAGACGTTGGCAACCCGCAAGTACGGGCGCACGTCGGGGCCGTGATGCCAGTCAGGGTGTCGCGCGCGCCCGAGCTCAAGGGTCCCCGCACCTTCCACGGTCGTCATCCGCCAGGATTCCGGCACCTCATCAGGCACCGTTGAGACCAGGACTCTCTTCCGCAGCCCTTCAAGGCGGCGACGGGCCTGGCGCAACGTGGCGGTGCCCGAATCAATGCGCGACAACTGCTCTTCCAGCGCCTCGACGATCCGGTGCTGCTCCGCGAGTGGCGGCAGCGCGAACTCCACTCGGTTCAGCTTCGAGGTGCTCAGCGTGTAAAGACCACTGGTCGATTGAGCCACTTTGAGTAGCTGACCTGAAATGCTAGGCGAGTTCCACAACAGCTCAAGAAACCCGGGATTAATCGCTGACGTCGGCCGAACCTTGATCAGGTGATTCTGGTGGACAGCATCCTCGATGGAACCACGCCACGTGGCAGCACGGCCGATCTGGTCAGGGCTCCCGTTCCCTTCGACTACGAGTAGATCTCCAACTCGCAGCCGAAACTTGTCCAGCTCCCCATCGAACAGCTCGATCTCGTGTACGTCAGCAAGATCCAGTGAACCGCGACCGACATTGGCCACGCGTAGAAACGGGAACTTGTTCTGCACTGGACGCCGTTTGGCCTGCTTCTGGATTCCACCGCTGACGTCGCAGACTTGATTCAGCCTAACCCACGACCACCCCGCCGGAAGCTGCCGCTCACCGCTCACGTCGCCGCCGTTCCCGCTCAAGCCAGTTCCTGATTCAGCTCATCCAGCAATTCCAACGCCCGGTTCTTGTCCCCGAACGCCCGCATGAAGCCCCTGCCGCCGCCGCGCTCCGAGAACGGGGCGACCGCGAAGTCGGCGGGCTCCATGCCGATGTCGACGGCGATGGCGTTCTTTATCCGCTCCAGCCACCACAGCTGGTCCTCGGTGAACTCCACGCCCGCCTGTCGCTGCCGCAGCAGCCAGCCCTCGAAGCGCTTCTCAACCACCGTACGGTACGGCCTCAGCTCGTCGTCCGCGCCCAGCTCGAACCGGATGAGGCGCACCAGATCGCCCAGGCCCGCCTCCTTGCCAGGGCGTGCCGAAGCCCTGCCGACCTGTTCGTAGAGGTCCCACAGGACCCCCGTCGTCCAGGAACGATTCGTCGCCCGGATCCGGCCGGTGAGTTCCCTGAGCGCGGCCCGCGCCTCGCTCGGCGCGACCCGGACGCCGCTGCCCAGCGCGACCCGGATCGCCGCGTTCTCGTCCCGCTGCTCCCGCTCCAGCAGGGAGTTCCACTCGGCGAGTTCCTTGGTCGCCCGCTCCGCCATCGGGATCTCGCGCACCTCGGTGACCGTCACCTCGGTGGTCTCGTCGTACGTCATGTCCTGCTGGTGACGGATCTCCAGGATCAGCTTGCGCAGTCCGGGCCGGGTGGTGAGCGGAGCGATCGCGTCGTGGACGAGCTGCTGCGCCAGCTCGGGGCCGCCCTCGTGCCGGGCGCGGTCCTGAGTGTCGACGTCCACCGCGTCCGTGATGCGCCGGGAGAGGTCGGCGAGGCTCGCTCCCCCGGACGCCTCGACGAGAAGGTCACGCTCCTCCTTGCCGAGCTGGCGGTCGATGCGGGCCAGGCGCCGGGCCAGGGTCTCCGCCTCGTCGACGGTGAGGGACCGGGTGCCAGCCTTGTCGAGGAGCCTGGCCAGCGGGATGCCCCGCTGGGCCCCGGCCGGGATCAGTGGGCGGGCGTCGACCAGCGGGGAGTCGGTGACGCCGACCGCGTCGACGAGGACGAAACGGTCCTTCTTGAGGTCGGGTGCCGCCTCCGGGGTCACCGCCTTGAGTTCGTCCGCGTCGATGGAACGGGCGCCTCGCCCCTTCATCTGCTCGAACATCACCGGGCTCTTCACCGACCGCAGGAAGATCACGCACTCCAGCGGCTTCACGTCCGTACCGGTGGCGATCATGTCGACGGTGACGGCGACCCGCAGGCGGGGTGAGTTGCGCAGGTCGTTGATGAGCTTCTCCGGGTCGTCGCCGTTGTCCCGTGACCGGTATGTGATCTTCTTGGCGAATTCGTCGCCCCGCCCAAAGATCTGCTTGACCTGTTTGAGCACTTCGTCGGCGTGGTCGTCGTACGGGCCGGCGAAGATCAGGGTCTTGGGGAGGTCGGCACGGCCGGGGAACCACCGCTTCCAGTTGTCGCGGTAGATCGTCAGGACCGCACGGACCTCGTCCTCCGTGATGACCGTGCGGCCGATCTGCGGGGCGGTGTAGGTGAAGTCCTCGTCGAGCTCCTCGTACCGCTGGGCGCGGGTCTGGCGGTCGCGGATGCGGACGGTCGTACCGGCCTCGATCTTCGCGACGACGTTTCCGTCCCGCAGGTCTGTCACGATGCGCGCGATGTCGAAGTCGACGTTGACTCCGTCGGCGACGGCCTGTTCGAAGGTGTAGCGGGAGACCTCGTTGTAGTCGAAGAAGCCCCTGGTCTGGCGGGTGGGGGTGGCGGTGAGGCCGACGAGGTGGGCGTCGAAGTAGTCCAGGACGCCGCGCCACAGGCCGTAGATCGAGCGGTGGCACTCGTCGACGACGATCACGTCGAAGGACTCGACGGGGACGTCGGGGTTGTACTCGACGGTGATCGGCTCCTCGGTCACGTAGGAGTCGTCGAGGGGCGAGGCGGCATCGTCCTCGCGGTCCTGGCTCGCCTCCCCATCGTCCAGCGGGTCTCCCTTGAGGAGGGCGTACATTCGCTGGATCGTCGAGATGACCACCGAGGAGGTCTCCTGGAGCCCGCTGCGGCCCAGCATGTCGACGTTGTAGAGGTCGGTGAGCTTCCGGTTCTCGTCGGGGGTGCGGTACTTGTCGAACTCCGCGCGAGCCTGGCGGCCGAGGTTGTTGCGGTCGACGAGGAAGAGGACCCGTCGGGCGCCCGCGTGGCGGAGCAGGCGGTAGGTCTCTGTGACGGCCGTGAAGGTCTTGCCCGCGCCCGTCGCCATCTGGATCAGGGCACGCGGCTGGTCGGCGGCCAGGGAGGACTCCAGGCCCGTGATCGCCTCGACCTGGGCCATGCGTAGGCCGTGAGTTTCCAGCAGGGGCATGGCGGTGCGCAGGGCCGCGCGGAAGGTGGGCGCGTCGCGGTGCTCGTCGGCGTACCGCATCCAGGTGGCGAGGGTCTCGGGGCGGTGGAAGGCGAAGACCTCGCGGGAGCGGGCGTCCGGGTCGATCCGGTTGAGGAAGTAGGTCTCGGTGCCGGTGGCGGCGTAGCGGAAGGCGAACGGCTCGTCGCGACGCCACACCGCCATGGCGTGTTCCTTGAGCACGCCCGCCGCATACCGCTCGTTCTGGGCGAGGGCACCGGCCAGCGGTGTGCCCTCGCGCTTGGCCTCGACGACTCCGACGATCTTCCCGGCGACATAGAGGACGTAGTCGGCGCGGCCGGTGGCGAGGGTGAACTCCCGGATCGCGACGCCCGTGCCCGCCATCGGGTTGGCGTCCGCCTTGTCCTGGATCAGCCAGCCCGCCCGGGTGAGCATCGCGTCGATCTTCTCGCGTGCCTGCACCTCGTTGAGCGGGGCGGGGCGCTGGGCGCGCTCCACGATGGCGTCGCGGGCGGTGGCGGCGACCGGGCGGGGCTTGAGGCGTTCGCGGTCGTACCGCTGCTGGTGCGCTGCCCGCAGCTCGATGACCTGCGCCCGCAACTCCTCGACCTGCGCGGCGGCAGCCGCTTTGGCCTGCTCGGCATTGTCGATGACCCGCTCGGCCTCGGCGCGGGCACGGCGCTCCGCCTCAAGGCGGTCGTCGGCCTCCGTCAGCTTCACACGGGACTCGGCGAGCGTGCGCCGGTGGCCCTCCAGCGCCTCGCGCAGCTCGGCGATCTCCTGCGGATCGGTGTCCGGGGTCTCGGCGGGGAGGGTGGGCGGCACGAAGGCAGTTACGGCGCGGATTCCGCCCATGGCCCGGTCGAACAGGTCGCCGAGCTGCCAGCAGAGCTTCAGCGCCTCCAGCGCCATGGTCTTGTCGAAGAGGTGGTTGTGCGCCGCCTCGTTGCGGCCCCGGCGCAGCTTGTGGAAGGCGTCGCGGCTCCAGCCGACGAGGACACCGGCGCGAGTGAGGGCGTTGATGCGGTCGATCTGGCTCGTTCCCTCGACGCGCGTACCCGTCCGCGTGACGAACTCCTCGGCGAGCACCTCACCGAACTGGCCCGCGCTGACGTAGGCGGCGTTGGGGTTGGTGAAGACCGTGAGTTCGGCCTGGGAGCCGTAGATGGCGAGGAGCGGCTGGTGCCCATAGAGCCGCCCGAAGTTCGGGGACGCCTTTGCCAGCTCCCGAAGTCGTCTGTCCACACCGTCGTCTTCCACGCGCCACCCCTCGACCCTCGTCCTTGCTCAGGCACGCCAAGCTTACGAAGCCCGCGAACGGAAGGCGGTCGAACAGGACAGCCGAGGGGGTCGCTGTGGCACGGCCGGGGCGTTCAGCACCCGCACCCGTCACGCGTCGGCGTCAGAAGTTGATGCTCCCGATCATCCCCGCGAGGTTCGTCGTCAGCTCACTGATCGTGGGCGCGACGGTCGACGAGGCCAGGTAGAAGCCGAGGAGCATGCACACGACCGCGTGCCCCGCCTTCAACCCTGACTTCTTGACCAGCAGGAAGACGATGATCGCCAGCAGCACAACCGCCGAAATCGAGAGTGCCACGGCGGCTCACCTCCAATAAGCCCAGGGACATGGGGAGGGTCGGACGCGGTCGGACGCGGTCCCACCTTGGGGCAGATAAATCCACGCGGCGGGCACCTGGTTGGTACCCACTATGCGCTAGTGATCATAACTATCCGTGCGCGCGCATCTCTCGGCGCACGGCCGCACAAGGGGGCGCATGGCCAATATGGTCAAGGCATGACGACCGAGTCCGACTCCTTCCCCAAACGGCACGCCCGCACCCAGCGGTTCACGCTCGGCGCGCCGCGTTCGTTCACCGTGGCACCCGACGGGTCCCGGGTCGCGTTCCTGCGCTCCGGTACCGGCACGGACCGGGCCAATTCCCTGTGGATCCTCGATACCGAGGAGGGCGGCGAACGCGTCGCCGCCGACCCGCGCGCCCTCCTGGGCGGCGCCGAGGAGCATCTGTCGCCCGAGGAGCGGGCGCGGCGTGAGCGCAGCCGCGAGGGCGGCGCCGGCATCGTCGGCTACGCCACCGACGCGGCCGTCGAGCTGGCCTCTTTCGCCTTGTCAGGGCGGCTCTTCGCGGCCGAGCTGCGGGCCGGGACGGCGCGTGAACTGCCCACCCCCGGGCCGGTGATCGACCCGCGCCCCTCCCCCGACGGCCGGCACATCGCCTACGTCGCCCAGGGCGCCCTGCGGGTCGTGGGCGCCGAGGGGGACGGGGACAGGGCGCTGGCCGAGGCGGACGCGGAGGGCGTCACCCACGGGCTCGCCGAGTTCATCGCCGCCGAGGAGATGGGGCGCAGCCGGGGCTTCTGGTGGGGGCCCGAGTCGGACCGGCTGCTGGTGGCACGCGTGGACGACACGCCGGTCAGCCGGTGGTGGATCTCCGACCCGGCCCATCCCGAGCGTGATCCACACCACGTGCCGTACCCGGCGGCGGGCACCGCCAACGCGGACGTACGGCTGTTCGTGCTCGGGTTGGACGGGGGGCGCACGGAGGTCCTCTGGGACCGGGCGCGGTATCCGTATCTGGCGCGAGTGCACTGGTCAGCGGCGGGTGCGCCACTCCTCCTCGTACAGGCGCGCGACCAGCGCAGCCAGTTGTTCCTGGCCGTGGACACCGACTCCGGGGCGACCCGGATGGTGCACGCCGACGAAGATCCAATTTGGCTGGAACTCTTCCCCGGCGTGCCCTGCTGGAGCCCCTCCGGGCAGCTCGTGCGGATCGCCGACGAGGGCGGCGCGCGCGTGCTGGCGGTCGGTGAACGGCCTCTCACCGGTGCCCAGTTGCATCTGCGGGCGGT
The DNA here is from genome assembly GCF_042268605.1 of Streptomyces sp. NPDC056296. NCBI lineage: Bacteria > Bacillati > Actinomycetota > Actinomycetes > Kitasatosporales > Streptomycetaceae > Streptomyces > Streptomyces sp. NPDC056296. The sequence goes on along the minus strand of NZ_JBHJRX010000029.1, from coordinate 64,549 downwards.
GCTGGACGTCTCCGGCGACGACGTGCTGGTTTCCGCGTCGGCGGGCGAGGAGGCGGCCGAGCCGGAGACGGGCGAAGTGCACGTGTACCGGGTGAACGAACTCGGCGTGGAGCGCGTCTCGCAGGAGCCCGGCGTGCACTCGGCGGTGCGCGCCGGGGGCGTGACCGTTCTCGTCTCCGCGACGCTCGACCGACCGGGGGCCCGGGTACAGGTTCTGCGGGACGGGAAGCCGATGGCGACCGTCGCCTCTTACGCCGAAGACCCCGGTTTGTCCCCGCGCGTGACGCTCACCGAAGGGGGCGCACGCCGTGTCCCGTGCGCCGTGCTTATGCCAAGGGACTACCACGGTGACACCCCCCTCCCCGTGCTCCTGGACCCGTACGGTGGCCCGCACGGTCAGCGCGTGGTGGCCGCGCACAACGCCCACCTCACCTCGCAGTGGTTCGCCGACCAGGGGTTCGCGGTCGTCGTCGCCGACGGGCGGGGCACTCCGGGGCGGTCCCCGGCCTGGGAGAAGGCCATCAAGGACGACGTGGCCGCGGTCGTGCTCCAGGACCAGGTGGACGCGCTCCAGGGCCTCGCCGCCGACTTCCCGCTCGACCTGAACCGCGTCGCCATCCGCGGCTGGTCCTTCGGGGGCTATCTGGCCGCCCTGGCGGCCCTGCGCCGTCCGGACGTCTTCCACGCCGCCGTCGTGGGCGCCCCGGTCACCGACCTGCGGCTGTACGACACCCACTACGAGGAGCGCTACATCGGCCACCCGGACGAGCAACCGGACGTCTACCGCCGCAACTCGGTGATCGACGACGCGGGCCTCGTCGACGCCGCCGAGCCGCACCGGCCCATGATGATCATCCACGGGCTGGTGGACGACAACGTGGTGGTCGCCCACTCGCTGCGTCTGTCCTCGGCCCTGCTGGCCGCCGGACGCCCGCACGAGGTGCTCCCCCTGTCCGGCGTCACGCACATGACCCCGCAGGAGTCGGTCGCCGAGAACCTGCTGCTGCTCCAGGTCGACTTCCTCAAGCGGTCACTGGCATAGCGGCACACGAAGGCACCAACCGCTTTAACACGCAGGCAACTTCACCGAAGCGGCACCGATATACGGACGCGCGACGCTGATCAGCGTACGGCCGTGCGGGTGCCGTAAGCGGGCCGGGGAGCGCCATGTCACCCCGGCCCGCTGCCGTGCCTCCCGGTGCCGTCGCCGTCCGCCTCTGGGGGGACTACCTGCTTCTCCTCGGCGAAGTGGCACGCCGAGTCGTGGGCCGCGGGACCGGTCACGTGCCGGAACTCGGCGGGGACGGCGAGCGCCGGTACCTCCAGGGCGCAGCGCTCCCGCGCCTTCCAACAGCGGGTGCGGAAGCGGCAGCCGGACGGGATGTTGGTCGGGGACGGCACGTCGCCGGCCAGGATGATGCGCTCGCGGTGCTCCCTGGCCTCCGGGTCGGGCACCGGCACGGCGGACAGCAGCGCCTGGGTGTAGGGGTGCGTGGGATGGTCGTAGATCTCGGCGTCGCGGCCGGTCTCCACGATCCGGCCGAGGTACATCACGCCGACCCGGTCCGAGATGTGCCGGACGATGGACAGGTCGTGGGCGATGAAGATGTAGGACAGGTCGAACTCGTCCTGGAGCCGGCCCATCAGGTTGATCACCTGCGCCTGGACGGACACGTCGAGGGCCGACACCGGCTCGTCGGCGACGATGATCTCCGGGCGCAGCGCCAGTCCCCGCGCGATGCCGATGCGCTGGCGCTGGCCGCCGGAGAACTGGTGGGGGTAGCGGTTGATGTACTCCGGGTTGAGACCGACGACGTCCAGCAGGTGCTGCACCCTCCCCCGCCGGTCGCCCTTCGGCGCCACCTCCGGGTGGATGTCGTACGCCTCCCCGATGATGTCGCCCACGGTCATGCGGGGGTTGAGGGAGGTGTAGGGGTCCTGGAAGACCATCTGGATGTTGCGGCGTACGGACTTGAGGGCCTTTCCCGACAGTTTGGTGATGTCCTCGCCCTTGTAGCGGATCTCGCCGGCCGTCGGCCTCTCCAGGTTGACCAGCATCTTGGCGACCGTGGACTTGCCGCAGCCGGACTCGCCGACGATGCCCAGCGTCTCCCCGCGGTCGAGGTGGAAGTCGACGCCGTCGACCGCCTTGACCGCGCCGACCTGCTTCTTGAAGAGAATGCCGGTGGTGAGCGGGTAGTGCTTGACGAGACTGCGGACTTCGAGGATCGGCTCGGTCGTCTCAGCCATGCAGGCACTCCCTCCAGAAGTGGCAGGCGCTCCCGCGTTCCGCTTCGGACTCCGTCACGTCGTACAGCGGCGGTACGTCGGTGCGGCAGACGTCCTGGGCCATCGGGCAGCGGGGGTGGAAGGCGCAGCCGGGCGGGATGCGGGTGAGGTTGGGCGGCAGGCCCTTGATGGCGTAGAGCTCCTGGCCCTTCTGGTCCAGGCGCGGGATCGACTCCAGCAGGCCGCGCGTGTACGGGTGGGCGGGTGCCTTGTAGATGTCGTGGACGGGCGCCGTCTCCACGATCCGGCCCGCGTACATGACGGCGATCTTGTCGGCCACGTCGGCGACCACGCCCAGGTCGTGGGTGATGAGGATCAGGCCCATGTGCAGTTCGCGCTGGAGCTCCGCGAGCAGGTCCATGACCTGGGCCTGGACGGTGACGTCGAGGGCGGTGGTCGGCTCGTCGGCGATGATCAGCTTCGGTTCCAGGGCCATCGCCATCGCGATCATGATGCGCTGGCGCATGCCGCCGGAGAACTGGTGCGGGTACTGCCGCACCCGCTCCTTCGCCGCCGGGATGCGTACGCGGTCCATCAGCTCGACGGCCTTGGCATGGGCGTCCTTGCGCGACACGCCGCGGTGCACGGTGAACATCTCGGCGAGCTGGGCGCCGACGGTGAGGACGGGGTTCAACGACGACAGCGCGTCCTGGAAGATCATCGCCATCTCGGCGCCGCGGACCTTCCGACGTTCCTCCTCCTTCAGCTTCAGCAGGTCCCGGCCCTCGAAGAGCACCTCGCCGGCGGTGATCCGGCCCGGGGGGATGTCGAGGATGCCCATGACCGTCTGGGCGGTGACGGACTTGCCGGAGCCGGACTCGCCGAGGACGGCCAGGGTCTCGCCCGCGTCGACGCCGTAGCTGACGCCGTTGACGGCCTTGGCGACGCCGTCCCGGGTGTGGAACTCCACGTGCAGGTCGCGCACTTCCAGCAGCATGCGGCGGCTCACCTCAGCTTCGGGTCGAGGGCGTCGCGCACCGCGTCGCCGAGCATGATGAACGCGAGGACGGTGATGGCGAGGGCTCCGGAGGGCCACAGCAGCGCGTGCGGGGCGTTGCGGACGTAGGGGGCGGCGGCGGAGATGTCGATGCCCCAGGAGACGCTGGGCGGCTTGAGGCCGACGCCGAGGAAGGACAGGGTCGCCTCCAGGGAGATGTAGGTGCCGAGCGCGATGGTCGCCACGACGATGACGGGGGCGACGGCGTTGGGTGCGATGTGGCGCAGCAGGAGCCGGGAGTTCGAGGCGCCGAGCGCGCGGGCGGCCTGGACGTAGTCGTTCTGCTTGGCGGTGATGACGGAGCCGCGGGCGATACGGGAGATCTGCGGCCAGCCGAGCAGCACGATGAGGCCGATGACCGGCCAGACGGTGTTGCTGGTGATGACGGAGAGCAGGACCAGGCCGCCGAGGACGACCGGGATGGCGAAGAAGACGTCGGTGATCCGGGACAGGACCGCGTCCCCCGCGCCGCCGAAGAACCCGGCGAGCCCGCCCAGCACGCTGCCGAGGACCGCGACCCCGAGCGTGGCGAGGACGCCGACCGCCACCGACGTACGGGCGCCGTAGACGGTGCGGGTGTAGACGTCGCAGCCCTGGCCGTTGAAGCCGAAGGGGTGGCCGGACTGGGAGCCCTCCTGGGCCTTGGCCAGGTCGCACTTGAGGGGGCTGCCGGAGGCGATCAGGGACGGCCAGATGGAGATGACGATCAGGAAGAGGATGACCAGGGCCGAGATGATGAAGACGGGGTTGCGGCGCAGGTCGTGCCAGGCGTCGGACCAGAGACTGCGGGGCTTGTCGCGCGGGTCCGCCCCGTCCGGTCCCGGCGGCTGCTCCAGCGTGACCGCCTCGCTCGCGCCGAGGTCCATCTGCCCGCCCATGCCGGTACCGGCGATCGCGCGCTCCGGCTCGTACGGCTGCTGCTCAGGCATAGCGGATCCTCGGGTCGAGTACGGCGTACAGGAGGTCGACGACGAGGTTGGCGACGAGGAAGACGAGGACCAGGACGGTGACGAAGCCGACGACGGTCTGCGTGTTCTGCCGGAGGATGCCCTGGTAGAGCTGGTAGCCGACGCCGTGGATGTTGAAGATCCGCTCGGTGACGATGGCGCCGCCCATCAGGGCGCCGATGTCGGTGCCGATGAAGGTGACGACGGGGATGAGGGAGTTGCGCAGCAGGTGCCGGGTGATGACCCGGTGGCGCGGGAGGCCCTTGGCGATGGCGGTGCGGACGTAGTCGGAGCGGCGGTTCTCCGCGATGGAGGTACGGGTCAATCGGGTGACGTACGCCAGGGAGACCGAGGCGAGGACCAGCCCGGGGACGATCAGCTCGCCGAAGGGGGCCTCGGAGGAGACGGCCGGGTCGATCCAGCCCCACTTGACGCCGAGCAGCAGCTGGAGCAGCAGGCCGGTGACGAAGGTGGGGACGGAGATGACGACGAGGGTGAGCAGCAGGACGCCGGTGTCGATGGGGCGGCCGCGGCGCAGACCGGTGACGACGCCGAGGACGATGCCGACGACGATCTCGAAGAGGATGGCGATGATGGTGAGCCGGATGGTGACCGGGAACGCCGTGCCCATCAGCTCGGTGACCGGCTGGCCGTTGAAGGCGGTGCCGAAGTCGCCGGTGAAGACGTTGCCCATGTAGGTCAGGTACTGCTGCCACACGGGCTGGTCGAGCCCGAACTCGCGCCGCAGCTGCGCGGCCGTCGCCGGGTCGCACTCCCGGTCGCCGCACAGGCCCGCGATGGGGTCGCCCATCACGTTGACCATCAGGAAGATCAGCAGCGTGGCCCCGATGAAGACCGGGATCATCTGGAGCAGCCGCCGGACGACGTAGCGTCCCATGGCGCCCCCTCAGCCGACCTTGATCTCGTTGTAGACCGGGACGCTGAACGGGTTGAGCTTCACGTTGGACAGCCGGTCCGAGTAGCCCGCGCTGCCGTTCTGGTACCAGAGCGGGATGGCCCCCATCTCGTCCCTCAGCACCTCCTCGGCCTGCTGGAAGAGGCCGATCGCCTTGGTGGTGTCCGTCTCGGCGTTGGCCCGGTCGACGAGGTCGTCGAACCTCTCGTTGGACCACTTGCCGTCGTTGGAGGAGGCGTTGGTGTAGTAGAGCGGCTGGAGGAAGTTCTGGATGAGCGGGTAGTCCATCTGCCAGCCGGCGCGGAAGGGACCGCTCATCTTCCGGTCGGTGATCTGGTTGCGGAAGTCGGCGAAGGTGCCGACCGGGTTGCCCGCGCAGGCGCGGTCGTTGTCCAGGGCGTTGTTGATGGAGTTGCAGACCGCGTCGACCCACTGCCCGTGGGAGCCGGTGTCGGCGTTGTACGTGATCCTGACCTGGCCGCCGGGCAGTCCGCCGCCCTCGCTGATCAGCTTCTTGGCCTCGTCGGGCTTGTACTCGCAGGCCTCACCGCACAGACCGGCCTTGTAACCGCCGTCCTCGCCGAGGACGGGTGAGGTCCAGTCGGTGGCCGGGGTGCGGGTCTGCTGGAAGATCGTGTCCGTGATCTGCTTGCGGTCGATCGCCATGGACAGGCCCTTGCGGACCTTCTCGGAGCCGGGCTTGCTCCAGTCGTTGTCGTAGAACGGGAAGGCGAGGGTCTGGATGATGCCGGCCGGGGTGTTGATGTACCGGTCGCCGAGGTCGTTCTTCACGTTCTTGAGCTGGGCGGCGGGGACGTCGTCGACGAGGTCGAGGTTGCCGGCCATCAGGTCGGTGTAGGCGGTGTTGTTGTCGGTGTAGACCTTCAGGTCGACGCCGCCGTTCTGCGCCTTGTCCGGCCCCGGGTACCCCTCCCACTTCCGCAGCGACATCTGGGAGCCGCGGGCGTAGTTGTCCACCATGTACGGGCCGTTGCCGACCGGCTTCTCCAGCCAGGCGTCGTGGTCGTCGAAGAAGGCGCGGGGCAGCGGCGCGAAGGCCGGGTAGCCGAGGGTGTCGGGGAAGGTCGAGAACTTCTGGCTCAGCTTGACGGTGAAGGTGCGGGGCCCGGTCACCTTCAGCCCGGAGAGCGTGTCGGCGCTCTGTTCGCCGCTCTCCGGGTGCGTCTTGTCGTAGCCCTCGATGTACGCGAAGAAGTAGGCGTTGCGCTGGTTGTTCTTCAGGCTCGCGCCGTAGTTCCAGGCGTCCACGAAGGACTGGGCGGTGACCTTCTCGCCGTTGCTGAAGGTCCAGCCGTCCTTGACGGTGATCGTGAAGTTCTGCGAGTCGGAGGTCTCGATCTTCTCGGCGAGCATGTTCTGCGCCTCGCCGGTCTCGGGGTCGTACTTCTTCAGGCCCCGGAAGATCATGTCGAGGACCTTGCCGCCCTGCACCTCGTTGGTGTTGGCCGGCTCCAGCGGGTTCTGCGGGTCACCCCAGGAGGAGCTGAGGACCGCGCTCGTGTCTCCGCCGCTGCCGCCCCCGCCTCCGCAGGCGGTCGCCGCGAGGGCCACCGCCGCCGCGCATGCGGCCCATTTGGTGTGCCTGGCTCCGCGCATGGAGTGCCTCCTCGTGCCCTGACTCGTCCGACTCGTCCGACTCGTCCGCTGACTCGTCCGCTGATCCATTACCGGCCAGCATCAGGGCAAAAGGTGCACATCGCACACGCATACCTCCCTTTGGAGGAACCCAACATCCCGCCGACGGCACCTGACGGAAGCTGACGGGGCGTCGGGGCGGACCCCCGTAACCCGCCACAAAGGATCTTGAACCTCGACGCAACGGATCTTCACGATCCGATGCCGAACCGTTGGATTACGAACCCGCGGTGTACACATTTCGACGACTCCGCGTCCGCATAACGAACGCCTTGCCTGATTGGTCCAGTTGGCCCGATGTAAGGCACGGATCGATCACGGCCCGCTACACGCGTAACTACGGTTCACCCAAGAGAAGGTAAAGAAGGTAAAGAGAAAGCCAAGCCGAGCGAGATTTTATTGACCTTGAACGAATTGCGTTGAAAAAGTCCGGCGTAGCCCGTAGGGGGACGCCCTGCGGAGTCATCAGACCCTCCCTTGGGCCAGGAGCACCATGACCCCCCCAACTCCATCAGCGGCTGCCCCGCTCGAGGTGACCGACGAGAGCGTCGTCAAGTCGCCCACGCCCACCACCCCTCAGGGCAGCGAGAGCCGTTCACCGGGCCGACTGGCCTGGAAGCGCTTCAAGCGCGACCGCACGGGCGTCATATCGGCGTGCATCGTGATCTTCTTCTTCGTGATCGCGCTCGCCGCACCGCTCATAGCCAAGCTGTACGGCAAGGACCCGTACACCACGTACGCGAGCCAGCGCCCCGAACTGCTCGACGCCTTCTCGTACCCGGCCGGCCCCAACGGCGGCATGAGCAGCGAGTTCTGGTTCGGCATCGAGCCCCAGCTCGGCCGGGACGTGTTCACCTTCCTGCTGTACGGCATTCGCACGTCGCTGGGCATCGCGGTGGCCGCCACCCTGCTCACCGCGATCGTCGGCGTCGTCGTGGGCATCACGGCGGGCTACCTCGGCGGCAGGACCGACTACTTCGTCAGCCGGGTCATCGACATCCTGCTCTCGTTCCCGTCCACGCTCTTCTTCATCGCCTTCATGCCGGTCGTCTACGGCCTGTTCGTCGCGAGCGACGAGAACATCCCGACCTCGCTGCGCGCCATCTCGCTCATCCTGGTGCTCTCGGCCTTCGGCTGGGCCTCACTCGCCCGACTGCTGCGCGGTCAGGTGCTCGGCCTGCGCGAGCGGGAGTTCGTCGAGGCGGCCAAGGTCACGGGTGCGTCGCCGTTCCGGATCGTCTTCAAGGAACTGCTGCCCAACCTTTGGACGCCGATCATCATCCAGTCCACGCTGATGCTCCCGGCGTTCGTCACGGCCGAGGCCGGCCTGGCCTTCCTCGGCGTCGGCATCATCGACCCGACCCCGGACTGGGGCGTCATGATCCAGCGCGGCGCCCAGTTCTACACCGAGGACCTCACCTTCATGCTCTTCCCGGGCGTGTCGATGGTGATCTTCGTGCTCGCCTTCAACCTCCTCGGTGACTCGGTGCGCGACGCCCTCGACCCGAAGTCCAAGCGCTGACCCTCCCGTTCCATCCCGGCTCGTCCAACGCCGTCCGGCCGGCCGTCCCGTCCCGTTTGTCCCTCTCTGGCAGGTGCCTCATGTCTTTCTCCCGTAGAAACTTCCTCATCGCCACCGGTGTGGTCGCGGCCTCGTCCTCGGTGCTGACCGCCTGCGGCGGCGGGGACGGCGGCTCTTCCGCCAAGCACGACGGTCCCAAGGTCAGCGACAGCGAGACCATCGAGATCGCGGTCGGTTCCAAGGCCGACTCGGTGGGCCCGGCCCCCGAGGTCAAGGGCGCGGTCAAGGGCGGGACGATCTACTCGCTGGACCAGTTCGACATGGACCACATGGACCCGGCGCAGATCTACGTCTCGACCGAGGCCGCCATCACCGTGCCGATCATGCGCGGTCTGACCGGCTACAAGATCGACGACAAGGGCGTCACCACCCTGGTCGGCGACGCCGCCACCGACGCCGGCACCATGAAGGACGGCGGCAAGACCTGGTCCTTCACCCTGAAGGACGGCCTGAAGTGGGAGGACGGCTCGGACGTCACCGCCGAGGACGTCCAGCACACCTTCGAGCGCGTCTTCGCCCCGTTCATCACCGAGGGCCCGATCTTCGTCCAGAGCTGGCTCGAGGGCGGCGACAAGTACAAGGGCCCCTACGAGGGCAAGCACCTCGACTCCATCGAGGTCGACGGCAAGACCATCACCTTCCGCCTGACGGAACCGCGCAGCGACTTCAACTTCACGGTGGCCATGCGCGGTTACTCGCTGGTGCCGAAGAAGCTGGACACCAAGGAGAAGTACGACAAGAAGCCGGTCTCCTGCGGTCCGTACAAGATCAAAAACCGCAGCGTCGGCAAGTCGATGACCTTCGTGCGCAACGAGCACTGGGACGCGAAGACGGACCCGATCCGCAACGCCTACCCGGACTCCTTCCACTTCCAGTTCGGCTTCGAGCTGGTCGCCTCCACCGACCGCTACATCGCGGACAAGGGCAACACCCAGTACACGATGTCGATCTTCAACGAGATCGCCCCCGAGCGCATCGCACAGGTACTCACCAACGCCGAGTACAAGAAGCGGGTCCTCACCCGGGTCGACACGGTCACCTACTACTGGCCGATCAACACCACCCGCATCACGGACGTCAAGGTCCGCCAGGCGATCAACTGGGCGTGGCCGCACCAGCAGCTCCAGACGATCAGCGGCGGTGCCTACAGCACCGAGATCGCCACCACCATCCTCAGCCCGGTCACCCCCGGCTACCAGAAGTTCGACCTCTACGGCACGACGAAGAAGCCCGGCGGTGACCCGGCCAAGGCCAAGGCGATGCTGAAGGAGGCCGGCAAGCTCGGCCAGAAGCTCGTCATCGCCTACCAGCAGTCGGACACGCAGGTGAAGGTCGCCGTCGCGGTCAAGAACGCCCTGGAGGCGGCCGGCTTCGAGGTCGTCAACAAGCAGGTCGACAAGTCGACCTTCTACACCCAGATCGGCAAGATCGACAACGAGTACGACCTGTTCGGCGCCGGCTGGAGCCCCGACTGGCCGAACGGTTACTCGGTCTTCTACCCCTGCTGGCACGGCGACAACATCGGCAACGGCCGCAACAACTACGCCCAGCTGAACGACACCGGCGTGAACAAGGCGATCGACGCCGCCGCGAAGATCACCGACCCGGACGAGGCCAACAAGGCCTGGGGCGCGATCGACCGCCAGATCATGGAGCTGGCCCCGGTCGTCCCGGACTACCACAAGATCCGCAACTGGATGTACGGATCCAAGGTCGGCAACGTCGTCTACGACGGCGGCAACAACTGCATCGCGCTCTGCAAGCTCTACGCCAAGAAGTAAGCGCGCACGATCCCCGGGGGGCGGTCACCATCCGCGCGACCGCCCCCTGGGGCCAACCCCCCTCCATGCCCCCGGCGACGGCGCCCCGTCCGGAAAGTCACGCCCCATGCTCCGCTTCCTAGTCCGCCGAGTCATCGGCGCGATGGTCATCCTGCTGATCATCAGCGCTGTCACCTTCTGGCTCTTCTACGCGATCCCGCGTGACCCCGCGATGATGTCCTGCGGCAAGAACTGCACCGAAGCGAACCTGGAGCAGATCCGGCAGAATCTGGGCATCGACGAGTCGATCGTCATGCAGTTCTGGCACTGGCTCGTGGGTGTCTTCGCCGGACGCGACTACGGCGGGTACGGCTACTGCGACGCGCCCTGCCTCGGCTACTCGTTCGCCAACAACGAGCCCGTCTTCGGCACGATCATGGACCGGCTGCCGCTGACCCTCTCGCTCGCCTTCGGCTCGGCGGTCTTCTTCCTGATCATCGGTGTCGGCGCGGGCATGCTCGCCGCGCTCAAGCAGGGCAAGTTCCTGGACAAGTTCGCCAGCTCGGTGTCGCTGCTCGGCTCCTCGCTCCAGATCTACTTCGTCGGCTACGTCGCGATGTTCTTCCTGGTAGCGCAGCTCGGCATCCTCAGCCAGCCCTCGTACACCCCGCTCACGGAGAACCCGGCCGCCTGGGTATCCGGTCTGCTGCTTCCCTGGCTCGTGCTGTCGATCATCTTCACCGCCAACTACACCCGTATGACGCGCTCCCAGATGGTGGAGCAGCTCAGCGAGGACTACGTCCGCACTGCACGGGCCAAGGGCCTGTCCCAGTCGAACGTCTTCTTCCGGTTCGCCTGGCGCGGCGCGATGGGCCCGATCGTCACCCTTTTCGGCATCGACCTCGGCACCCTGATCGGCGGCGCCATCATCACCGAGTCGGTGTTCTCCCTCCAGGGTGTCGGCAGGCTCGCGGTGCAGGCCGTGAACCAGAGCGACCTGCCCATGCAGCTCGGCGTCACCGTGCTGGCGGCCGGCGCGATCGTGTTCTTCAACATCATCGTCGACGCGGTCTACGCCCTCATCGACCCGCGGATCCGGCTCGCCTGACCTCCGCTCGCTGCCCCCTACCCCCCGCATCACCTCCTGGAGCGTCCCCGTGACGAGCACCGAACAGCAGCCCTTCCTCTCCGTCAGGGACCTGAAGGTCCACTTCTCCACCGAGGACGGCATCGTCAAGGCCGTCGACGGGCTCTCCTTCGACCTCGCCAAGGGCAGGACGCTCGGCATCGTGGGCGAATCGGGCTCGGGCAAGTCGGTCACCAACCTGACGATCCTGGGCCTGCACGACCGGGACCGCACCGCGATCGACGGCGAGATCGTCCTCGACGACAAGGACCTGCTCACCGCCACCGAGCGGGAGCTGGAGCGGCTGCGCGGCAACAAGATGGCGATGATCTTCCAGGACGCGCTGGCCTCGCTGTCGCCGTACCACACCATCGGCAAGCAGATCAGCGAGACGTACCGCAAGCACACCGGCGCCTCCAAGAAGGAGGCCCGGGACCGGGCGATCGAGATGCTGCGCCGGGTGGGCATCCCGCAGCCGGACGTCCGGGTGGACGATTACCCGCACCAGTTCTCCGGCGGTATGCGCCAGCGCGCGATGATCGCCATGGCACTGGTCTGCGACCCCGAGCTGCTCATCGCGGACGAGCCGACCACGGCCCTCGACGTGACGGTCCAGGCGCAGATCATGGACCTGCTCAAGGACCTCCAGCAGGAGTTCGGCACGGCCATCGTCTTCATCACCCACGACCTCGGCGTCATCGCGGACATCGCGGACGACGTGCTGGTGATGTACGGCGGCCGGTGCGTGGAGCGCGGCACCAAGCAGGAAGTGCTGCGCGACCCGCAGCACCCGTACACGCTGGGCCTGATGAGCTCCATGCCCAGCCTGGACGGACCGGTCGACGTGCCGCTGGAGCCGATCCCGGGCTCGCCGCCCTCGCTGCTCAACCCGCCCACCGGCTGCCGGTTCCACCCGCGGTGCGCCTTCGTCGAGAAGGTCCCCGGTGGGCTGTGCTCCTCGGAGCAGCCGTTGCTGCAGGTGGAGAAGGGCCGGGGCTCCGCCTGCCACCTGCCCCCCGAGCAGCGCCCGGAGCTGTTCGCCGACTTCGCCGGTTCCCGGCTCAACTGACGTAAAAGAGACAGGACTTCACCATCATGAGCAACGCGGAAACGCTCCTGGACGTCAGCGGCCTGACCAAGCACTTCCCGATCAAGGGCGGCTTCCCGATCTCTCGTACGGTCGGAGCCGTGCGGGCGGTGGACGGCCTGGACTTCCAGGTGCGCGAGGGCGAGAGCCTGGGCCTGGTCGGCGAGTCCGGGTGCGGCAAGTCGACGACCGGCCGGCTGATCACCCGCCTGCTGGAGCCCACGGGCGGCAAGGTCGTGTACCGGGGTCAGGACATCACGCACGCCAGTCGCAGGGGCCTCGCGCCGATCCGGTCCGAGATCCAGATGATCTTCCAGGACCCGTACGCGTCCCTGAACCCCCGGCAGACGGTCGGCAAGATCATCGCCGGTCCGATGGAGATCAACGACATCAACCCGGCCGGCGGGCGGGAGAACCGGGTGCGTGAGCTGCTGGAGATCGTGGGTCTCAACCCCGAGCACTTCAACCGCTTCCCGCACGAGTTCTCCGGCGGTCAGCGTCAGCGCATCGGGGTCGCCCGCGCCCTGGCCCTGGAGCCGAAGCTGATCGTGGCCGACGAGCCGGTCTCCGCGCTGGACGTATCCATTCAGGCCCAGGTGGTGAACCTGCTCCAGAAGGTGCAGAGGGAACTGGGCATCGCCTTCGTCTTCATCGCGCACGACCTGGCCGTCGTACGGCACTTCTCGCAGCGCGTGGCGGTCATGTACCTCGGTAAGATCATGGAGATCGCCGACCGCGACGATCTGTACAACAACCCGCGGCACCCTTACACGCGCGCCCTGCTCTCCGCCGTGCCCGAGGCGACGGTGGAGGACACGCCCCGCGAGCGCATCCGGCTCGTCGGCGACGTGCCCTCGCCGATCAACCCGCCCTCGGGCTGCCGCTTCCGCACCCGGTGCTGGAAGGCGACGGACAAGTGCGCGTCCGAGGCTCCGCCGCTGGTGCAGGTGGAGGGCAACAAGGCCGGGCACCTGACCGCGTGCCACTACCCCGAGACGGATGACGTACCCTCGCCCCGTCTCACCAAGAGCCCCCAGGCGGCTGCCTGACAACACCCCTTTTCTGTCGGCACCGCCTGCGGAACGGACTTCTACGGCCCATTGACCCGAGCCCGGAACGTCCGCTCCAGGGAAACCGAGGGCCCGCGCCTCCCCAGGCGCGGGCCCTCGGTCTGTTCGCGGCGGGGTCGGGTCAGTCCTTGTCCGGCTCCTCCAGCGCGGCCAGCGCCGGGTCGAGGACGATGTCCGCCTCGCGGGCCGCGATCGTCGGCTCCTCCGGGAAGTGGCAGGCCGTCAGGTGACCGTCGCGGTTGCCGTCGATCCGGACCAGTGGAGGCACCTCGCTCGCGCACTTGTCCTGCGCCTTCCAGCACCGGGTGCGGAAGCGGCAGCCGGAGGGCGGGTTGATCGGGGACGGCACGTCGCCGGCCAGGCGGATGCGTTCGCGCCGGTCGCTCTCGCCGTCCGCCAGGTTCACCTCGGGAACGGCGGAGAGCAGGGCGTGCGTGTAGGGGTGACGGGGGCGGGTGTAGATGGAGTCCCGGTCGCCGACCTCGATCACCTTGCCGAGGTACATGACCGCGACGCGCTGCGAGAAGTGCCGTACGACGGCCAGGTCGTGGGCGATGAACAGGAACGCGATGCCCAGTTCCTTCTGCACCTTCTGGAGCAGGTTCACCACCTGGGCCTGGATGGACACGTCGAGCGCGGAGACCGGCTCGTCGGCCACGATCAGCTTCGGCTCCAGGGCCAACGCGCGTGCCACGCCGATGCGCTGGCGCTGGCCGCCGGAGAACTCGTGCGGGAAGCGGTTGAAGTGCTCGGGGTTGAGACCCACGATCTCCAGCAGCTCACGCACCCGGTTCTCCCGGCCGCCCGGCGGGTTGATGCCGTTGATCTCCATCGGACCGGCGATGATCTTGCCGACCGTCTGCCGGGGGTTCAGTGAGGAGTACGGGTCCTGGAAGATCATCTGGATCTCGGACCGGATCGGCGCGAGACCCCTGCGACTGGCGTGGGAGATGTCCCGGCCCCGGTACGTGATCTTGCCCGCGGTCGGCTCCAGCAGGCGGGTGATCAGCCGGCCCGTGGTCGACTTGCCGCAGCCCGACTCCCCCACCAGGCCGAAGCTCTCGCCGGAGTGCACGGTCAGGTCGATGCCGTCGACGGCCTGGACCTGACCGACGGTCCGCCGGATGGGGAAGCCGCCCTTGACCGGGAAGTGCTTGGTCAGGCCCTCCGCCACCAGCAGCGGCTCCCCTGATCCGCCGGCCGCGGCCTCGCGCGGGGCGGGGAGGACGAGGTCTTCTTTCATGACTCCTCTTTCATGCGGCAGGTCCTCCTTGTGGGCGTTCCGGCTGTTGGCCGGTCGCGCCCTACCCCAGTCGGGGCTTGATCTCTTCGATGAAGATGGTCCGCTTCTGCTCCGCCGTCAGATGGCACGCGGAGGACCGGTCCGAGCCCAGCAGCGGCCGCTCGGTGACGCAGCGGTTGCCGCCGACCCGGTCCTGGAAGGTGCAGCGGGGGTGGAAGCGGCAGCCGGACGGCGGGGTGAGCAGCGACGGCGGGGTGCCGGGGATCGGCGCGAGCGCGGCGCTCAGGTCGGAGTCCAGGCGGGGCATCGAGTTCAGCAGGCCCCAGGTGTAGGGGTGCCGGGGCGCCCTGAGCACCTCGTCGGTGCTGCCCCGCTCCACCGCGCTGCCCGCGTACATCACCATGATGTCGTCGGCGACGTCGGCGATGACGCCGAGGTCGTGCGTGATGAAGACGATCGCCGAGCCGAACTCCTGCTGGAGGTCCTTGAGCAGGTCCAGGATCTGCGCCTGCACCGTCACGTCCAGCGCGGTCGTCGGCTCGTCGGCGATCAGCAGGTCGGGGTCGCAGACCAGCGCCATGGCGATCATCGCGCGCTGGCGCATACCGCCGGAGAACTGGTGCGGATAGTCCTTGGCCCGCTGGGCCGGGTTGGGGATGCCGACCTTGCCCAGCATCTCCACCGCCCGGTTCCAGGCCTCCTGCTTGGAGGAGCCGGTGTGCTTGCGGTACGGCTCGGCGATCTGCCGGCCCACCGTGTAGTACGGGGACATGGCCGTCAGCGGATCCTGGAAGATCATGGCGATCCGGTTGCCGCGCAGCTGTTCCAGTTCCCGCTCGGTGGCGGTGACGAGTTCCTTGCCGTCGAAGACGATCTCGCCGTCGATCGTCGTGGTCCGCGGGTTGTGCAGGCCCAGGATCGTCAGGTTGGTGACGGACTTGCCGGAGCCGGACTCGCCCACGATGCCCAGGGTCCGGCCCCGCTCCACGTCGAAGGAGAGACCGTCGACCGCCTTGACGACACCGTCCTCCGTGGCGAACCGCACGCTCAGATCGCGGACCGACAGGAAGCCCTCGGGCCCGGTGGGGGGCGGCGCGCCCTCGGTCTTGGTCAGTGTGGTCACGGGGGTGCCCTCTTCCTAGGAAAGCCGGACGCGCGGGTCGATCCAGGCGTACGCGATGTCGACGAGGATGTTCAGCATGAGGATCATGAAGGCCCCGACCAGCATGACGCCCATGGTCAGCGGCAGGTCCTTGTTGACCGCGCCGTCCACGGCGAGCCGGCCGATGCCCTGGAGGGAGAAGGTCAGCTCGGTGACGACGGCGCCGCCGAGCAGGCTGCTGAGGTCGATGCCGAGGATGGTGACGATGGGGATGAGCGAGCCGCGCCAGGCGTAGCGGAAGAAGACGTACTTCTGCGACATGCCCTTGGCGCGGGCGGTGCGCACATGGTCCTCCGCCAGCTGCTCGATCAGCGAGGAGCGCGACATACGGGTGTACTGGGCGGTGAAGATGGTGGCCATCACGACCATCGGAATGGACAGGCCGATGAGCCAGCCGAACGGGTCCTCGCTGATGGGGACGTACTTGGGATCCTCCATCCAGCCCGTGCTGTAGACGAAGATCGCCAGGGCGATCGGGCCGAGGAAGTAGATCTGGAAGGAGCTGAGCACCATGGAGGCGCCGGTGGCCACCTTGTCCACGTGCGAGCCGCGCCGGAAGGCGGCGAGCATGCCCGTGCCGAGGCCGACGATCAGGAAGACGAGCGCGGCGCCGACGGTCAGCGACAGGGTCAGCGGGAAGCGGTCCTTGATGATGGTCCAGACGAGTTCGCCCGAGTAGAAGGACTGCCCGAGACACGGAGCGGGGCAGTGGCCGTCGGGGAAGTCGCGTCCGGCGACGATGCCGGACATGAAGTCCCAGAACTGCTGGGCGATCGGCAGGTTGAGGCCGAGGGCCTCGCGGATGTCCTCCAGTCTGGCGGGGGAGCAGTCCTTGCCGCAGGCCAGGGAGGCGTAGTCGGACGGGGCGGCGACGAAGAGGAAGAACGTCGCGGCACCGATCAGGAACAGGGTGACGACGGCACCGACCGCACGTCGGATGATGAACTGAAGCATGGCGGGATGGCTGCTCTCTGCGGAGGTGGTCGGGAAGTTTCACGGAACCCTGGGGGTGCGCTCCGCCTGGTGCGCACCCCCGCAGTCAGCCGTAGAGAGTTACGACTTGAGGAACAGGTTGTTCACGTCGATGTAGCTGGACTCGGTGCTGTAGCGCGCGCCGCCGATGTTCGAGCCGTAGAGCTGGAACTGCTTCGTGTACCACAGCGGAGCGGACGGGTTGATCTGCTCCAGGATGTAGCGGTGCGCTTCCTTCCAGGTCGCCGCGGCCTCGGTCGGCTCCTGGGTGAGCGCCTTCTTGATCAGCTCCTGGACCTTGGGGTCGTCGATGTGCGAGTAGTTCGGCGCACCGTCGGCGACCTGGTCACCGTCGTAGATCGGCGTGACGACCGTGCCCGGGGACGGCCAGTCCTGGCCCCAACCCGTGATGTACATGTCGTACGGGTTCTTCAGCTTGCCGACCTGCTCGTAGAAGCTCGCCGCGTCGACCTCCTTGGAGACGACCTCCAGACCGACCTTGCTCAGCGCGTCCTCGATGGCGACCTTGCGCTTCTGGCCCTGCTCGCTGTTGCGGTAGGCGAAGACGAGCTTCTTCTCGGCGGCCGGGACGCCCGCGAGGAGTTCCTTGGCCTTCTCGATGTTGCCGGACGGCGTCTTCAGCCGGCCGTAGGGGTCGTAGTCGGCCTCGTAGCCCGGCAGGGTCGGGGCGAACAGGTTGGGCGCGACGTCGCCGCCGTAGGCGCCGCCCTCGCCGGCGATGAGCGACTTGGAGTTGACCGCGTAGGTGATGGCGTCGCGGACCTTCTTGTTCTTCACCCGGTCCAGGTTGAACGTCAGCGTCATCACGTAGGGCTGGTAGCCCTTGATCGTGCGCTTGTTGATGGCCGGGTCGCTGATGACGTCCTGGATCTGGGTGGCCTCGACGCCGCCGGTGAGCTGGATGGCGTTCTTGGCGTCGCCCTGGTCGGCGATCAGGCGCTTGGTCTGGGTCGACTCCGTGACGCCGAAGTCGAAGTCGTAGCCGTCCAGGTACTGGTGGCGCACCGCGTCGGTCTTCGGGTCCCAGTTCTCGTTCTTGACGAGCTTGAGGGACTTGCCGACCTTGTATTCGGCGATCTTGTACGGGCCGGAGGCGACGGGGGCCTTGTCGTACTTCTCCTTGGTGTCGGTCTCCTCGGGCACGACCGTGTAGCCCGGCATGGCCAGCGTCTGCGGCAGGTCGGGGCGCGGGGTGTCGAAGTGGAAGACGACGGTCTTGTCGTCCGGGGTCTCCAGGACCGAGTCCGGCAGGTGCTTGTCGCCGTAGCCGCCGTCGGGCAGGGCCTTGCGGTAGTCGGCGCCACTCAGCCAGGTCTGGAGGTAGGTCGGACCGTCGAAGATGAACTTGGCGTACTGGCGCTCGACGGTGTGCCGTATGTCGGCCGAGGTGATCGGGTTGCCGTTCTGGTCCTTGACGCCGTCCTTCAGCGTGAACGTCCAGGTCTTGCCGCCGTCCGAGGACTTGCCGGAGTCGGTGGCGAGGTCGCCGACGACGGAGACGCCGCCCTTGCCGTCCTCCTGGAAGTTGGTCAGGCCGCGGAAGAGCAGGTTGGCGACCTGGCCGGCGTCGGAGACGTAGATCTGCCCCGGGTCCAGGTGGGACAGGCCCTGCTCCTGGTAGACGTTGATGGTGCCGCCGGGCTTGGCGCCGGGGACCTCCTTGGCCGGCCCGGTGGAGGCGGCGGCGTCGGCGTAGGTGACCGCCTTCGACTGGACCTCGGCCTCCTTCTGGTCCTTCTTCGAGTCCTTGCCGGAGTCGCCGCCGCCCTTGTTCTCCGAGCATCCGGTGAGGACCAGCGAGCCTGCCGCGAGCGCGACCATGACGGCGCGCGCAGTGCGCGAGTTGAACGACTTCATGTGGTGATGCACCTGCCTGTCGGGTTTGTTATCCACTGAGCACTGCTGTGCACTGCCTGACGCGGCCCGCGGGCCGGCGCAGGGGCGGCAGTCCCCCCACCGATGGACCCCTCCTACCGTCCTGACTTGGGGTCGAGGGCGTCCCGCACGGAGTCTCCGAGGAGGTTGAAACACAGGACGAAGATGACCAGCGCCACGCCCGGGAAGAACATGAACGCCGGGTCCTGCTCGGCGACCTTGGCACCGGTGGCGAACATGCGCCCCCAGTCGGGGGTCGGCTCGACGAAGCCGACTCCGGCGAAGGACAGGAACGCGATGCTGAGGATCGTGCTGGGGAGCAGGTACGTGAACTGGATGAGGATCGGCGAGACCACGTTCGGCAGGATCTCCTTGCGGATGATCCGCCAGGGAGAGGCGCCGGCGATCTTGGCGGCCTCGACGAACTCCCGCTCCCGCAGGGACAGCACGGTCGACCGCACCAGGCGGGACATGCCCATCCAGCCCAGCAGCCACAGCACGATCAGGATGGCCAGCGCCCGGAAGTAGGTGGGCGTCTCGTCCCGCGGGTCGACGAAGAACGAGGTCACCACCGGCATGAAGGCGATGAAGAAGAGCTGCTGCGGGAAGGAGAGGAAGAAGTCGGTGAACCGGCCGAGGAAGTAGTCGGTCCGCCCGCCGAAGTAACCGCCGACCAGGCCGATGAGGACACCGGTCAGCATCAGCAGCGTGGTCACGCCCAGCGCCATGTACAGCG
This sequence comes from Streptomyces sp. NPDC056296, assembly GCF_042268605.1. Classification (NCBI taxonomy): domain Bacteria; kingdom Bacillati; phylum Actinomycetota; class Actinomycetes; order Kitasatosporales; family Streptomycetaceae; genus Streptomyces; species Streptomyces sp. NPDC056296. The sequence continues at coordinate 45,110 of NZ_JBHJRX010000029.1, read as the reverse complement.
AGGTGCGCATGCCGTAGAGGAGCATGGTGAAGACGTCGCGGCCGAACTGCGGCTCGACGCCGAACCAGTGGTCCCCGGAGACGCCGCCGAAGTAGCCGAGCGGCAGCCCGAACTCGTCGAGGACTGGGCTGTCGGTCGTGTACTCGGGGTCCTGGCCGTACAGGGTGTACGGGTTCTTGCCGTAGAGCTTGGCGATCACCGGTGCCAGTGCGGAGATCAGGAAGTAGCCGAGCACGATCCAGGCGCAGACGACACCGGTCCGGTCGCGCTTGAAGCGCAGCCACATCAACTGCCCGGGAGACCGTCCCTCGAGACTGCTGGTCTCGCTCTTCCGGGCCGGCTCCGGTGCGCCGTCGACGGCGGCCGGCGTTCCGCCGCCCTCAAGGTCGATTGGACTTGTCACAGTTCGCCCATTTCACAGGTGTGGGTGTGCCGAACCGACGACCGGCGCAGGGTGTGCGCGATCGCGGAACGGATCATGAAGAAGCGTCGAGTGGTCCCGTGGTATGCGGGAAACCCGCAGCCGGACGCGCGTAGCCGGATGCCCGGACGTCAGCGACCGGCCCGCTCCCTAGAGTCGATCGCCGTCCGACGGGGCGAAGTTGGGGGCGACGGACCGTGTGACCCACCTGGTGTTCGTGACACCGCGCATGGGGCTCCTCCTCATGACTCCACGTGTTCACCGACAGGAGGGGGCGCACATCTGCCTTCCGACACCCCTGACGGAAGGTCAGACACCCCCTGGTGCTCGTGAGTCGGCGCTGTCCCCACAGCGCGTGACCCATTGACCCGAGCGCTACGCGGCTAACTATCTGCCATGACCAGAAGGACCGACCACCGTCTTTAAATCTCAATTCAGTCACAGCTGACAGGGAGATCTTCCAAAATCTGGACAAACTGTTCGGGACGAGAAGGCCGCGAAACGGACGTGTTACCTGGCTATCGGGCGTCGATCTCCGTGTTTCGGACACCGAGGGCCGCCGGAAGGGTGCCAGAAGGGTGCTGGGGCCACGGAAAACCGGTTGAAAAAAGCCCGGGTGCCCCCATGATGGGGGCACCCGGGCTCCGCTGGGTGCTGCCGGCTGTGCGCCGGCGGCGGGTGGATCAGTTGTGCTTGGCGCGGCTCGCGGCGCGGGCGCGCTCGCGGGCGTCCAGGTTCACCTTGCGGATGCGAACGGCCTCCGGGGTCACCTCGACGCACTCGTCGTCGCGGCAGAACTCCAGCGACTGCTCCAGCGAGAGCTTGCGCGGCGGGACGATCGCCTCGAACGAGTCGGCCGAGGACGACCGCATGTTGGTGAGCTTCTTCTCCTTGGTGATGTTGACGTCCATGTCGTCGGCGCGGGAGTTCTCGCCGACGATCATGCCCTCGTACACCTCGGTGCCGGGCTCCGTGAAGAGCACGCCGCGCTCCTGGAGGTTCGTCATCGCGAACGCGGTGACGGCACCGGAGCGGTCGGCGACCAGCGAGCCGTTGTTACGGGTCGTGAGGGTGCCGAACCAGGGCTCGTGGCCCTCGTGGATGGAGTGGGCGATGCCGGTGCCGCGGGTCTGGGTCAGGAACTCCGTGCGGAAGCCGATCAGGCCGCGGGAGGGGACCACGAACTCCATGCGGACCCAGCCGGAGCCGTGGTTGGACATGTTGTCCATCCTGCCCTTGCGCACGCCCATGAGCTGCGTGACCGCACCCATGTGCTCCTCGGGCACGTCGATCGTCATGCGCTCGACGGGCTCGTACGTCTTGCCCTCGACGTCCTTGGTGACCACCTGCGGCTTGCCGATGGTCAGCTCGAAGCCCTCACGGCGCATCTGCTCGACCAGGATGGCCAGCGCCAGCTCACCGCGGCCCTGCACCTCCCAGGCGTCCGGGCGCTCGGTGTCCAGGACGCGGAGCGAGACGTTGCCGATCAGCTCGCGGTCCAGGCGGTCCTTGACCTGGCGGGCGGTGACCTTGCGGTCCTTGACGGCCGCCTTGTTGTCCGCACCCTTGCCGGTGGCGCCGCGGCCGACCAGCGGCGAGGTGTTGGTGCCGATGGTCATGGAGATCGCGGGCTCGTCCACCGTGATCAGCGGCAGCGGAACCGGGTTCTCCTGGTCGGCCAGGGTCTCGCCGATCATGATGTCCGGGATACCGGCGACCGCGCAGATGTCACCGGGGCCGGCCTTCTCGGCCGGCTTGCGGGTGAGCGCCTCGGTCATCATCAGCTCGGAGATCCGCACGTTCTGCACGGACCCGTCGCGCTTCATCCAGGCGACCGTCTGGCCCTTCTTCAGCTCGCCCTGATGGACGCGCAGCAGGGCGATACGGCCGAGGAAGTTGTCCGCGTCCAGGTTGGTCACGTGCGCCTGGAGCGGGGCGGCCTCGTCGTAGACCGGGGCCGGGATGTGGTCCAGGATCGTCGAGAAGAACGGCTCCAGGCTGGTGGAGTCGGACGGGACCGTGCCGTCGTCGGGCTTGGTGAGGGAGGCGACGCCGTCCCGGCCACACGCGTAGACGATCGGGAACTCGATCTGCTCCTCGTCGGCGTCCAGGTCGAGGAAGAGGTCGTACGTCTCGTTGACGACCTCGTCGATCCGGGCGTCCGGGCGGTCCGTCTTGTTGATGCAGAGGATGATCGGCAGCCGCTGGCTGAGCGCCTTGCGCAGCACGAAGCGGGTCTGCGGCAGCGGGCCCTCGGAGGCGTCCACGAGCAGGACGACGCCGTCCACCATCGACAGACCGCGCTCGACCTCGCCGCCGAAGTCGGCGTGGCCGGGGGTGTCGATGATGTTGATGGTGATGACGTCGCTGCCATCCTTCGGGTGGTACTTCACCGCCGTGTTCTTGGCGAGGATCGTGATGCCCTTCTCACGCTCCAGGTCGTTCGAGTCCATCATGCGGTCGTCGACGCCTTCGAGCTGGTGCGCGGCGAAGGCGCCGGCCTGCTTCAGCATGCCGTCGACGATGGTGGTCTTGCCGTGGTCGACGTGGGCGACGATGGCGACGTTGCGGATGTCGTGGCGCGTGGCCATATGAGGCGTACTCCCGGAGGGTGTGAGGACGGCCCTCGCGTACGTCCGTGTCACGCGGGCCTGCCGGGCGATACATGCCACGGCCTCACCCAATGGTACGGGGCCCCGGGGACTGGGGCTTCCCGGGTGCTGTACACCCGGGCCGGGGCGCCCCGGTCAGGACGTCCCGGACACCTGGTCAGGACGAGGGAGTGGCCGACGGCCGCGAGCCGGGGGCGCCCTTCTTGAGGAAGCCCATGTCCTCGTAGACCGGGGTCTCGAAGCCGAAGGCGCCCGCGTTGGCGAGGTTCTTCCGGGCCGCCACGAGCTGGGGGCGCTGGTAGAGGGGGATGGAGCCGGCCGCCGCCCAGATCCGCGAGTCGGCCTTGCGGAGCAGGTCCCGGGCCTCCTTCTGGTCCAGCGTCGCCATGGCCTGGTCGAAGAGCTGGTCGACCTGGTCGGTGCCGACCCGGGTGTAGTTCTGCGCGACGTTCAGGGAGCCGTCGGCGGCCGGGACGGGCTTGGCGTAGATCGGGCGGGCGTCGGTGGCGGGGAAGGCGGAGGCGGGCCAGGAGTAGAGCGCCAGGTCGTACTCGCCGGAGGCGACGTGGTCCTTGAAGTAGCTCTCGTCCGGGACCTTGGTGATGTCGGTGCCGATGCCGATCTTCTCCAGCATGTCCGAGATGCGGTCGGCGACGGTGCGCAGGGCCTCGGAGCCGGGGCCGGAGGGGAGGACGAAGCGCAGGGTGAGCGCCTTGCCGTCCTTGGCGAGCGGGCCCGTCGCGGAGCCGGCCGGGGCGGCGGTGCCCTTGGGGGCGTAGGCGCCGGGGGCGCCGCCCTGCGCGGTGTTCTTGCCGCTGCTGTGCTCCCTCTTCTCCTTCTCCCCCTTCTCTCCCTTCTCTCCCTTCTCTCCCTTCTCTCCCTTCTCTCCCTTCTCTCCCTTCTCTCCCTTCTCCTTCTCCCCCTTCTCTTCCTTCTCCTTGTCGTCCGTGTTCTTGCCGTCCTCGCCGACGATGTACGTCCCGTCGTCGCCGCCCTCGGACTTCTTCTCGTCCTTGCCGTCCTTGTCCTTCTCACCCTTGGCGCCGGCCGCCTTCTCGCCCTCCTCGGACTCCTTCACGGGCCCGCCGGGCACCCATCCGGCGTCCGCGAGCAGGGCCCTGGCCTCCTTGGCGTTCTGGTCGCCGAGGGCGCCGCTGCCGTCGGCGTAGGCGGCCTGGCCGGACAGGGCGAGGTGGCTGCCCACGGGCTCGGCGGGCAGGTCCAGCGGACCCAGCACCGCCTTGGCCAGCTTCTCGCGGTCCAGGGCGCGGGCCACGGCCCGCCGGACGCGCTCGTCGGCGAGGGGGCCGTCGGCGCCGTTCAGGGCGAGCTGGGTGTAGGCGGGCTCCAGCGACTTGCGGACCTCGAAGCCGCTCAGGGCCTTCCGCCGGCGTTCGAGCTTCGCCCGGGCCTCGCGCCGCTCCTCGCGGGCCAGGATCTCCTCCTCGGCGGCCTCCTCGTCGGAGCCGTTGGCGACCGCCCAGGAGCGCAGTGCCTGGGCGGCGGACCTGCCCTGCGGGCCGGGGAGCGGTGAGCCGCCCGAACCCGCGGCCGGGGTGCCGTCCGGGCCCATGAGCGGGGTGCCGGTGGCGGCGTCCCGGGGGGCGGCGGCCAGGCCGACCTGGTCGGCGGTGTCCGGGTCGATCTCGGCCAGGTCGAGCTTGCCCGCGACCAGCTCGGAGACCCGCTCGTCGCGGGGTACGGCGCGCAGCACGATCCGGTCCAGCTTGGCCGGCTCCCCCCACCAGCGCGGGTTGCCGGTGAGGACGACCTCGTCGTCCTTGGTGTCGACCTCTTTGACGGCGAAGGGACCGGCGGTGACCTTGAGCTTGCGCCGCGCGCCGTCGTTGAAGGCGTCCGGGGTGCCCATGACGTCCTTCGGGTACAGCGGCGTGAACAGCGACTTCCAGTCGGCGTAGGGACGGCTGAAGGTGACCTTGACCTCCAGGTCGCCGGCGCCGCGCTGGATCTTCTCGATGCGGTCGTAGCCGGCGTTGCGGGCGGTCCAGTAGGCGCTGTCCTTGCCGGACAGGGCGCGCCACTGGGCGGCGAAGTCGGCGGCGCCGACCTCCCGGCCGTCGCTCCATACGGCCTGCTGGTTGAGCTTGTAGACGACGACCTGCTTGGGCTCGGTCTCGACGACCTCGGCCGATTCCAGGTAGTCCGGATTGCGCACCGGGCGGCCGGTCTCGTCCATCCGGTACATCGACGGCAGCACGGCCTGCGCGACGCGGGCCGAGGTGGCGTCGGCGTCCGACTGGAAGGTGTTCAGCGTGTCAGGTACGGAGTCCACGGCCCAGCGCAGGGTGCCGCCGTCGGAGACCCGGGCGCGGCTCGCCGAGGCGATGTCCTGCTCGGCGAGCGGTTTGCCCGACGGGTCCTCGGAGCTGCAGCCGGCCAGCGCGGGGACCGCGAGCACGCCCGCGGTGAGGAAGGCGACCGAGCGCGTCACCGCGCGCGGTCCGACGCCGACGTGGGACATCTCTGCTACCTCCGGAAGGCCGCGGGCGTGGTGATCACTTGTGGCGGCATATGCGTTGTACGAGTACGTTGAGTGCGTTATGCGTTATGCGTTATATGCAGTATTGGAGTTGATCATTTGTATCCCGGGCAGGGATGCCGCCACTGAAGAGGAAACGGTTCGGCGACGCTGGGAGACACGGCGACGACGGTGCGTAACGTCACCCGTGCGGCGCAACGCCACCCCTGATGCACCGACACGCCCCGGCCAATCGCTGCATATCCCTTCCCAGCGACAGGTGTGACGCGCGACACTCGCAGGCGCATGAACGTCGCCACCAGGACCGGCCCCGTGCCGTGCCCTACGGAAGTGAGGTCACGTCATGTCCGTGCACGACGACCTGTCATCGATCCAACGCGGTCTCGACGACCTGTCCCGGTCGGTGGCCCGGCTGGAACAGCAGCTGGGCGGCGGCCTCGAGATCCGCCGCGTCCGCACCGACGCCGACCATCTGCGCGAGAGCGTCGCGCTGCTGCGGGCGGCGTCAGCCGCACCGGACGCGCCCAAGCGTCCGGACCTCGTCCCGATCCCCGACACGCCGTACGACGGCTCGCTGTGGACGGACTCGGACGACGAGGGCCTCGGCGCCCGCGACCGCCGCGCCCCCTGAACCCGACCCGACCGACCGGAGTCGCCCAGTGGCCACTGGTACGGAACCTCCAGCCACCGAACCCCATCCCCGAGGCGGCGGCGTCCACACCCCGACGCGCGCCGCCATCCGCGCCCCGCACCTGCGCACCGACCGCTGGTGGCTGGCGCCCGCCGCCACCGCCGCGGGCCTGCTCGCCTTCGTCGTCTACTCGACCTGGCGGGCCTTCGCCAACGCGGACTACTACGCGGCCCCGTACGTCTCGCCGTTCTACTCCCCCTGTCTGGCGGAGAACTGCGAGCCGATGCGCGGCGGCCCCAACTGGGAGCTGTTCGGAAGCTGGTGGGGCATCTCCCCCGCGATCATCATCCTGATCTTCCCGCTCGGCTTCCGCCTCACCTGCTACTACTACCGCAAGGCCTACTACCGGGGCTTCTGGGCGTCCCCGCCGGCCTGCGCGGTGGCCGAGCCGCACAAGAAGTACACCGGCGAGACCCGCTTCCCGCTCATCCTGCAGAACATCCACCGGTACTTCTTCTACGCCGCGCTCCTGGTCGCGCTCATCCTCACCTACGACACCGTGCTCGCCTTCCGCGACGAGCACTACGCCTGGGGCCACATGGGCCTGGGCACCCTGGTGTTCCTGGCCAACATCGTGCTGATCTGGGCGTACACCCTCTCCTGCCACTCCTGCCGGCACATCGTCGGCGGCAAGCTCAAGCACTTCTCCCGGCACCCCGTGCGCTACCGGATGTGGCAGTGGGTCGGGAAGCTCAACGCCCGCCACATGCTGCTCGCCTGGACGTCACTGGTGAGCGTGGCGCTCGCCGACTTCTACGTGTACCTGGTCGCGTCCGGTGCCTTCGACGATCCGAGGTTGTTCTGATGTCCGTGGTCGACCGCCAGGAGTGGGACGTCGTCGTGGTGGGCGCGGGCGGCGCCGGGCTGCGCGCCGCCATCGAGGCCCGCGAGCGGGGCGCCCGTACGGCCGTGATCTGCAAGTCGCTGTTCGGCAAGGCGCACACCGTGATGGCCGAGGGCGGCATCGCCGCCGCCATGGGCAACGCCAACTCCGGCGACGACTGGCAGGTCCACTTCCGCGACACCATGCGCGGCGGCAAGTTCCTCAACCAGTGGCGGATGGCCGAGCTGCACGCCCAGGAGGCGCCGCAGCGGGTATGGGAGCTGGAGACCTGGGGCGCGCTGTTCGACCGTACGAAGGACGGCCGGATCTCGCAGCGCAACTTCGGCGGCCACGAGTACCCGCGCCTCGCCCACGTCGGCGACCGTACCGGCCTGGAGCTGATCCGCACCCTCCAGCAGAAGATCGTCTCGCTCCAGCAGGAGGACTTCAGGGAGACCGGCGACTACGAGGCCCGTCTGAAGGTCTTCCAGGAGTGCACGGTCACCCGGGTGCTCAAGGACGGCGGCCAGGTCTCGGGCGTCTTCGGCTACGAGCGGGAGACCGGCCGGTTCTTCGTCCTGGAGGCGCCCTCGGTGGTGATCGCCACGGGCGGCATCGGCAAGTCCTTCAAGGTGACGTCGAACTCGTGGGAGTACACGGGCGACGGCCACGCGCTGGCGCTGCTGGCCGGGGCGCCGCTGCTGAACATGGAGTTCGTGCAGTTCCACCCGACGGGCATGGTCTGGCCGCCGTCGGTCAAGGGCATCCTCGTCACGGAGTCGGTGCGCGGCGACGGCGGGGTGCTCAGGAACTCCGAGGGCAAGCGGTTCATGTTCGACTACGTCCCCGACGTCTTCAAGGACAAGTACGCGGTGACGGAGGAGGAGGGCGACCGCTGGTACGACGACCCGGACCACAACCGGCGGCCCCCCGAGCTGCTCCCCCGGGACGAGGTCGCGCGCGCGATCAACTCCGAGGTGAAGGAGGGCCGGGGCTCCCCGCACGGCGGTGTCTTCCTCGACGTCTCGACGCGGATGCCGGCCGAGGTGATCCAGCGCCGGCTGCCCTCCATGTACCACCAGTTCAAGGAGCTGGCCGACGTCGACATCACGGCCGAGCCGATGGAGGTCGGGCCCACCTGCCACTACGTGATGGGCGGCATCGCCGTCGACTCCGACACGGCCGCCGCGCGCGGGGTGCCGGGGCTGTACGCGGCCGGTGAGGTGGCCGGCGGCATGCACGGCTCCAACCGGCTCGGCGGCAACTCGCTGTCCGACCTGCTGGTGTTCGGGCGCCGGGCGGGCTGGCACGCGGCCGAGTACGCGGCGGGTCGGGCCCCGGGAGCACGGCCACGGGTGGACGACGTGCAGGTCGACGCCGCCGCCGCGGAGGCGCTGCGGCCGTTCTCCGCCGAGGCGGAGGCGCCCGAGCCGTCCGAGGGGCCGCCGGAGAACCCGTACACCCTCCACCAGGAGCTCCAGCAGACGATGAACGACCTGGTCGGCATCATCCGCCGCGAGCCGGAGATGAAGCAGGCCCTGGAGAAACTCGCGGAGCTGCGGGTACGGGCCCGGCGAGCGGGCGTGGAGGGGCACCGGCAGTTCAACCCGGGCTGGCACCTCGCCCTGGACCTGCGCAACATGCTGCTGGTCAGCGAGTGCGTGGCGCGGGCCGCGCTGGAACGCACCGAGTCCCGCGGCGGGCACACCCGCGAGGACCATCCGTCGATGGACCGCCGGTGGCGCCCGGCCAACCTGCTGTGTTCCCTGGCCGACCCGAGCGGCGGTTCGGCGGCAGCGGATCCCGAGCGCGGCCAGATCGCGCTGGAGCGGCAGACCACCGAGCCCGTCCGACCGGACCTGCTCGCCCTCTTCGAGAAGGACGAGCTGGTCAAGTACCTCGCCGATGAGGAGCTTTCCGAATGAGCGGCTACGAGGCCCGCTTCAAGGTGTGGCGGGGCGACGTCGAGGGCGGCCGTCTGGAGGACTTCCGCGTCGAGGTGAACGAGGGCGAGGTGGTCCTGGACATCATCCACCGCCTCCAGGCCACCCAGGCCCCCGACCTCGCCGTGCGCTGGAACTGCAAGGCGGGCAAGTGCGGTTCGTGCTCGGCGGAGATCAACGGGCGTCCGCGGCTGCTCTGCATGACCCGTATGTCCGTCTTCACCCCCGAGGAGACGATCACCGTCACGCCCCTGCGCGCCTTCCCGGTCGTCCGCGACCTGGTGACGGACGTCGGCTTCAACTACACCAAGGCCCGAGAGGTCCCGTCCTTCGTCCCGCCCGCCGACCTCGGGCCGGGCGAGTACCGGATGATGCAGGAGGACGTGGACCGCTCGCAGGAGTTCCGCAAGTGCATCGAGTGCTTCCTGTGCCAGGACACCTGCCATGTCGTCCGTGACCACGAGGAGAACAAGCCGGCCTTCGCAGGCCCGCGTTTCCTCATGCGCGTCGCCGAACTGGACATGCACCCGCTGGACGCGGCCGGCGACACCGGCCTGGACCGCGGGCGCACGGCCCAGGACGAGCACGGCCTCGGCTACTGCAACATCACCAAGTGCTGCACGGAGGTCTGCCCCGAGGGCATCAAGATCACGGACAACGCGCTGATCCCGCTGAAGGAGCGGGCCGTGGACCGCAAGTACGACCCGCTGGTGTGGCTGGGGTCGAAGATCAGGCGGCGTTAGGGGGTCACGGGTTCACCCAGCCCTCCCGGTACTCGTCCCAGTTCGTCTCCGTCGCCGCGAAGTCGATGTACGGGGCGACACCGAAGAGCTTCCGGTCGGCGTCCGTCCGGGACAGACCGAGGCGGACGCCCCGGACGGCGGCCTCGACTGTCTCGGCGTGGCCCCAGTGGTCGAAGTTGCTCTCGTAGTAGAAGGGCAGGCCCATCAGCAGGTGGGTGGTGGGCGGGGTGACCTCCAGGGCGAGGGAGGTCTGCTGGGCCACGTAGCCGCCGTAGGTGCCCTCCAGCGGCTGCGCGGTGTCGTAGGTCATCACGGCGATCTGGTCGACGCGGCGGGCGACCTCGCCGAAGAACTCCTGCGACCACCACTTGGGGTTCTCGGTGAAGACGCCGAAGACGGAGTGCAGGGCCGGGAGCGGGTCGATCTGGTGAGCGGCCACCGACAGCTGCGCGTCCTTGGCACGGGTGACGGCGCGCAGGTCGTCCAGGAGGGAGAGGTAGTTCCGGTCGCCGGAGTGCAGGGGCTCCAGGTCGAGGTGGACGCCGTCGTAGCCCGCGTCCAGGACCTGGCGGGCGGAGTCGACGACGGCGGCGCGGGTGTCGGCGCGGTCGAGGTGCATGCCGTCGGGGCCCTCGGTGACGAGGACGTCGCCGAGGAATGCCTGGACGCGGACGCCGGGCAGCTCGCGGTGCACGGCGTCGATCAGCCGGCGGGCCTTGGGGTAGCGGGACTCGGGCAGCGTGCCGTCGTGTTCCAGCGGGCCGGTGTGGACGTACAGGTCGCGGATGCCGGTGCTCTCGATGCGGCGGGCGAAGGCGGTGAGGTCCGCGTCGTCCTTGCGGCCGTCGACCCAGGCGTGGCCGAGCCACATCGCGTCGCGGTTCCTGGTGTAGGTGCCGTCGGCGGGGTCGCCCATGTAGTTGACGCGGAGGGCCGCGCCGGCGGTGAGCAGGGGGAGGATCAGGACCAGGAGGACGGCGAGGGCCGTCCGGCGGATGCGAGTGCGGCGGCGTGTTCGTCCGGTGGCCTCGGCTTCGCCTTCGGCGTCCCTGTTCCCACCCGCACCACCCGTGCTGCTTTCGTCGTCGGGTGCGGGTGGCCCCGGTGGAGCGCCCTCACCGTCGGCGGGTGCCGGTTCGTTCTGTCTCGGTTCCGTGTCCTCCACGGTGTCCCCTCCCTGTGGCCCGGCTCCGGTCGCGGTGGCCGGTTACCGCGCATACGCTCCGAGCGTGTTGCCAGCGGGGACGACTCGAACCGGTGTTCCGGTTGCGGTCAGGGGTGCGTGGCGATGATCTCCGCCGATCTGGTGCCGCCCCTGGTCACGGCCGGGGCGGCGTTGCTGCTGGCCGGGTACGGGCACCTGCGTCGCACCCGGCGGGCCCGGACCCGTACGACCCCGGGCCGGGTCAGAACAGGCTCAGCAACGCCTCCGCCGGGTCGGTGAGCCGGGTGTCGTCGCCCGGCAGGGGCAGTTCGAACCACACCGTCTTGCCGCGCGGCGTACGGCGCGAGCCCCAGGCCGCGCTGAGCAGGCCGACCAGTTGCAGGCCGCGGCCGCCCTCGTCGGTGTCGCGGGCGCGACGCCGGCGGGGCTGGACCAGGCCGGAGTCCCAGACCTCGCAGACCAGCGTGCGGTCGAGGAGGAGGCGGAGTCTGATCTCGCCCTCGCCGTACCTCAGGGCGTTGGTGACCAGCTCGCTGACGAGCAGTTCCGTCGTGTCGACCAGCGATTCCATGTCCCAGTCGAGCAGCTTGGCACGGGCCAGCTCGCGGGCCCGGCCCACGCTGCGCGGCTCGCGCGGCAGGGTCCAGTCGCCGACGGACTCGCTGGGCAGGCCCTGGACGCGGGCCATCAGCAGGGCGATGTCGTCCTCGCCGTGGTGGCTGTCGAGGGTGTTGAGGACCTGGTCGCAGACGTCCTCCAGGGGGCGCGCCGGGTCCGTGAGTGCCCCTACGAAGGCCTGGAGTCCCTCGTCGAGGGGGTGGTCGCGGCTTTCGACCAGTCCATCCGTGTAGAGCGCGAGCAGGGCGCCTTCGGGTAGTTCGACCTCCACCTCCTCGAAGGGCTCCCCGCCGACGCCGAGCGGCAGGCCCGGCGGCACGTCCAGCATCAGCGCGGACTCGCCGGGCTCGACCAGGACGGGCGGCAGGTGGCCCGCGTTGGCGAAGGTGCAGCGCCTGGTCACCGAGTCGTAGACGGCGTAGACGCAGGTCGCCAGGTAGACCTCGGAGAGGTCGGCCTCGCGGGGCCGGCGGGCGGCCCGGGTCGCCTGCTGGACGCCGCCCGGGGCGCCCAGGCCCCGCGCGATCTCGTCCAGCTGGGAGAGCACCTCGGCCGGTTCGATGTCGAGCTGCGCCAGCGTCCTTACGGCGGTGCGGAGTTCGCCCATCGCGACGGCGGCGCGCAGACCGCGTCCCATGACGTCGCCGACGACCAGCGCGGTGCGATGACCAGGGAGTTCGATCACGTCGAACCAGTCGCCGCCGACCTCGCTGGACCGGCCGGTGGCCGCGTTGCCGGGCAGGTAGCGGCAGGCGATGTCGAGGCCGGACGCCTCGGGGTCGCCGGGCGGGAGCAGGGAGCGTTGCAGTATCAGCGCGCGTTCGTGTTCGCGCCGGTAGAGGCGGGCGTTGTCGATGCATACGGCGGCTCGCGCGGCCAGTTCCACGGCGAGGTCGCGGTCGCGGTCCCCGAACGGCTCGCTGCCCTTCGTCCGGGCGAACCGCGCGAGTCCTACGACCGTGTCGTGGGCGACCATCGGCACGGCGAGGGTGGACTGCACGAGGCTGCCTTCCTCGGCGGGGACGGTGCGCGGACGGGCGGTGCGCAGGGCGTCGGCGCAGGGCGAGTTGAACGGGTAGTGATGCACGGCGCCCAGCTCGACCTGCTCGCCGGTGCCGAGGACCGGCGCCTCGGAGACCGCGCTGGAGAAGGCGACGCGGCGCAGCTCCGCGCTGCCGTCGGCGAGGCCCGGCGGGGTCTCGTCGCCCACCAGCAGGCCCTGGTAGAGGTCGACGGTGGCCAGGTCGCAGAAGCCGGGGACGACGACGTCGAGGAGTTCGCGGGCGGTGGTCTCCAGGTCGAGGGAGTTGCCGATGCGGGCGCCCGCCTCGTTGAGGAGGGCGAGGTTGCGGCGGGAGGCGGCGGCCTCGCGGGCGGCCTCGCGGCGGGCGGTGATGTCGGTTCCGAGCCAGGAGATGCCGATGGGACGGCCGGAACCGCTGTGCACGCGGTAGAGGTTGACGGACCAGTGGCGGCGTTCGTCGGAGCCCGGCGCGAAGCCGGTGACGTGCATGTCGGTGATGGAGTCGCCGGTCTCCAGCACCCGGCGCAGGGTGGCGGAGACCCGGTCGGCCTCGGCGCGCGGCAGGTAGTCGTGGACGCCCTTGCCGCGATGGTCGTCGGGCGTGCCGCCGAAGACGGAGGCGAACCGCTGGTTGGCGCGGCGTACCCGGAGGTCGGGGTCGATCAGCAGGAAGCCGAACGGAGACTGGCCGAATATGGCCTGCGAGGCGGCGAGGTCGGTCTCGATGCTGCGCAGGACGCGGACGTCGACGACGATGCATACGGCGGCCTTCTCCCCGTCCTCCGTGCGCGTCGGCATGACGTACACCTCGGCGAGCCCGCGCTGTCCACGCTGTCCGCGTCCGCGCTGTGCGCCGTCGGTCGCGGCGTCCGGCACCCGGAAGGGGACCACACCGGTCCACTCCCGTCCGTCGAGGATCTCGGCCATCTTGCGCTGGCCGCGTTCCCGCAGATCGGCGTCGATGAAGGCGTCGATGGGGTCGGTGCCCACGGCGTGCTCGGCCGGGATGCCGAGCAGTTGCTCCGCGCGCAGGCTCCACTGGTCGACGAGTCCGTCGGGACCGATGGAGAAGGACGCGACCTTGATGTAGTCGTAGATGGAGCCGGGCGGGCTGCTCTGCCACACCGCGTCACCGAACGGCGCGCCGTCCGACGCGCCCTCGGACTCCGTGGCCCTCGCTGGTATCTCGCTCACGCGAACCGTCCCCTCCAGCTCACCGCGTCCGGCACCGGTCACCGGGGGCGGCTGCCCGCAGTATCCAGCACTACGGCGCCGCACAACACGGTGTTCACGATCACAGCACGGTCCCGATGGTTTTCGGTCCGGACCGTGACAACACTTCCAGTCTTCTAACCAGCGGACACGACATCGAATCACGTAGTTCCACAACTGCCACTGGCCTGAACCAGTTGGCCCGTGGGGCCGGGCCCGGCGCGGGGGCGTTTCGGCACGGTTCCGGGCGCCGTGAAACGGTGTGACACCCGGTCATTCCGGCACCGCGAGTTCGAACCACACCGTCTTGCCCACCTCTCCGGGCCGGGTTCCCCAGCGGCGTGCGGAGGAGGCCACCAGTTGCAGGCCCCGGCCGTCCTCGTCCCCGGGGCGGGCGACGCGCTCGCGGGGCGGGTCCGGAAGCGGGTCGGAGACCTCCACCAGCAGCACGCCGTCCGGCCCGGCGGGGTGGCGTACCAGGCGGACGCCGATGGGGCCGGTGGCGTGCCGCAGGGCGTTGGTGACCAGCTCGCTGACCAGCAGGGCGGCGACGTCGCCGACGCTGTCGAGGTCCCATCCGCTCAGGGTGCGGCGGACCAGGGAGCGGGCGGTCCGCACGGCGTCCGGTGCCGCGGGAAAGACCCATTCGGCACAGCCGCCTTCGCTGTCGATCACGCCGATCACTTCCCCGGCCGGCGACCCCCCACCCTTGTCCGGTTTCGTGGGGTTAATGGGCACATACCCGATATTCGGGCCCCGGTACCGCCCGGGAGGGCGCACTGTGGCATCAACGGCGCACGGGGCTCTCACGCCGGTGCGCTCACACGCCCCGCGCGTCCGTCGCCGCCGGCCCCAGGTGGGCGAGCGCCCGCTCGACGGCCGACACGTCCTGGTCGAGCCAGGGCACGTCCCAGATCTCGGCGGGGGTGAGCCAGCGCAGCGCGTCGTGGTCCTCCAGAGGCTCGGGGGAGGCGGAGCCGGGGAGCAGCCGTGCGGTCCACACGTGCAGGACGAAGGGCGCTCGCAGGGGCCACTGCCCCGGGACCCGCTCACCGGGCTCGGCCGTCACGCCCAGTTCCTCGCGCAGTTCGCGCACGAGCGCCGCCTCGGGCGTCTCGCCCGCCTCGACCTTGCCGCCAGGCAGCTCCCACCGTCCGGCCAGCTCGGCCGGTGCGCTGCGGCGCGCGGCGAGCAGGCGTCCGCCGTCGATGAGGGCGGCGCCGACCACGATCCGTTCCGTCATGCGCCGGAGCCTACGGCCTGTCCTGCCCTACGGCCTGTCCTGTCCTACGGCCTGTCCTGCCCTACGGCTTGTCCCGTCGGCGCGGTCAGCCCGCCGCGCCCGTTCCGTTCGGGCCGAGCTTCTCGACCCAGTAGAGCTGCTTGTGGCCGCGACCGTCGAGGGTGTCCGCGATCTTCTGGGCCTCGGCCCTGGTCGCGTACCTGCCCACGCGGTAGCGGTTGCCGTTGTCGTCCTGCCGGAAGACCAGCCAGGGAAGAGTGACCGTGCCGTCGTTCATCGCGCCCCTCCACTTCCCACCCACGGCCCGCGCCGCGCCCCGCCCGCTAAGGAAACCCCGATCCGCATATGCCCGAGCCTACGCCTAACCTTCACGCAGCGAATACGGCTTTACACAAAGAGGTACGCAACCGGCCAGAACACAGGGGGCGCACGATACGAAACGCGCCGTCCGCGCGCGCCGACGCTTCCGGTCGGAGGCATACCGGGAACCTCGCGGACGACCTGCGAGAACGACCGGATCCCGGCACCGCGCGGACGGCGGTGCGGGGTACGGACACCAGTGCGAGCAGAGAAAAGGGGCGCGGGAGGCGCACGAGAGGCGTGCGCCATCTCACACCACCGGCGGGCGCGTGAACTCCCCCGGCGCCGCCGCTACTTGACGGGCAGGTGGTACGCCACCCGGTAGCGGTCGGCCGGAACGACCACGTCGGCCGTCTCGACCGCCCGGCCCGAGGCGTAGAACGTGCGCTGGACGACCAGGACCACGTGCCCCGGAACACCCCCGAGGGCGAGCAGTTCCTCGGCGAGGCCGGGGCGGGCGCCGACCTCCTCGGTGACGTTGTCGACGACCACGTCGATGGCGGCCATCCGCTCCACGACACCCATGCCGCCGAGCGGGCCCTCCTCGGGGAGCATCACCGGCGTCCGGCCGATGAGGTCCAGCGGCTCCCAGGAGGTGGAGAGCATCATGGCCTCGCCGCCCTCCCGAAACACGTACCGCGTGCACATCACCCGGTCCCCGGGCTTGATCCCGAGCCGTTCGGCGACGGCGCCGCTCGCCTCGGCCTGCTCGCTGCGCGACTCCCAGGTGCCGCGCGTCCCGGCGTCGGCCTGCTCCTGCCGGAAGGGGGTGGCACCGCCGGCCGGCCGGTACCCGGAGCGGGCGATGCGCCGGGGCACGGGCCGCTCGCGCACATACGTCCCCGAACCGGAGCGGCCCTCGACCAGCCCCTCGGCCATCAGCACCTTGCGCGCTTCCAGGGCGACGGTGTCCGAGACGCCGTACTCCTCGCGGATCCGCGCCTGGGACGGGAGGCGGGTGTGGGGCGGCAGCAGGCCGTCGGCGATCTTCTTGCGGAGATCACCCGCGACACGCAGATACGCCGGCTGCTCACCGAAAGTCACTGGCCGCTCCCATCAGGTTGTACAGACAGCAACAGCGTGGCAACCGTAGGTTGTGCCAGGCAAGCAAAGGCCAAAGAATCACTCGATGTGATGACTTGTATCGTCGGAGGGCTTTACGCAGGCACTTTCTCCCCGCTATAGCCGCCGTCACACCTCCTTGCCGGGGCTCTCTCCCTCACCGTCACCGCTCTCCTCGTACACCGGCGGCGTGGTATCCAGGCCCAGAGCCTTGCGGGCGGTGACCGTCGAGTCGGCCTCGATGAGCGCGAAGGCCTTGTCGAGGTGCAGGTAGTACGTGTCGACGTCGGCCGCCTCGGCCGCCCGATCCCACTCCTCCCGCGCCGTCTCCAGGTCCTCGACCAGGTCGGCGACCGGCCGCTCGGCGTCGTCGGGCCAGCTGTGTCCGCGCAGCATCCCGGTCTCCCGGACGAGCGCCCGCGACATCTGCCCCGCCCACACCTGGTATCCGGCGAGGTCCTCCTCGACGGTCTCCGCCACCGGCATCTCGTCCATGGCCCGGTTGAGGAAGCCCTCCGCCACCAGGTAGGTGTGCTGGCCCGAGTCGAGCCTCGTGCCGTCCCTGCGCAGCGAGCCGGTCAGCGTGCCCCGCTCGTCCGTGTTCCCGAACAGGCAGGTGATCTCGCGGTCGCCCGTGCGCCAGCTCTGCGAGGTCGGAGTCAGGTAGTACACGTCGACGTCGGTCGGCAGGGCCCACCGGTCCATGGCGTACGTGTCCTGGAGGGCGTAGCACCGCTCGTCGGCTTTCCGGGTGATCTCCCCGTCGCCCGGGAAGGATCCGCCCGGCAACTCGAAGGCGGCGAACACCTCGCCGTCGTGCTCCTCCTCGCAGGGCACCTCGTCGACGTCGTACGTCACCCCCTGAAGAGATCCGCTGGGGGTGGTGAAGCACTGGCCCTTCTCCAGCGAGTAGGCGGTGCCCTCGCCGCGCGCGGCGTCCCGGAATCCGTCCCAGAAGTCGGCGGCGGCGCCCGTGGAGAGCGACAGCACCCACAGGGCCAGCCCCACGGACGACAGCACGGAACCGGCCACGGCGAACCCCTTGCCCCGCTCGCCCCTCCTTCTGATCTGGGCCAGCGCGATCAGCCCCAGCACGAGCCCGACCGCCGGCACGAAGCACAGGACGCCGAGCACGAACGCGGCGATGGCCACGCCGTTGACGGGAGGCTGCCGGGGGTACGCCCCGTAGGGCTGACCCCAGCCGCCGGGATACGGCTGCTGCGGCGGGTACGGCCCCTGCGGGTACTGGCCGGGCGGGGGCGGCCCCGGTGGGTACTGCCCCTGCGGGTACTGCCCCTGGTTGTAGGGCCCTTGGGGGCCGGGCGGCGGCGGTATGGACACGTGTACCGTGCTCCTGCTTTCGGGCGGTGACGCGAAGACGCCGCGGGGCTGGGGCGGCCGGGCCCGACAGGTGGCCGGCCGGCCGATCACTGAGCGCATGGTAGGCGTGCGCGGCGGCACGGTGTTCAACGCGTCTCGCCCTCGCGGTGGGCCGGGTCGTCGACCCGGAGCCGCACCGCGAGGGCGAGGTTCTTCACTGAGCTGCCGTCAGGAGCGGTCCATCAGGAGTGGTCCGTCAGGATCGGTCCGTCAGGATCGGTCCGTCAGGATCGGTCCGTCAGAACTGCAGGGCCCAGGCGTCGATCCGCCCGGTGTCCCAGGACGCGTTGTCGCTGACGCGCAGCTTCCACGTGCCGTTCGCGGTCTCCGAGGAGGCGTTCACGGTGTACGTGGTGTTGATGTCGTTCGCGCTGCCGCCGGTGCCGTACGACTTCAGCGTGTACGCCGAGCCGTCCGGGGCGACCAGCTGGACCTGGAGGTCACCGATGTAGCTGTGGACGATGTTCACCTCGACGGCCAGGGACGAAGGCGCGTTGCCCGAGACGCCGGAGACGGTCACCGGGGACTCGACGGTGGCGTTGTCCCGGATGGTGTGGTCACCGGTGTTCTCGAAGCGGTCGCCGGTCGGCGGGGGCGTGGTGTCGCCGTCGCCGACGTACAGCAGCCGGTTGGGCGAGCCGCTGCCCGGGTTCGAGACGACGCCGCTGGTGGCGGTGGACGTCAGGGCGGAGGCGACCTGGGAGGGGGTGGCCGAGGGGTTGTCGGCCAGGTACAGGGCGGCGGCCCCGGCGACGTGCGGGCTCGCCATGGACGTACCGGAGATGGTGTTGGTGGCCGAGTCGCCGCTGTTCCAGGCGGAGGTGATGGACGAGCCGGGCGCGAACAGGTCCAGGACCGAGCCGTAGTTGGAGTAGCTCGCGCGGGCGTCGCTCGAAGTGGTGGCGCCGACCGTGATCGCCTCCGTCACCCGGGCCGGGGACTTGGTGGAGGCGTTGGTGGACTCGTTGCCGGCCGCGACGGCGAAGGTGATGCCGGAGGCGATGGCGTTGCGCACGGCCGTGTCCAGGGCGCTGTCGGCGCCGCCGCCGAGGGACATGTTGGCGACGGCCGGCTTGACGGCGTTGCGGGCGACCCAGTCGATGCCGGCGACGACCTGCGCGGTGGTGCCGGAGCCGGAGTTGTCGAGCACCCGGACGCCGACGACCTTCGCCTGCTTGGCGACGCCGTAGGCGCTGCCGCCGACGGTGCCGGCGACGTGGGTGCCGTGGCCGTGGCCGTCCTGGGCGGTGTTGTCGTTGTCAATGGCGTCGTAGCCGTAGGAGGCGCGGCCGCCGAAGTCGTTGTGGGTGATGCGGACGCCGGTGTCGATGACGTACGCCGTCACACCCTGTCCGGCGCTGTCCGGGTAGGTGTACGAGCTGTCCAGCGGGCGGTTCTGCTGGTCGATGCGGTCCAGGCCCCAGGACGGCGGGTTGGGCTGGGTGCCGGTGACGTGGAAGGTGCGGTTCTGGACGACGGAGGCGACGGCCGGGTCGGCGGCGAGACGTTTCGCCTCGGTCTCGGAGGCCTCGACCGCGTAGCCGTTGAGGGCCTTGGTGTACGTGCGCTCGATGTCGGCGCCGTGGCGCTTCGCGACGGCGCGGCCCTCGGCGGAACCGGACTTCGCCTCGTCCGCCTTCAGGGTCACTATGTAGCTGCCGGCGACCGCGTTCGCCGCGTCCTCGTACTGGATGCGGCCCTCCGCCGCGGTGGCGGGGAGCGCGGAGACGAGGCTCGCGGCGAGGGCCGCGGTGGCCGCGGCGCTGACGGCGGCCAGTCTTCGCCGGGTGGTGCGGTGGGGGGTGTGACGCAGCACTGCCATGTGAGGGGTCCTCCTCAGTCGGTGGTGCGTGGTGGGGTTCGTGCACGCCGAGCAGGCCGCACCCGGTGATGACCATTGGGTCATGGTCATGTCAATCTGGGGCGACTTCGGTGCGTCAGCCGAAAGATTGAGGCTTCCAGAGGAATTACACAAGAGGCCTGCACGGATGTGCGGACCCCTGTGCCGTTTGAGCGACCTGCTTCCCGAGTCGCTTCCTGAACCGTCGTTCAGCCGTCCGCCGTGGCGCGTACGTGCGCGCGCACCCCTTGCAGGCCGAACAGGACGAGCAGCTCGACCGCGCCGCCGTCGGCACTGCCCAGCCAGTGCGGCAGCGACGTGTCGAACTCGGCGGCCTCACCGGGCGCCAGCGTCAGGTCGCGCTCGCCGACCACCAGCCGCAGCCGGCCGACGAGCACGTAGAGCCATTCGAAGCCCTCGTGCGTCTGCGGGGTCGGTTCGAGCGGTCGGGGCCGGCTCGGGATGATCATCTTGAAGGCCTGTGTCCCGCCCGGCCGCCGGGTCAGCGGCACGAAGACCATCCCGAACCGCCGGATCGGCTTCAGGTGAATACGGGGGTCGCCCGTGCGCGGGGCACCGACGAGGTCGTCCAGCGGAACGTCGTAGATCCGGGCGAGCGGCAGCAGCAGCTCCAGGGTCGCCCGGCGCTGCCCGCTCTCCAGCCGGGACAGCGTGCTCTCCGACACTCCGGTGGCCGCCGAGAGGTCGGTGAGGGTGATGCCGCGGTCGCGCCGCAGCGCACGCAGCCGAGGGCCCACCGCGTCGAGTACGTCGTCCGTTCCGGCGTCCATCGGGCCACCTTGCCACAACGGCAAGTTTCCGTGCCGGTTCGCGCGGCGCCCGGTGAGACTGACCGCATCCCGTCAGGCAATCCCGACAGACGAAGGAGCTCCGATGAGCGCCACCGATGCGGTCACGTTCTGGGACGGCGTCTACGCCGACCGGCCGTCGGCAGACGCCCCCCGGCCGAACGCCCGTCTCGTCGAGACGGTCACCGACCTGCCCCCCGGCGACGCGCTTGACCTCGGATGTGGCGACGGCGGCGACGCGCTGTGGCTCGCCCGCCGAGGATGGCGGGTCACCGCCGTCGACATCTCGGCCGTGGCGGCCGAGCGGCTCGCCGACCACACCCGTTCACTCGGCCTCGGCGACCTGGTCACCGCCGAGCAGCACGACCTGCGCGCGTCCTTCCCCGAGGGGCGGTTCGACCTGGTCTCCGCCCACTACCTCCACACCCCCTTCGACCTGGACCGGGCGGCGGTCCTGCGCACGGCCGCGCACGCGCTGCGCCCGGGCGGGCGGCTGCTGGTCGTCGACCACGGCTCCACCGCGCCGTGGTCGTGGAACCAGGATCCGGACATCCGGTACCCGACCCCGCGGGAGGTCGCGGCGGGCATCGCCCTGGATCCGGAGGCGTGGTCGGTCGAGCGGGCCGCCGCGCCCCGCCGGATCGCGACCGGCCCCGGCGGGCGCACCGCCGAGGTCGTCGACCACGTCCTGCTCATCCGCCGCACCGCCGCCTGACCGGCCGGACGGCCGGCCCGGCCGGGCCGGCCTGACCGGCCGGACCGCGAGCCACCCCCGACGAAGGACCGGCCGGACCGCGAGCCACCCCGGACGAAGGA
The DNA here is from genome assembly GCF_042268605.1 of Streptomyces sp. NPDC056296. Classification (NCBI taxonomy): domain Bacteria; kingdom Bacillati; phylum Actinomycetota; class Actinomycetes; order Kitasatosporales; family Streptomycetaceae; genus Streptomyces; species Streptomyces sp. NPDC056296. Next base: position 23,848 of record NZ_JBHJRX010000029.1, on the reverse strand, counting down.
CCGGCCGGACCGCGAGCCACCCCGGACGAAAGACCGGCCGGGGTGGGCTCGCGCCGGCCAAGGACCGGCCCACCCGACAACCGCCCCCCGATCCAGGACCGGCCCACCCAAGAACCGCCCCCGACCCAGGACCGGCAGGCCCACCCAAGAACCGCCCCCGACCAAGGAGGCCACCATGCCCACCGCACCCCGCCGCGGGGACACCCCGCCGCCCCGGACCGGAAGCAGCGAGGCCGAGGTTCTGCGCGGGTTCCTCGACTACCTCCGGACCTCGATGGCCGCGAAGTTCGACGGCGCACCCGAGCCGCAGGTCCGCACGGCCCAAGTCCCCTCGGGCACGAACCTGCTCGGTCTGCTCAACCACCTGACCTTCGTGGAGCGCGCGATCTTCCTGGGCGAGAAGGTCACCGACTGGCAGGCGACGTTCCACGCCGCACCGGAGGACGGCGTCGCCGACGTCGTCGCCCGCTACCGGGCGACCGTCGAGCGCGCGAACGCCGCCCTCGACCAGTGCACGGACGACCTCGGCGAGCCGGTCCCCCGGCCGCGGCCGGGCCGTGCGGCACCCAGTGTCCGCTGGGCGCTCACCCACATGATCGAGGAGACCGGCCGCCACGCCGGTCACGCGGACATCCTCCGTGAGCTGATCGACGGCACGACGGGGCGCTGACACGACCCAGGACGACCGGCACCGGCACAGGCACAGGCACCGGCACCGGCACCGGCACCGGCACCGCGTCAGCGTTGCCGGACGTCCGGTTGACGGCGCGTCAGGGCGGTCCGTCGATGCACGCCAGGAACCTCCCCGCCGGCGGTGTGTGCCGTGTCACGCACCCAAAGGCCGCCCAAGTTGCCTGCATCACAGCGGAAATGTCCCTTTAGCGTCCATGCTCGGAACGGATGCCGACGCCCGAAGCAGAGCGCAGCGGCGTTTCCCGGACGTGAAGTGCCAACTCCCCCTTGCCCCGGCGCTCCTGACGTTCCTCCCCCGTTCCCCGCAGAAAGGCGCGAACCGTGGCTGCATACCTGTGCCCTCCGGCCGTGATACACGGCGAGCACACCGTGGAGACCGACCAGATCGTGGCGGAGGTACGCGGCCGGCACCCGCACGCGGCGTGGGCCCCCCGGATCGACGGCATCGCGGCCAGCACGGGCATCGAGACCCGCGGGTGGATGCTGCCGCTGGAGACCGCCGTCGCGCCCGGCAACGGGAGCGGCTCGGTGGCCGGCGGCATCGCGGCGGCCCGAGAGGCGCTGGCCCGCGACGGGTTCACCGAGCAGGACGTGGACCGCGCGGTCGCCGCCCTCGAGTCGATACCCGCGCCGCAGACCGTCCAGGAGCGCACCGCGCCGGCCTGGGAGGCCGTGCAGTCCTACGGGGAGCGCGCGGCACGCGGGGCCCTGCAGATCGCCGGGCTGGACGCCTCGGACGTCGACTGCCTGATCACCAGTCACTCCACCACCCCCGCGCTGCCGGGCCTGGACGTCGCCCTGGCCAACAGGCTTCCGCTCCGCAGCGACGCGTTGCTGCTGCCGGCCACGCAGTGGGCCTGCGTGGCCGGGACCCGCTCCCTGGCGTTGGCGGCCGACCTGGTGGCCGCGGACCCCGACCGGGTGGTCCTGGTCGTGATCGCGGAGGCGCTGAGCACGACCTACCAGCCGGCGGACGACACTCTGGAGTCCCTGATCGTCCGGCTGCTGTTCGCGGACACCGCGGTCGCCGCGGTGGTCACGGGCCGCCCGAGGCCCGAGTCGGTGCTGCGGCTGGACAGCGCCTGGCACCACACCCTGCCGGACACCCAGGACCTGCACCGCCTGGACACACGGTCGGACGGCACCCACTTCGTGATGGACCGGCGCGGCCCGCGCGCCGTACAGGAGACGGTCACCGCCATGTGGGAGTGGCTGCGCCTGCGTTACCAGGACGAGCCCGGCTCCTGGCACCCCGACGTCCTGCTCGCGCACCCCGGCGGGACCCGGGTGCTGGAGTACATGGAGCAGACGATGCCCGACGCGTGGCCGACGGGGCTGCTGGACTACAGCCGGGACAGCTACACCACCGGCAACCGCGGAGGCGCCGCCGTGTTCGACATCATGCGCAGGGCGCACGACGCCGGGCAGAAGCCGGGCGATCGCGCCGTCCTGTACGCGGCGGCCCCGGGCCTCACGGCCACCGCCCTGGAAGGGGAGTGGCTGTAAGCACGCGCTCGGCCCGCGCCGCGGCCGGTGCCGGCGGGCGGGCCGCCCGCAGCGCCGGTCAGCGGCCCCACGCTCGCGTCACCTCGCGACCTTCGCCCAGACGACCTTCCCGGTGTCCGTCCAGCGCACCCCCCACCCGGTGGTGAGCCGGTGCACCACGTGCAAGCCACGACCACCGTCGTCGAGCAGCCCGCACGGGCCCAGCCGCGGCCTGCCGTTGCCGGTGTCCCCCACCTCGCACAGCAGGCCGTGACCAGCCCTGATCAGCCGTACCGTGATGGGTCCGCCGCCGAAGCGGACCGCGTTGGTGACCAGCTCGCTGACCAGTAGCAGCACGCTGTCCCGGGTGTCGTCCCTGCTGCGCCACTGCCGCAGCAGCGGGGAGACGAGCGTGCGGGCCCGGGCGGCCGCGTCGGCGCGGGCGGGCAGCCGCCAGGTCGCGGTGTCCCCCTTGCGGTAGCCGATCATGCGGGCGAGCAGCAGGGTCACGTCATCACGCCGGCGCACAGGCGCCAGCGCCGAGACCACGTGCCGGGCAGCCGCCGGCAGGCCGTCCCAGGGGTGCACCGTGGCCACGACGTCCGCCAGCCTGCCGATGCCCTCGTCGATCGACAGGGCGGGATCCTCCACCAGGCCGTCGGTGTAGAGGGCGAGCAGGGAGCCCGGGGGTACGGCGAACGTGTGCACGGCGAACGGCTCCCGCAGCGCGAACTCGGCGCCCAGGCCGGGATGCGGACGGACCCCGAGCGGGCCGGAGTGCCCGTCCGGGGGCACCAGTACCGGGGGGAGGTGGCCGGCGCTGGCCAGCGCCACGTGGTGGCTGACCGGATCGTAGACGGCGATGCAGCAGGTCGACCCGAGGGCGCTGTAGCCGGCCGCCAGCCCGGACTCCGCGTCGTCCAGCAGCGACACGGTCTCGTCCAGGTGCTCCAGCACCTCGTCGGGCGCCAGCCCCGCGGACAGCAGCGCGCGGGCCTCCATGCTCAGCTGGCCCATGGTCGCCGCGGCTCCCAGGCCGTGCCCGACGACGTCCCCGACCACCAGCGCGGTACGGCCGTCCGGCAGCGGAAAGCTGTTCACCCAGTCACCGCCGACGCCCGCGCTGTCGGGGGTGGCGGGCTGGTAGACGCTGGCGGTCTCGATGGTGTCGCCGCCGGCCCGCGGCAGCAGGCGGCGCTGCAACGCCAGCACCTGCGTGTGCTCGCGCTGGTGCTGACGGGCCAGGTCGACGTGATGGGAGGTCCTGGCCACCAGTTCTTGCAGGTCGAACAGCTCGCTGTCGTGAAAGGGACGGTCCGCCCGCCGCCAGACCTCCGCCACACCCAGTACGACGGGCGGCGTGCCCTCCAGGACCAGCGGTATGCACGCCACACCCGCCGACCGCTCGCTGGGCACCAGGGCGCGTACCAGCCGCGGACTGCCGAGCACCCGCTCGATCGCCTCCCGGTCGGGTATGACGATGGCCTGGGCGGCATCGTCACGCCGTATCGCTTGCGACAGCAGGCGGCTCGCGTCGCGGGGAAGATCGTCGCCCGGGGTCAGATACCCCTCGGGCCACGCCCGGTCCGGCACCAGGGCCGCCCGCCGCAGCCGGATGCGCCCCGGCGCCTGGTCGGTGACCCCCTCGCCCGTCCACACGGCGAAGTCGAGGTCGATGGCGGCCACGTCTCCCCAGGCCAGCAGGGACTCCGCCAGCGACTGCGCGGTCTCGCCGATGTCCAGCGAGGTGCCGATCGCGGTCTCGGCGGCGTACAGGTGCAGCCTTCTGGCCATGGCGATCAGGGAGACGGTCAGGCCCTCATGAGGCTGTGCGGCGGACAGGATGCTCATCGAGACCACCAGCTCCGACCCGTCGCTGCGCCGCAGCCGCTGGACCCGGGCGACGTGCGCGTCACCGGTCTCGAGGACCTGCCGCAACCGCCGCGTGACCGTCGGTACGTCCCCCGGCGGCAGAAGATCGACGACCGGGCTCCCGGTCACGGCGTCCAGCCCCGCGAAGACGGGGGCGTCCAGGTTGCTGCGGGTGATCCTGAGATCGCGGTCCAGGTTGACCACGCCGAGGATCTGCTCCTGACGGCGGGCTGTCGGGTCGGCGGGTACGGGTTGGCGGGCGGTGCGGTCGCCCCGCGAGTCGGCCGGACCGGCGGCCGCTGCCGCTCCGCCGCGCGGGATGTACTGCCCCAAGGCACTGCTGACCAGGTCGAACGGCGACGAGGACGAGGACGAGGGGAAGGGTGTGGAGTCCATGCGGCTCTCTCAGCTCGCTCACCAACCCCGGCGCGGCGCCGGAGCCGTACCAGAAGCCGTGCGACGGGACCCCGAGATTCCTGACCGCACACCTCATTCAATAACACCCGGGGCCGCTTCGCCCACACCAGCTGATAGCCGGCGAACCGGGACAATGAGGGAATGCGGTGGTTGTCTTCCCACCGCCGGAGGCGGGAAGACAACCCGATGGATGTGCGCGAGGAAGGTCAGCGGTCCGCGTTGCCGCCGCGGACGACGCAGGAGCGGCTGTTCTCCCAGCCCCACCCGTCGCCGTCGGGGTCGGACGAGCCGCCGTGCACGCAGTACGGGTAACCGTTGGGGGCGGTGCCGCCGCCCGTGTCGCCCCCGCCGCCGTAGACGGTGGCCCTCTTCGACGTGGCGGAGATGCCGTTGCCGCCGTTGAAGAGGCGGTTGCCCCAGTTGGTCAGTGAGTTCGGGTCGAAGCCGTTGACCATGTCGAGGTACTCGACACCACTGCCGTTGCCGCTCCAGGACCAGCCGAGGTAGCCCACCCCGAGGGACTGCGCGGTCGCCATGATGGCGTCCTCGTCGGGGTTGCCGTCGCTGTGCTGGTCGCCGAACTCGCCCACGACGACGGGAAGCCGGTTGCCGACGAAGTGGTTCAGGTAGCTCCGCACCTCGGCGGCGGTGTCGTAGACCCCGTACATGTGGATCGAGAAGATGGTGTTGCGGTCGGGGTCGGCGGCGAAGACGGAGGCCGCGTTGTCCCGCATGGTGTGGGACCAGTCCTGGCCCCAGTTGGGGGCGTCGACCATCAGGGCGTGGTTGATGCCGGCACTGCGGAGCTTGCCGATCGCCGCCTTGGTGGCGTCGGTCCAGGCGCTGTAGCCGGTGTTGCCGAACGGCTCGTTGCCGATGTTGACGACGACGTAGTCCTCCTGGCCCGCCAGCGCGCTCTTCACGCCGACCCAGTAGTCCGCCGCCCGGTCCAGGGTGGTCGCGGCGCCGTCCTCGCCGTAGCCGGTGGTGTCGTGCACCTCCAGTACGCAGATGACCTTGGCGGCCTTGCACTGGCCGATGAGGGACGAGACCTCGGAGGCGCTCGTCCGCGTCCACCGGTCACCGCTGCTGAGCACGACGCGGACGGTGTTGGCTCCCTTGGCCGCTATGTCGGCGATCGAGCCGGTGCGGTCCGGATACCAGGTGTGGGCATGGTTGACCCCGCGCATGACGAAGTCGTTCCCGTTGGCCTCGACCACACGGCCGTTGCTGACCCGGATACCGGTGGGAGCGGCCTCGGCCTCGCCGGCCGGCGGGCCGGTGACCGAGAACAGCAGGCCGGCGACGGCGGCGAACACCACCCCCGCCGTCTTGATCAGGGTCCTTCTTGTGCTTCTCGGATTTCGCATGGCTCTCCTCGGACGCGATCGGCTGACAACGTTGTCCAACGACGCCGGCCTTTGAGGGCGCGCTTGACGGGCGCCGCTGACGTCATGGGTGGGGGCGAGCATCGAACAACCGGCTCTGCAAAGCGCCGACTTCGGCCGGGCCGGGGCCACGGACGGCTCGTCGCCACACCATGAGGCACCGAGTGTTCCGCTCATGTCAAGAGCCGGTTCACGATCCGCCCGCCGTGTACGGCGACACCCCCGGAACTAAACCGCTAAACAGCCTGACCAGCCCCGGGGCGCGCCAAGAAAGAGACGTCCACCAGCAAATACAGGGACTCCCCGCCTGATTGACAGCTGAGCGACACGTCTCTACGGTCCTGGCTAATTAACCGGTACACATGAGTGGCGTGCCCGCTCTAGGAACGAGGTGACGCGGTCGAGGCACGCGGCACGAGGGACGGTGTCGCCACCGGCCGGGAGGCGACCTGCCGGCCGGCGATCACCTCGAACAGCACGCGCGTGACCTCGGCTCCGAAGCCGTGCACGTCGTGACTCATCGCCGACAGCGTCGGATGCGTCAGCCTGCACAGCTGGGAGTCGTCCCAGGCCAGCAGCGACAGGTCGTCCGGCACCGAGATGCCCATCTCGGCGGCGACGCCGAGTCCGGCGACCGCCATGATGTCGTTGTCGTAGAGGATCGCCGTGGGCCGTTCCGGGGACAGCAGCAGGGAGCGTGTGGCGCGTGCGCCCTCGTCGCCCGAGAAACCCGTCTCCGCGTGCAGGCCGCCCTGGAGGCCGAGTTCGCCCATGGTCCGCTCGAACGCGGTCGTCCGGATGCCGCTGTGCCCCAGGCCGCGGGGGCCGCCCACGTGCGCGATGCGCCGGTGTCCCAGCGCCGCCAGGTAACGCACCGCCTCGGCGACGGCGGCGGCGTCATCGGTCCAGACGGAGGGGAAGCCCCCGGTCAGGGAGGGGTGGCCGACCGCCACGGCCGGCAGACCGAGCTGCCGCAGCGGTTCCACACGCGGGTCCTCCTGGTGGAAGTCGACCAGGATCGAACCGCCGACCTGCCGCTCCCTCCACCAGCGCTCCTGCAGACCGATCTCCTCCTCCAGCGAGCCCACCAGCCGCAGCAGCAGCGAGCAGTCCCGCTCGGCCAGCACACTCTCGATGCCGGAGACGAACTCCATGTAGAACGGCTCCAGGCCCAGCAGCCGGGCCGGCCGGCAGATCGCCAGCCCGACGGTGTCGACCGACTGGCGGGACAGGCTGCGGGCCGAGGAGTTCGGCGCCCAGCCCAGCTGCCGGGCCGCCGCGAAGATCCGCTCCCGGGTGGCGTCGGAGACACCCGGTTTGTGGTTGAACGCCAGAGAGACAGCACCTTTGGACACGCCCGCGGCGGCGGCCACGTCCTTGATGGTGACGCGTTCGGAGGGTGCGCTCACGCCGGTTCCACGCAGTACAGCGCGGCGCGTACGGCGTTGGCGCCGGCCTCGGCCGCCCCCACGACCCGCAGACGGGCCCGCTCTCCGGGAAGCAGGGTGCGCAGTCCGGTGTCGCAGACCGCGTCCGGGCCGAGCCGGTCGGCCTGGAGGAGAAGGTCACGTACGAGAGTGTGTGCTGTCACCACGACCTCGACATTACCCGGACCACCACCGACCGGGGACTCCACGGCGACGTCGTAGCGGGGGACCGGATAGGCGAAGTCCTTGTCCGGTACGGGAACATGGACCGCGCGCAGGCCGTCGCAGTCGGCGACGAGGAACTCCTTGCCCGACTGCTCGTCCGGCACCAGCTCCCGCGGCACGCCCTGCCGGTGCACCGAACGGGCGGTGACGGTCACGTCGAGGACCAGCTTCGCCGCCTCGGTGCCGTCCGCCCGCATCCGGCGCAGCGTCACCGGGGCCCGCCACGGCTCCGCGCCCTGGTTGACGACGGCGAGTACCGGACCGTCGGTGACCGGCTGGAGGGTGAGGAGGCGATCCGCGTAGACCCTGCGCAGTTCGTGGTAGAGGGGCTTGAGCCTTCCGTCGCCGTCGATGGCGGACCAGGAGCTGACCGGCCAGCAGTCGTTGATCTGCCAGACGATGGTGCCGGCGCAGACCGGCCAGTGCGAGCGCCAGTGTTCGATGCCGGCGGCGATCGCGCGGGCCTGTACGACCTGGGTGAGGTAGTGCCAGCGGTCGAAGTCGTCCGTGGGCAGGGCGAAGTGGCGTTCCACTCCCCGGTTCAGCTTGCCGTTGCCGTCCTCGGCCTTCTGGTGGTGCAGCATGCCGGGCGAGTCGGGTGCGAGCCGCTCGCCGGGCAGCGCGCGCCGCAGGGTCGCCATGGCGGGGGGTGCCTGCCAGCCGAACTCCGAGACGAAGCGGGGCACCGAGTCGCGGTACTCGGCGTAGTCCCGGCGGTTCCAGACCTCCCACGAGTGGTGGGTGCCGTGGGCCGGGTCGTTGGGGTGGTGGTCCCACGAGCCGGACCAGGGGCTGCCCGCGGTGTACGAACGGGTCGGATCAAGCTCGGCGACGACGCGCGGCAGCAGATCCAGGTAGTAGCCGCCACCCCATGAGTCGCCGGCGAGTTCGGGCTCCCAGTCCCAGTCGCGGAAGCCCCACAGGTTCTCGTTGTTGCCGTTCCACAGGACGAGGCTCGGGTGCGGCATCAGTCGGACAACGTTGTCCCGGGCCTCGGCCTCCACCTCGCCGCGCAACGGCTGCTCCTCCGGATAGGCGGCGCAGGCGAAGAGGAAGTCCTGCCAGACCATGAGGCCCAGTTCGTCGCAGACGTCGTAGAAGGCGTCGTCCTCGTAGATTCCGCCGCCCCAGATCCGCACCAGGTCCACGCCCGCCTCGGCCGTCCGACGCAGCCGGGTGCGATACCGCCCGGGCGTGATCCGGGAGGGGAAGACGTCGTCGGGGATCCAGTTCACGCCGCGGGCGAAGACGCGGACGCCGTTGACGACCAGGGTGAAGCCGGTCCCGTGTTCGTCCGGGGCGCGGTCCACCCGCACGTTCCGGAAGCCGATCCGCCGGTTCCAGGAGTCCAGCCGCCGGTCCTCGGTTCCGTCCTCGACCAGCACCACCTCCAGGTCGTGGAGCGGTTGCGCCCCGTAGCCGCGCGGCCACCACAGGGAGACGTCGGGGACGTCGAGCGTCAGCACGGCCCGCGTTCCGTCGACGGTGGCGCGGGCCTCGATGCCGCCGACGGTGGCGCGCACGGTGAGAGCACGGTCCGCGCCCTGTTCGGTGCGCTCGACCTCGACGCGCACCTCGACCCGGCCGGTGGTGCCGTCGACCGTCACCAGGGGGCGTACCTGGTCCAGCCGCGCCGTCGACCAGCGCTCCAGCCGGACCGGACGCCACATCCCGGCGGTCACCAGCGTCGGGCCCCAGTCCCAGCCGAAGGCGCACGCCATCTTGCGGATGTACTGGAAGGGCTCCGGGTAGACATTGGGCCGCTCGCCCGTCACTGCTCGTACCGAGGCCGCCTCGTCGTAGGCGGAGGCGAAATCCACCTTCAGTGGTCCGTGGTGGCCGGTGACGTCGAAGCGGTAGCGGCGGTGCATGTTGCGGGTACGTCCCAGCTCCCGCTCGCCCAGGGTGACGGTCGCGGCCGTGTCCAGCCCGTCGAAGACCAGGTCGGTCCGCTCGTGGCCCGCACCGGCGGTGTCGGTCGCCGCCAGGTCCCGCACATAGGACCAGGCCCGCCGTCCGACCCAGGCCACCTCCGGCTCGTTGACGCCGAGGAAGGGATCCGGGATCAGACCGGCCGTGAGCAGATCGGTGTGGACACAGCCGGGAACCTGGGCGGGCACCAGGCTCTCGCCGTGGCGCAGGCTCCAGCCCTCGGCGAGCTGGACGACTTCCTTCATGTGCGGCTCCTTAGGCGGGACGGGCCCGATCATGTGCGACGCGGCTCAACCTAACCCCGCGCAGCTGAACCGGTCTAGCCCTAATCTCCCGACGGCAACCTTCGCAACACCGCAGTTGATACCACTGACACCCAGCCCCCCGTTCACCCCATGTAACGATTGAATATCGCGGTGAAGTTCCAAGCTTTACCGGTTCACGTACGGCTGACATAGTCGCCGACAACCACCGGAGCCCGAGCCGTAATCCTTGGAAGGAGCTGGGCACATGGGGAAGAGGACGCTGGGCGTCGCTCTGCTCACCACCGCGATGCTGACCGTCGCGGGGTGCAGCGGGGGCGGGAGCCCGAACGCCGACGAGACCGCCGCAGCGCCGGTGAATCCGGACGGCGTCTCGGGGGGCATCACCGTACTGACCAATCGCACCGACCTGATCCAGGACGGGACGATGAAGAAGTACGCGGCCGAGTTCAACAAGACCTACCCCGGGGTGAAGGCCGAGTTCGAGGGCCTCACCGACTACGAGGGTGAGGTGAAGATCCGTATGAACACGGAGGACTACGGCGACGTCCTGCTGATCCCCTCGGTGATCGCCAAGGGCGACTACCCCAAGTTCTTCGCACCGCTCGGTGACACCTCGACGATGAAGGACACCTACCGCTTCACCGACAAGACCGATGTCGGCGGCAAGACCTACGGAATCGCCACCTTCGGCACCGCCAACGGCTTCGTCTACAACAAGGCGCTGTGGAAGCAGGCCGGCATCACCGACTGGCCGACGACGTCGCGGCAGTTCCTCGACGACCTCAAGGCCGTCAAGGAGAAGACCGGCGCCACTCCCTACTACACCAACTTCAAGGACGGCTGGCCGCTCAGCAGCCCCTGGACCAACAGCGTCGGCTCCGTCACCTGCGACAGCCAGGCTTCCGACAAGCTGGCCGCGATGGACAAGCCCTGGGAGAAGGGCACCGAGCTGAACGCGCTCGACACCCTGCTCCACGACATCGTCCACGAGAAGCTGTCGGAGAAGGACCCCGCCACCACCAACTGGGAGAGCTCGAAGACCCTCCTGGCCAAGGGCGAGGTCGGCAGCATGCTGCTCGGCTCCTGGGCGATCAACCAGATGCGGGACGCGGCCGAGAAGGCGGGCGAGAACCCCGACGACATCGGCTTCATGCCCGTACCCGCCCAGCGGGGCGGCAAGTTCTGCGCCACCCTGGTCTCCGACTACCAGCAGGCCGTCAACATCCACTCCGACCACAAGAGCGCCGCCCGCGCCTGGATCGACTGGTTCACCGAGAAGTCCGGCTACGCGGCCAAGGAGGGGGCTGTCTCCGCCCTGAGGTCGGAGGGGATGCCCACGACGCTCAAGGGCTACGTAGACAACGATGTCAAGATGGTCGAGCGCTCCGAGGCGAAGACCGCCGAGGTCAATGCCATCGACAACGCCTCCGAGATCGGCCTGGCCAAGCCGGACTACCGACAGAAGCTGGTCGACATCGCCCGCGGCGCCGTGGACGGGTCGCTCGACGGCTACTTCGACGAGCTGAACAAGCGCTGGTCCGAGGCCAGGCAGTTGGCCGGCTCCTGAACCGCCGCCCGCCGGGGTCCCTCCCCCACGCGGAGGGACCCGCGGCGGGAGGGACCCGGCTCACCAGCGCTTTCAGCGGACGACGAAAGGCCCTGGCTCCGCAATGACCCGAACCGCTTCCACCGCGTCACCGCCCGCCCCGGCAGCCGAGCCGGGCAGGACCGGCAAACGGCCGTCCCGCCACCGCGCCCCGGCCGGTGCCTCGTGGCGTGACCGGCCGTTGCGCCGCATCACGCCGTGGCTGTTCCTGTTGGCCCCGCTCGCCCTGCTGGTCACGTTCACCTACGTGCCGGTGGGCAACATGCTCTACTACAGCTTCACCGACTGGGACGGCGTCAGTCCCGACCGGAACTTCGTCGGCGGCGACAACTACACCGAGTTGTTCACCCGGCCGGAGATCTTCAAGGTCTTCGCGGTCAGCTTCTACTACCTCGCGGCGTCCGTCGTACAGATCGTCATCGCCCTGTACTTCGCCACGGTGCTCAGCTTCGACCTGCGCTTCAGGAACCTGTTCAAGGGCATCCTGTTCTTCCCCTACCTGATCAACGGCGTCGCGATCGGCTTCGTCTTCCTCTACTTCTTCCAGGACGGCGGCACCCTCGACTCCGTCCTGTCCTGGTTCGGCGCCGACAGCGACCACGCCTGGCTCGGCAGCCCGGAGTCCGCCAACACCTCGCTCGCCGGCGTGTCCGTGTGGCGCTTCACCGGCCTCAACTTCGTCCTGTTCCTCGGCGCGATTCAGTCCATCCCCGGCGAGCTCTACGAGGCCGCCCAGCTCGACGGCGCGACCCGGTGGCAGCAGTTCCGGCACATCATCGCGCCGAGCATCCGCCCGGTGCTGAGCCTCAGCGTCATCCTGGCGATCTCCGGCTCGCTGTCCGTCTTCGAGATCCCGTACATCATGACCGGCGGCGCCACCGAGACCTCGACCTTCGTCATCCAGACGGTGAAGTTCGCCTTCCAGTTCAACAAGACCGGCCTGGCCTCCGCCTGCGCCGTGGTGCTGCTGGCCATCATCCTGCTGATCACCTGGATCCAGCGCCGCATCGTGCCCGACGAGAAGGTGGACCTCGTATGACGATCACCGCCCCCACCCAGGACCGCCCCCGCCGACGCCTCCGCATCGGTACCGCGCTCACCTACGCGTCGCTGATCGTCGCGTCCCTCGTGGTCCTGATCCCACTCCTCGTGGTGTTCCTGACCTCGCTGAAGTCCTACGGCGAGATCGCCGACGGACAGGGCGCGCTGTCCCTGCCGGACGACTGGCTGAACTTCTCCAACTACGCCACGGCCTTCACCGACGGCCACATGCTGACGGCGTTCGGCAACACCGCCTTCATCCTGCTCTTCTCCATCACCGGCACCGTGATCATCGGCTCCATGACGGCGTACGCCATCGACCGCTTCGACTTCCGCTTCAAGGGTCTCGTCATGGCGCTGTTCCTCATCGCCACCCTGGTGCCCAGCGTGACCACCCAGGTCGCCACCTTCCAGGTCGTCAACAGCTTCGGCCTGTTCGACACCCGCTGGGCCCCGATCCTGCTCTACATGGGCACCGACATCGTGTCCATCTACATCTTCCTGCAGTTCATCCGCGGGATCCCGAAGTCCCTCGACGAGGCCGCGCGGCTGGACGGCGCCAACTCCTTCACCATCTACCGGAAGATCATCTTCCCGCTGCTGAAGCCGGCGATCGCCACCGTGGTCATCATCAAGGGCATCACGACGTACAACGACTTCTACATCCCGTTCCTCTACATGCCCTCCGAGGAACTGGGGACCATGTCGACGGCCCTGTTCCGCTTCAAGGGTCCGTTCGGCGCACACTGGGAGAACATCTCCGCCGGAGCCGTCCTCGTGATCGTGCCAACGCTGGTGATCTTCCTCTTCCTTCAGCGGTACATCTACAACGGGTTCGCGCAGGGGGCCACGAAGTAGGCCAGGGGCGGGGCCATGAAGTGGGGATTCCCCATGCTGACGCGGCACGGGCGAAGACACCGCCCCCGTTCCCGGCTGCGAGGATCGTCGACCTGGGTCCACTCGGCGTCGATGCGCATGGTGGCCCGGCGGTCGGTGTCGTACGGGTCCCAGCCGGGGTCGCCGGTCCGGGCGAACCGGATCCGCAACACCTGGTACTCCAGCCGTAGATCGCTGGTGCGACGTCCGACCGACCGCGCCTACGGGTGCGTGTCCGTGACCGCGATGACCTCGTCGAGGCGCTCCAGGGCAGCCTGCAGGTCGTCGACCTTGGCCTGGATGCGGTCGCGCTCGGCGCGCAGCATGGCTCGTTGCTCGGCGTCGGTCTGCCCGGAGTCCCAGCACGGCAGGAGTTCCGTGATCCTTCGGCTGGTCAGGCCGGCGGCGAACATCTGCTGGAAGAAGCGGACCAGGGGGATGGCGTCCTGTCGGTAGAGGCGCTGGCCGGAAGGGCTGCGCTCCGGCACGAGCAGCCCCTGCTGCTCGTAGTAGCGCACGGCGCGTACCGAGACGCCGGCACCCCGCGCCACCTCGCCGATGCGGATCAGCCGCTCGGCCGCGGCCTCTGCGACGGTCATGGTGATTCCTCTCACCCCGGCCCTGATGAACAGCACTTGCCTCTGACGTCAACGTCAGGTTTTAGCGTACCGGGCATGGACATCAACAACTCAGTCGCCCTTGTCACCGGAGCCAACCGCGGCCTGGGCCGCGCCGCCTTCACCCAGCGCCTTCTCGAACGGGGCGCCAGCAAGGTCTACGCGACGGCCCGCCGACCGGAGACCGTGGACCTGCCCGGGGTCGAGGTGCTGCCCCTCGACATCGCCGATCCCGCATCCGTGCGGGCCGCCGCCGAGGCCGCCCCGGACGTCTCGCTGCTCATCAACAACGCGGGGATCCAGACGGGGACCGACCTGGTGACCGGTTCGCTGGACGCGGTGCGGCACGAGCTGGAGACCAACGTGTTCGGCCACCTGGGAATGATCCGGGAGCTCGCGCCGGCGCTCGCCAGGAACGGCGGGGGCGCGATCGTCAACGTGCTCTCCGCCATGTCGTGGTTCGGAGGCAAGGGCGCCAATGCCTACCACCTGACCAAGGCCGCCGCCTGGGCCATGACCAACGGCGTCCGCCTGGAGCTCGCCGAGCAGGGCACGCTCGTGACGGCGGTGCACCTCGGCCTGGCCGACACCGACATGGCGGCGGGCTGGCCCGTGGCCAAGATCGCGCCGTCGGACCTGGCCGACGCGGCGCTCGACGGTGTCGAAGGGGGCTCCGCCGAGGTCCTCGCCGACCAGTGGAGCCGGGACGTCAAGTCCCGGCTGCCGCTGGCGCCGGAAGAGTTCAACGCCGCGATGGACCGCGCCCTGGCGACGCTGACGGCGGCCTGAGGGGTCACTCGTCCGGCACCGCCTCACCCTCCAGGGTCCATGAGCGTGACTCCGACGAAGCCGCACCGGGTCAGGGAGTGTGCAGAATTGACGCCGGCCGTTTCTTCGGTTTCTGGAGCATCCATGAAAGACGGTGGAGGCACTCGAGCGGGCCGAAGCTCCGCTGGAGATCTCGCGCCGACTGTGGTGGGTCGGGAAACCGAGACCGCGGTGGTGGGTCGGGAAAACCGAGACCGCGGTGGTGGGTCGGGAAAACCGAGACCGCGGAAATCATGAGGCGGATCGCCGTCGACCGGTCCCACAGCGCGGTGCTGATCATCGAGGGCGAGCCCGGTGCCGGCAAGAGCGTGCTGCTCGACCTCGCCGTGAAGCGTACGCGCGGGGCCGGCCATCGGGTGCCGGCCGCGCAGCGCGAGCTGTCCGGTGACGCACCGGCGCCGTACGCATCCGGCGACAGCGCCGCATGAAGGCGCCCGCGGCCCGGTCCCTGGTGACGGATGTCGCCCGGCTGCACTGGGTACTGTCCCGTCTCCAGGTCCAGGACGTCACCCACGCGGACAGCCTCACCGCGATGCAGTTGCTGAGCGACGCCGGTGGCCTGCACGGCCACAAATACGCCATCGACGCTCTCGTCGCCGCGATGGCGCTCCGCGTCCCGGCGCCCGTCCTTGTGCTGACCTCGGACCGCGACGACTGGTCGAAACTCTGCGGCGACCGCGTACAGATCAAGGACGTCTGACTTGGGCGAGACCACCTACGCCCCCGGCACATCAGCCCCGGATGTCGGTACGGCGGTGCTCCGCAGTCACCAGCGACGCGGGGGCGTGGCAGTACCGGGCAGGAGACGCCTACCGCGGGTTCAGCCCTGCGGGACCAGCTTCCCCCGTTTCAGGATCAGCGTCTCGTCGCAGGCGGCGGCGACCTCCCTGGAGTGGGTCACGACGATCACGCACTTGCCGTCGTCGTGGGCCAGCTTCTGGAAGACCTCGATGATGCCGGCGGCGGTCTCGTGGTCGAGGGCGCCGGTGGGCTCGTCGGCGAAGAGGACGTCGACCTCGCAGGCGAGCGCGCGGGCGATGGCCACGCGCTGCTGCTGTCCGCCGGAGAGTTGGAGGGTACGGCGGGTGCGGTCGCCGGGTTCGATGCCGAGGAGGTCGAGCAGTTCGTGGGCGCGTTGTTTCCTGCGGCCGCCCTTGACCCCGGTGATCTCCATGGCGGAGGTCACGTTCTGGACGGCGTCCATGTACGTGAGCAGGTTCAGCGACTGGAACACGGTGGCCACGTGCCGGTTGCGGTACGTGGCCAGGCCCAGATCGGCCACGTTACGGCCCTTGAAGCGGACGCTGCCGGAGCTGGGCGAGTCGAGTCCGCTGGCCAAGGACAGCAGCGTCGTCTTGCCGGAGCCGGACGGGCCGACGATGGCGTACATGCGGCCTGCTTCGAAGGCGTAGGAGACGGACTTGAGGACGACGCGGCGACGGGTGCCGGTGCTGTAGGTGCGGCTCACGTCGGTGAGTTCGAGGATCGGCGCGGTCATGCCGCCGGGTGCTTTCGTGGCGGTGGTGGGAGTGGTGGTCACGTCAGTCGCCCTTCGTGAGGATGTCGCGCGGGTTGAGGCGCAGGACGCGGGCTCCGGGGATGAGGGTGGCCAGGGCGGCGATGCCGAGTCCGGTGGTGCCGACCTTGGCGATGTCGGCCGGACCGAGCTTTACGTCGAGCGAGTCGATGGGATCGGTCCCGGGCCGGCCGTCGCCCTGCTTGCCCATGCCGCTGAGGTCGCCGTAGTCGGGCTGGAGGCTCTCGTTCTCGGCTTCCTCGTGGGCCGAGTCGACCTCGCCGGCGAGCAGCTTGTTGCGGATCGCCTCGGAGATGAACTGGCTGCCCACGCCGGCCAGTCCGATCGCGATGACGGCGCAGGCGACGACCTCGACGAGGTGCTGGCCGAGCAGCTTGGGCTTCTTCTCGCCGAGGGAGAGCAGGATGCCCAGCTCACCCCTGCGCTCGCGGAGGTTCGAGGCGACGATGAGGGCGAGGATGATGGTGCCGGCGACGGCGACGGCGACGAGCCACACGGTGACCGTCGCGAAGCTCGCGGTCTTGGTGATGGGGCCGACGAGCACCTTGTACTGCTTGTCGTTGACCGAGATCGGGAAGATCTGGAGATCGGCGCCCGCCTTCTCGGCGTCTCCCTTGAGCCGGCCCAGGTCGTCGGGGTCGTTCAGCGTGAAGGTGGCCGACTTGAGGGTGCCGCCGCCGTCGGTGGTCCTGCCGCCGAGCAGGCTGGCGCCCTCGATGGTCGTGTAGAGCTGATTGGCCGGGTCCATCATTGCCGGCACGTACTGGCCCGTGTCGGTCAGGAGTGACATGACGCACGAGCCCAAGCTGCGCGTCATCGTGGCCGACGACCACACCGTCATACGCTCCGGACTGGTGGCACTGCTCTCCGCGGAGCCGTCCATCGAGATCGTCGGCGAGGCGGGCGACGGCCGCGCGGCGGTGTCGCTGGTCGGCGAGGTACGGCCGGACGTGGTGCTGCTCGACCTGCGGATGCCGGTGCTCGACGGGGCCGGCGCCACAGAGCGGATCGTGGCGGAGCACCCCGGCACCCGGGTGCTGATCCTCACCACGTATGACACCGACGCCGAGATCGAGCGCGCCGTGGAGGCCGGAGCGACCGGCTATCTGCTGAAGGACGCCACCCGGGAGCGCCTGGTGGAGGCGATCCACGCGGCCCACCGCGGCGAGACGGTGCTGGCACCGCGGGCCGCCCAGCGGCTGATGGCGCGGATGCGCCGACCGGCGCCGGCGGAGCTGACCAGCCGAGAGGTGGATGTACTGACCGCGGTCGCCGACGGGCTGTCGAACCCGGAGATCGGCGAGCGCCTCTTCATCGCCGAGGCGACGGTGAAGACCCACCTGCTACGGGTCTTCGCCAAGCTCGACGTCAGCGACCGCACCGGGCCGTGGTGGTGGCGATGGAGCAGGGCCTGCTACGGCGAACGGACACATGACGCTTGGGGCGGCAGCCACTGCGAGGGCCGCTGTACACCGAATGACAGCAAGCGGCCTTCGGGGCGAGACCTGGCCCCGAAGAACGCCGGCCCGACGGGGACTTTCGGCCGCGCACGGTGCGCACCGGCCGGGTGCATGCGAGTGGCGGTCGGTGCGGAATACGGCGGCCGGGTAATGCGGCTGCACGGTCAAGGGCCAGAGTGACGTCCCCGGGATCTCGGACACGGCTCGTCCCCCCTGTCGACGGGCCGGGTCAGACCGATGCTTCCGACCTGCCGACTTTCGGGTCAAGCTCCCCGGCTTTCCGGCACAAGGAAACCCAGCAGGCACCCGGTCATCAGGGACCCGGCATCCCGATAGCAGCCACGACCGACGAGCCGTTCGTGAGCCGCCAGGTCGTGACTCGGGTGCCGGCTCAGTCGGCTGCGCCGGGCTCCGCGACCGACTCGGCCTTCAGTCCGCCTACCGAGGCGATCATGTTGAAGTCGCCGTCATAGTGCAGGATCATGGCCCGGCGCCGTTCGGCGGTTGTCGCGCTGAGGACGTCAGCCAGAGACAGCACCCGCGCGATGGGCACCCGGTCAGCCTCGCCGAGTCCTCGAACGGACCTTCTGTCAGCGGTTGGCGCGCTGACAGAGACGGGCTCATGTCCTTACAGACCGATAACTCGCACCCGCCGCCCACACAGCTTGACCATGTCGTCGGCATCCGACGTGAGCACCGCCACCGACCCCGGCAGACGCAACGCCACTTCGGCGACCATGGCGTCGATGGCGTGCTTGTGCCCGTGCAGCCCAGCCTCCTTCAGGAGCTGGGCACTGCGACGGGCACTCTCCTTCGACACCATCTCCACGCGAATCCGGGACAACAGCCAATTCAGTCGCGCCATGTCGACGCCCCCGTACGACACCTCGATGATCGTGGCCGCCGACATGGCGACATCGACCCCGTCACGCTCCGCCTGCTCCAGGAGCGACATCACCTTACGGTCCCGGTCGATCCACGAAGAGAAACCCTGCGAGTCGAGCACCAGGGATTCAATGTTCACGCCGCGCGCTCCGCTTCCCCCTCAGCTCCGTGCAGGAGCGCGCGGGCCGCGGCCATCTCCTCATCGGTGAACGGACCGCATTCACCTTGATAGCGGTCCAGCTCCTCCCGCAGAAGCCTGCGCCGCTCAGCCCGCTCGGCCAGCTCGGTGATATAGCCGGAGACGTTGTCGGTGTGGGCCTTCATGCTCTCCAACAGGTCTGCCGGCAGCGTGATCGTGACCTTCTTCGTCTTCGCCATACCGCGACCATACCATGGTGTTACCGCTCACGCGCAGGAGTGATCCACACCGGATGCATGCGCTCCCGGACCCCGGCGGCCCCAGAAGCTGGAGTTCGTTCCGGCGCTCGAGAGAGGCGATCACCCCTTCCCGCCAGACGCGCGTCGCCCGGGACCCAGCACGGGCGCCTCCTGTCGTCCCGGCACAATCCTGGCACGGGAAAAGACCAGGGCCCGACCCCTCTGACCTGCATTTGCATGCGTGCCAGATCAGCGACGTGGTGATAAGTCAGCCGCTACACGTTGAAGCGTAATGCCAGTGGCCCGATCCTGACCTGCGGCGGAGCCCCATTGAAGGCTCTGACCAGCCTTTTCTCCGTTGGTATGCGTTGGCTCTGGATGGCCGTTTACGAGTGTCCTGCGGACTGGTTGCGGGCCGGAGGACCCCCTCACCCGGATGCCGTGGGCCTCCCGTTCGTCATGCCCAGGCGCGCCTGTTCCTCCACGACTATCCGGCGGGCCAGCTCGGTGTCCGACACGTCGACCGCGTCCGGGGTGGATTCGGCCACGGCGCTACGGCGGGCGTAGGCATCGAACAGGCGGGTCTTCTCCTCCAGCATCTTCACCATGCGTTCATCCACTCCCCCAGTGGCGAGCAGGCGGTGCGCGCGAACCGGCCTGACCTGGCCCATGCGATGGGCCCGGGCAACTGCCTGGTGCTCGATGGTCGGCTTGATCTGCGGTTCGCAGATGATGACGACGGAGGCAGCCTGCATATTGAGGCCGACGCCGGCCGCCTGAATCTGTGCCAGGAGCACCGCTGGTCCCGAGACACCGGCGAAGTCGTCGACGATCTGCTGCCTCCGCCCTGCCGCGACGCTTCCGGTGAGCGGACCGAACACCGCAGTGCCGGCAGCGGGGCCTGCGGCGAGTGCTGCCTTCACCACTCCCAGCACGTCCTTGAAATAGGAGAAGACCACCGTCTTCTGCCCGTTCTCGCCGGCCTCCTGGACGATCTCGCGGAGCCGGTCCAGCTTGGCCGACTTCTCTGGGTGCATGTACGCAGCCCTGCGCATCGCCATGAAGTTGCCGGCGCGCACGGCTTCGCGGTACACCTCTTCGTCCGATGCGCTCAGCTCCTCCCACTCGTCGGTCTGCTGAAGACTGGGGAGTTCCGTCAGTACGTCCTCCTGGTTGCGCCTCAGGTAGACCGGAGCGACGGCCTTGCGAAAGGCGACCGATCCCGCCAAGGCGTCTCGCTCGCCCAAGGAGTCCGCGACCCCTCCATCGAGCATCTGGACCAAGTTGCGGAATTCCACGACCCGGTTCTCCATCGGAGTCCCGGTCATGAAGAGGCTGCGCTCACAACGCTCCGTCCACAGCGCGACCGACTGAGACCGCTTGGCCTTCGGGTTCTTCACGGAGTGCGCTTCGTCGACGACGAGCAGTCCGACCTCCCCGCCGCCAGGCGCCGGAAAGCCGCGCAGTGCGTCGAACGTAGTCACCCCTGCCCCGCCCCGCCCCTTCCAGTCGGCGAACGCGTAGTGCCGGTCCTGGCCGTGGAGCACCGTGACGCGAAGGGCACTGCGGGCCTCGATCTCCCGAGTCCAGTTCACGAGAACGCTCGCCGGGCAGACAACCATGAAGTGGCTCTGCCCTTCGGCGGCCAGGTGTGCCAGCACGGCGATCGCCTGGATGGTCTTCCCGAGACCCATCTCGTCGCCGAGTATGACCTTGCGCTGCGCAAGGACGAAGCGCGCGCCGAACGCCTGGTAGCCGCGCAGGGAGACCCGCCGATGCGAGTCGTCGAGGTGCTGGGTCCGTACCCGCTCGGCAATCTCCTCCGGCAGGAAGCCTTCGGCGGCGGCCGTGTCAGGCGGCCGACCGGAGATCTCGGCGAGCAGGCTGTAGTACTCGGCGGAACGGAGTTCGAAGTCCACCCAGGCCGCGATGTCGGACGAGGATCCGCGCAGCAGGTCCACCGATGCCTGGGCGAGCAGTTCAGGCAGGCCCGCCTGCTCCGCCTCGTCCACCAGCGAGCGGATCTCGTTGAGCGCCGCCAGGGCGCGCGCCCTTTTCTCCTGACCAGCCAGAAGCATCCTGAAGCGCCCGGCGGCGGGCCTCGCGTCGACCAGCAGCGGGCCAAGTCGTTCCGACAAGGCTGCGGCTCTGTCCACCGAGCGCCGGGCATCCGGCCCCGCTTCCACCAGAACCTGCAAGGCCATGACGAGTGCGGTGGTGCTCGGCTCCGGCCGGTCCACGTCAATGTGGACGGCCACCGTCTCGTGCACGGCCTCGGAAAGTCGGCGAGCTGCGGCGAGCATCTGGTCGACAGTGCGCTGCCCCACCCCGGGAATCTGGCGCAACCGGTAGGGGCCCGCTTCGAGAACACGGCCCACTGTGCGCAGGCCGCTCTTCTCTACGTTCTCCAGCCGCAGGCGTCCTTCGGTGACGTCTTGCAGCCGGGCGACGGGGAGGGCATCGAGCTCCCGCTTGACCGCCGCGTCGTGGATCGGCTCAAGCGTCGCCCGTACCGCGTCGACTGCCTTGCCGTGGTCACCGGCCACTGCCTGAGCCGCTTCGTACAGTCGCGCTCCCCTCGTGACTGTGTCCCGCTCGCCACGCCCCACCCGTCCCGCCCCTCTCTCACACTTCCCGCATCTTCCCACCACCCACGCCGGCCGTGGTGCGCCGCCCAATACGGCCTTGGAACGCCTGCAGATTGCCGAACTGCCTCGATACGGCGGCTTCTCGGCCGGACCCAAGAGGACATCCCCACCGCCGAGAACCCACCCGCTTCCGCCATACCACGCTATGGTGCTGGTATGGCTACTAAGAAGGTGACGATTACTCTCGATGAATCCCTGGTCGAGGCCCTGGCCAGTGCTGCTGAGGAGGAAGGCATCCCGCTCTCCCGACTTGTCGCCGGAGCGGCTGAACGAGAACTGCGGCTGCGGGCCGGGCGGGCCGTGATCCAGCAGTGGCAGGCGGAGCACGGCGGCTTCACGCCGCAAGAGCTCGCAGCTGCCCGCGCCGACATGGCCGACGCCGACGCCGAGTACCTCGGCGGCACGGGAGCGTCGGCCGCGTGAACATCCCTTACCTGTACGACGCCGGTGCGCTGATCGCCATCGACAACGACGACCGGCGCATGTGGGCCCGGCACAGCCTGGCTCTCGAAGACGGCAGGGACATCCACGTGCCCTCCGTGGTTGTCAGCCAGGCATGGCGGGACTCCCGCCGCCAGGTCAGGCTCGGCAAGTTCCTCGCCGGGTGCCACGTCGTGCCCGTGGGCCTCGAAACCGCCAAGGCCACAGGCATTCTCTGCGGCAAGGCCGGCACCGCAGACATCGTCGACGCCACCGTCGTTGTCATGGCTGCCGGCCTCGGGGCGATCATCTGGACCTCCGACCCGGACGACATCCGCGCCCTCATCGACGCCCAGGACGTCAAGCCCGCTCCCGTCATCCGCACCGTCTGACCTCCGAAGGTCTGCGGACTCCTGCGGACAGCAAGACGGCCTGACCAGCATCCTCGCAGTTCAGGCCACCTGTATGGATGAGATCAGACGTTGAAGCGGAACTCCACCACGTCCCCGTCCTGCATCACATAGTCCTTGCCCTCCATGCGTGCCTTGCCCTTGGCGCGGGCCTCGGCGACCGAGCCGGTGGTCACCAGGTCGTCGAAGGAGATGACCTCGGCCTTGATGAAGCCCTTCTGGAAGTCGGTGTGGATGACACCGGCGGCCTCGGGGGCGGTGGCGCCCTTCTTGATGGTCCAGGCGCGGGATTCCTTGGGGCCGGCCGTGAGGTAGGTCTGCAGGCCGAGGGTGTTGAAGCCGACGTGGGCGAGGGTGGCGAGGCCGGGCTCCTCCTGGCCGACGGACTGGAGGAGTTCCAGGGCCTCGTCCTCCTCCAGCTCCGCGAGGTCCGCCTCCAGCTTGGCGTTGAGGAAGATCGCCTCGGCGGGGGCGACCAGGGCTCGCTGGTCGTCCTTGAAGGCTTCGTCGGTCAGCTCGTCCTCGTCGACGTTGAAGACGTAGAGGAAGGGCTTGGTGGTGAGGAGGTGCAGGTCGTGGAGGAGTTCGGCGCGCTCGCTGCCCTGGAGGATGCCGTGCGCGAAGAGCGTGTCGCCCTTCTCCAGGAGTTCCTTGGCCTCCTCGACCGCCTTGACCTTGGGCGCCACGTCCTTCTTGATCCGGGACTCCTTCTGGAGGCGCGGGAGGACCTTCTCGATGGTCTGGAGGTCGGCGAGGATCAGTTCGGTGTTGATCGTCTCGATGTCGTCCTTGGGCGAGACCTTGCCGTCGACGTGAACGACGTTCTCGTCCTTGAAGGCGCGGATGACCTGGCAGATCGCGTCGGACTCGCGGATGTTGGCCAGGAACTTGTTGCCCAGGCCCTCGCCCTCGCTGGCGCCGCGCACGATGCCCGCGATGTCGACGAAGTCGACCGTGGCCGGGAGGACCTTCTCGGAGGAGAAGATCTCGGCCAGCTTCGTCAGGCGGGGGTCGGGGACGCCCACCACGCCGACGTTGGGCTCGATCGTGGCGAACGGGTAGTTGGCCGCGAGCACGTCGTTCTTGGTCAGGGCGTTGAACAGGGTCGACTTGCCGACATTCGGCAGACCGACGATTCCGATCGTGAGCGACACGTTGCGACTTCCCGTACGTGAGGATGCGGAGGGATGGAGGGGTGGGGCGGGCCAGGCAGGGCCGATCCACCAGTCTACGGGGTGGCGGGTACCGGACCCGCGCGGTGTCGAACGCTTGGCCAAGCTCGGACCGACGGCGTGTCTGTCGGGCTATTCGGCACATAAACCGACCTAAGTTGGTCCAGTGGAGCAACACAGGACGCGACCTGCGCAGTACGGACCGCGACGGGGCCGGGCGCCGCTGCCCCCGCAGGGGCGGGGGGCGGGCGGCGCCGCTGTCGGC